>NZ_JBVIEN010000004.1:166369-448232 GCF_055571835.1 Streptomyces sp. NPDC030862 | reverse complement strand
TCCCTGGGGGGGTGTGGTGGTGTCTGGCGGGCCGCCCCCTTTTCCCGGGTCCCCGTTTCCCCCTCCGCCCCCCTCGCCCCCGCGGCGCTCCTCCCCCACCACGTCCCGGCGAGCACGAGCACGGCACCGCCGATGCCCACCGCGCCCACCTGCTCGCGGGCGACCGCGATACCGGCCGCCGCCGCCCACAGGGGCTCGGTGCCGAGCAGCAGGCTCACGCGGGACGGCGAGGTACGGCGTACCGCCCACATCTGCACGAAGAACGCGAACAGCGTGCAGAAGACCGCGAGGAAGAGCAGCCCCGCCCACTCCCTCACCCCGAAGCCCGCCGCCACCGTCCACGGCGACGCGCCGCTCCCCGGCACGGCGACGGCGATCAGCGCGAAGACGGCCACCGCGCCGCCGAGTTGGACCGTCGTGAGCGACAGCGCGTCCGCGTCCCGGACGGCCTTGATACGGGACATGGCCAGGACGTGGACCGTACGGGCGAGGGCGGCGAGCAGCATCAGCAGGTCGCCGCCCGAGGGGGCGGTGAGCCCGCCGCCCTGCGTCAGCAGCACCACGCCCGCGACCGACAGGGCGGCGGCGGCCAGGAAGGAGCCGGACGGGCGGATCCTGGTCAGGGCCGCCTCGGCGAGCGGCGTGAAGATCATGGTGAGGCTGATGATGAGCCCGGCGTTGGTCGCGGAGGTGTGGACGACCCCGTACGTCTCCAGCAGGAAGATGCCGCTCAGCACGGCTCCGAGGACGCCGGCCCCGCGCCACTGGGCCGCCGTCAGGGCGCGCAGCGCGCGCCACCCGGCGGCGACGAGCACGGGCAGGACCACCGCGAAGCGCAGGACCAGCACCGCGATCACGGTGTGCGCGGTGGTGATGCCCTTGGCGGCGAGGTAGCTGCCGCCCCAGACGGCCGCGACGAGCAGCACGGGCAGGTCGGTGAGCCAAGCCCTCCGGGCGTAGGGGGGCGCGGGGGCGGCGAGCGACGACATGCGGCCGGTCTCCAGGGTGCCTGGGTGGTGTGGAGGCGTCGGCGGCTCGCACGCGGACGGTCACCGTACCGTCCGCCCCGCCCGCCGGGAAACCCCGCCGTGGCGTGTGGTCGTGAACCGCCTTGAGGGGAAAGAGAGTTGCGTACGCACGGGTTGCCCATGGCAGCGTCGTTCTCTTCACCACGGGGGTAGGGATGGCTGAGCTCGAACGGGAAGCGCAGGCGAGTACGAGTACGGGCGCGGGCGCGGGGGGATCGGAGGAGCCGGAAGCGCAGGCGCCGCCGACGACGCCGGACCGGTCGGAGACGCCGGAGACACCGGAGACACCGGAGCCTCCCACGACGCCGGAGGTGCCGGACACGCCGGACACGCCCACGGCCCAGGCCCAGGCCACCGATGGCGCGGAGAACGCGGAGGACCCGCGGGGCTCGGAGGAACCGGGCGACCGGGGCGGGCGGGTGGTGCGGCAGGTCCGCACCCGGGGCCCGGCCGTGCTCGCCACGCTGACCGGCATCGTCGCCAGCGCGGTCATCGCCGCCTTCCTCGCCGTGTATTTCGACTCCTGGACCAGCAAGGCGCCCGCCCCCGGCACGGCCGGGCTGAGCGGGCACTCGGAGATGTGGTGGGACGTCAGCCGGGACAAGCGCATCGTGCGCGCCGGTGAGGCCACCGCGCGCACGGACCTGAACTTCGCCATGGAGGACCCGTTCGGCGACCTGGACGGCATGGTGCGCGACGGCGGTGTCCACGCGCAGGCCATCCGCGTACGCCTGACCCTGCTCAACTTCGCCAAGGCACCCGCGGTGATCACATCCGTGCGCGCCCGCGTCCTGGACGAGCGGCCCGCCCCTCCCGGACCGTCCTATGCGTGCGGGGGACCGCAGGGCGCCGCCGAACCGAGCTATGTGCGCCTGGACCTGGCCAAGCCGCACATCCCGGCCATGGCGCTCGACGCCGACGGCAAGGTCCTCGGCCAGTACCCGCATCCCAGGTACCAGCTCGCGAGGCAGGACGACCCCGGCATCTTCGACATCCTCATCCTCGCCGGGAGCAGGACGTACGAGTTCGCCATCGAGGTCCGGTACGAACAGGCCGGCCGCAAGGGAAGCATCCTCGTGGACGATTCGGGCCGGCCCTTCCGCCTCGCTCCGGACCCGGCCGAGACCGAGCCCCGCTACCGCTGCGATCTCCAGAAGAACGCATGGGTGCGGTCATGAGGAGAGCTGCGGCCGTGGCGGTCGCCGTCGCCGTCGCCGCCGTGTGCTCGGCCCTCGCGGCCGGCCTGCTGCACCGGCCCGCCGGGCCCGCCGAGCCGCCCGCCGCGCGTGCCATGGGTGCGCCGGTCCTCCAGGGCAAGGGCGGGTTGTGGACGGCCACCGTCCCGCCCGAGGCAGGTGCGGCGCCCAAGGACACCTTGGCCCCGACCGAGGGCTGCCGCGCCTTGTTCCGCTGGGCCACGGAGCAGCGGGCCGTGCCGCGCGGGACCGCGGCCGTCGCGTACACGGTCTCCGCCCCGGCCGGATCCTCCGTGGTGATCCGTGGCATCCGGGTGGTCAGGGGCCCGAGGATCGACGCCCCCCGCGGGGACGACGTGGGCTGCGCGGGCACGCCGGCGGCGGGGGCGCCCTTCGTCCACCACGACACCCTGGAGCTGGATACCGCGTCGCCGCACAAACGGGTGCTGCGCTCCGTACGGGCCGGCGGCGTCACCACCGGCACCCTGCATGTCACGACGCGCACATGTGCGTGCGAGTGGTGGATCGAGCTGGACACGGTTCAGGACGGCCGGTCCCGGACCGTACGGCTCGATGACGACGGCCTGCCGTTCCGTATCGCCCCGCCCATGCCGCGCCTGGCGTCCGACGCGGACATCGACTTCGCCCAGCGGGTGGGGATACCCCTGTCCCGCGCACACGGGGACCCTGCGGAAAAGGGCGGCGTCTCGGTCCGCGGAATCGCCTCTCCGGTGGAGCAGTTCCAGGGCAGGTGGCTCATGGAGACGGACCGGAAGGTCGACGCCCTGGCCGCCGTCGACGGGAACCTGGATGTGGCGGGCGTGGCCTGCGAGCGCATGCGCAGGGCGCTCGTCGCACGGGGCGGAACCATGGCCGGGCGCACCCCCTTCGAGCTGCAGATCTCGGCGCCATACGAGATCCTCCGGGTTGACGCGTTCCTGCGGATCCATCGGGTGCGGATGCCGTCCGGGCCCCGCCATCACTACGGGTGCGCGGGGCCGGAGTGGAGGGACGACGGGGAATACCCCGTCGAGGACCGCACCGCGTATCTCGACACCCTGCACGCCCTGGGGCCGTTCCCGAGCGGCTCGTTGAAGTACGACCCGAACTGGCGGCCCACCGACGGAGCCGGGAAGCGGCTCCCATGGATCGACAGCGGGACGGAGGTCATGTCCCTGGTGCAGCACCATGGCCACTACACGGCGTCGGTCACGGGCGGGATCTACGCCGAGCAGGCCACCTTCGCCTTCACCGCCGAGGTGACGGTGACCACCGGCAGCGGTGAGATCCACCGGTTCACCGTGACCAACGGCGGCGAGCCGTTCGTGCTCGCCCCGGGGGCGGGGAAGTCCCGTCCGGCGACGACCGAGGATTACCGCGAGCCGCGGCGCGGGCGGTTCTAGCGGACGGCGGCTCCGCCGGGGCGAGGCTCCGCCCTGCGAGCCCTCACTCCCCGGGCTGGAAGGTGCCGAACTGGGCGGGCCCGGCGGTCCGGTAGGTCTGGATGGTGACGCCGGTGGTGGTCGTACGGTGGCCGGTGAGCTCGAAGGCGGTCGGGGTCCCGCCGTCGGGGAAGAGGCGGCGGCCCTTGCCGAGGAAGACCGGGTAGACGAGGAGGTTCATCTCGTCGACCAGCCCGTGCGCGATGAGGCTCTGAGCGAGGCGGGCGCTGCCGTGGACCTGGATCTCGCGGCCGGGCCGCTGCTTGAGGCGGTTCACCTCCTCGGTCAGGTCGCCTTTGATCACGGTGGAGTTGTGCCAGTCGGCCGTGTCGAGGGTCGTGGAGACCACGTACTTGGGCAGGGTGTTGAGGCGGCTCGCGACGGGATCGCTCTCGTCGGTGACCTTGGGCCAGTACGAGGCGAAGATCTCGTACGTCCGCCGGCCGAGGAGGAAGCAGTCCACCCGCTGGAAGACCTCGTCGATGAACCGCCCGAACTCCTCGTCCACGAACGGCACGCTCCAGCCGCCGTACGCGAAGCCGTCGGTGCGGTCCTCGTCGGGGCCGCCGGGGGCCTGCATCACGCCGTCGAGCGTCACGAAGGAGGTGAGGGTGAGCTTGGCCATGGCTGGTGCCTTTCTCATCAGGCCCGTCTCATCAGACCTTTCTCAGCAGGTCCTCCTTCATCGTCCGTCACATGGCCGGACCGCGCCCGCGGCCGGAAGTCGCCCTTCGGCCGGCAGTGGATCTCCGTGTCCGATCGCCGCCAGCGGTACGGCGGTCCCTCGGATGTGATTGACCGCGCAACCACTTCCGAAGGAAGCACGGAGGACGACGGCATGGAGGCCACCTTGAACGGCAGGACCGCTCTGGTCACCGGCGGCAGCCGCGGCATCGGCGCCGCGATCGCGCTGCGGCTGGCCCGGGAGGGCGCGGACGTCGCCCTCACCTACGTACGCGATGAGGACGCGGCCCGGGAGGTCGTACGGAGGATCGAGGCGACCGGGCGGTGCGGGATCGCCCTGCGCGCGGACGCGGCCGACGCGTCGGCGGCGGCGGGCGCGGTGGAGCGCGCCGCCGAGGCGCTGGGCGGCGGGCGGCTCGACGTGCTGGTGAACAACGCGGGGGTCGGGGTGCTCGGCCCGCTGGAGAGCCTGACGCTCGCGGACGTGGACCGGGTCCTCGCGGTGAACGTCCGCGGCGTGTTCCTGGCCTCGCAGGCGGGGGCGGCGCGCATGGCACGGGGCGGGCGGATCGTGACCATCGGTACGTGCATGACCCACCGCGTGCCGGGGCCCGGCGGAACGCTCTACGCGATGAGCAAGTCCGCGCTGTCCGGCCTGACCAAGGCGCTGGCGCGGGAGCTCGGCGGCCGGGGCATCACGGCGAACGTGGTCCACCCGGGGCCCGTCGACACGGACCTGAATCCGGCGGACGGCCCGTACGCGGACGGCCAGCGCGCGATGACGGCGCTGGGGCGCTTCGGCGCGCCGGACGAGGTGGCGTCGATGGTGGCGTACCTCGCCGGCGAGGAGGCGGGGTACGTGACGGGCGCCGAGTTCGCGGTGGACGGCGGCCACGCGGCGTAGCGGGCGCGGCCGGGCCCCACGAAGGCGGCGGGCGCTGCGGGCGCCTGGAGCAGCAGGCACGGGGAGCAGCACGCACGGCGGTCGCGGAAGCCGCGAGCAGGGCGTGCGCGCATAGGGTCCGGGCGTGCCGGAGCCGCAGGCGTGGAAAGGGCGCGAGGGCGCACCGGTGCTGTCGGGCCGGTGCGCCGCTCGCGTGCGGGCAGGTGTCGTGCTGCCCGGGTCATACGGTCAGCTGAGCTCCTCGTGGCGGGCGGTGAGGCGCTTCGCGCCCTCGTCCGTCAGCGAGCCGAACAGCCGCAGGCGGGAGATGCCGCCGTCGGGGTAGATGTCGATGCGGACGTGGGTGCCCACGACCGGCTCCGGCAGGACGAACCGGTGGTTGGTGTCCGGCTGGAGGCGGGTGCGCGACAGGAACTCGGTCCACTCGCCGCTCTCGCCGTCGCGTACGGACAGGGCCGCCCAGCCTGCGCTGTTGCCCTTGAGGTACGCGGTGTCGATCTCGACCGCGCGGATCGCGGACTGCTCGACCAGCTGGTAGCGGATCCAGTCGTTGCCCTTGTCGCGGCGGCGGCGGGTCTCCCAGCCGTCGTCCATCTTGCGGGAGCGGCCCGGCTGGATGGTGTTGGTGGCCGGCGAGTAGAAGCGGTCGGAGGCGTCCTCGACGCGGCCGCCGTTCTCCAGCGCGACGACGTCGAAGGTGCCGAGCACGCCGAGCCACGCCGGGTCGGGGGCGACCTCGCCGTAGACGCGCAGGCGGGCGATGCCGCCGTCGGGGTGCTGGTTGACGCGCAGGTGCGTGAAGCGCTGCTCGACGTCGACGGCGAAGCCGTTGGCCGCGTGGCCGCCGATGGCGGTGCGCGGGACGAGCGTCGTCCACTTCACGTCGGGGGCGAGGAGGGCCTCGGGCGACGGGGAGCCGGCCACCGAAGTCGCCTCGATGGAGACGGCCTGCGGGTAGTTGCCGCGGAAGTGGGCGGTGTCGACGACGATGCCGCGTACGACGCCGGGCGCGCCGAGGCGTACGAGCGCCCAGTCGTGGTCCTCGGCGGTCGGGTGCGGCTCGTCGGCGGAGACGCCGCGGCGGCGGCGGGTCTCCCAGCCGTCCATGATCTTGCCCTTGTGGCCGAAGTGCTCGGGGTCGAACTCGGCGGGCTCGGGCTTGAGCATGTTCTCGCGCTCGGCGAAGAACTCGTCGTTGGCGGCGATGACGCCCGCGCCGAGGCGGCGGTCGGCCAGGTCGACCAGGCTGGTGAAGGCGAAGTCGGCGGTGCGGTAGTCGGCGTACGGGTCGCCGCCGCCGTAGGGGTTCGCGTCGCCGGTGAAGCTGGGTATGGCGGTCACGGGTGTCACTTGGTCCTTTCGAGGAGCCGGCCACTCGGCTCGGCCAGGGTGCCGTTGTCGGCGATGCGCTCACCGCGCAGCCAGGTGGACTTCACGACGCCGTGCAGGGTCTTGCCCGCGTACGCCGTGACCCGGTTGCGGTGCTGGAGCTCGGCGGGGTCGACGGTGAAGGTCTCGTCGGGCGCGAGGACGGCGAAGTCGGCGTCCCGGCCCGCTTCGATGGCGCCCTTCTGGCCGAGGCCCGCGAGCCGGGCCGGGGCGGTGGACATCCAGCGGACGACGTCCTCGAGGCTGCGGCCGCGGCGGCGGGCCTCGGTCCAGATGGCGGGCAGGCCCAGCTGGAGGGAGGAGATGCCGCCCCACGCGGTGGCGAAGTCGGGGGTCTTGAGGTCGGCGGTGGAGGGCGAGTGGTCGGAGACGATGCAGTCGATCGTCCCGTCCGCGAGGCCTTCCCACAGGGCGTCCTGGTTGCTCGCCTCGCGGATGGGCGGGCAGCACTTGAACTCCGTCGCCCCGTCCGGGATCTCCTCGGCCGTGAGGGTGAGGAAGTGCGGGCAGGTCTCGACGGTGATCTGGACGCCCTCGCGGCGGGCGGCGGCGATCATCGGCAGCGCGTCGCTGGAGGAGAGGTGCAGGACGTGCACGCGGGCGTTCAGCCGCCGGGCCTGGTTGATCAGGTTCTCGATGGCGGTGTTCTCGGCGTCGCGCGGCCGGGAGGCGAGGAAGTCGGCGTACTTCGGGGAGTTCTTCTGCGGGGCCGCGTCCAGGTGGTGCGGGTCCTCGGCGTGCACGATCATCAGGCCGCCGAAGCCGGCGATCTCGGCGAGCGAGGCGGTCAGCTGCTCCTGGTCGAGCTGCGGGAACTCGTCCACGCCGGACGGCGACAGGAAGCACTTGAAGCCGAAGACGCCGGCGTCGTGCAGGGGCCGCAGGTCCTTGACGTTGTCGGGCAGGGCGCCGCCCCAGAAGCCGACGTCGATGTGGGCCTTGGGGCGGGCCACCTCCTGCTTGGTGCGGAGGTTGTCGACGGTCGTGGTGGGCGGGAGGGAGTTGAGCGGCATGTCGATGAGGGTGGTGATGCCGCCGGCCGCGGCCGCGCGGGTGGCGGTCCAGAAGCCCTCCCACTCGGTGCGGCCCGGGTCGTTCACGTGGACGTGGGTGTCGACGAGGCCGGGGAGGACGACGTCGTCGCCGACGTCCTCCAGGCGGGCGCCGGCGGGCACCTCGGCGTCGTACGGCAGCACCGCCGCGATCTTGCCGTCGGCGACGGCGACCGAGGCGGCGCGCGTCCCCTCGGGGGTGATGACGCGCGTCGAGCGCAGTACCAGGTTCACGTCCACGTTCCCGTCGTTCTCCATTCACATCGTCCAACGCCGACAAGCCCACGGCACAGGCACAGGCACAGGCAAGGCACACGGCACACATCTCAACTTCAACGAACTGTTGAAGCTTGTGAGGGAGTCTTCCCCTCCGATCCGGTGCCGTCAAGAGGTCCCCGAGGGCCCGGCCCGGTGGCGCGGAGGCGGCTTGGATGTTTCCATGAAGTGGAAAGATAATTTCATTCAAGGGAACGTAGCTACCCACAGAGGGAGGTCCGGCGAGCAGCCACCGATCCCGGCGAGCACCCGGACAAACGGCCCCTGACCGGCAAAGACGTCCCACTGCGGGCGATGTGCCCGGCCGGACGGCCCGGTAGGCTGCTGACTTGCCCATCCGCCCCGAAAGGACCGTGCCGTGCCGACGTCCAGCGCCAGCACCACCGACGCCGCCAAGCCCGCCTCCGCGACCGGCGGCGTGCAGTCCCTCGAGCGTGCCTTCGACCTCCTGGAGCGGATGGCCGACGCCGGGGGCGAGGTCGGTCTGAGCGAGCTCTCCTCCAGCAGCGGGCTGCCGCTGCCCACCATCCACCGCCTGATGCGCACGCTGGTCGCCTGCGGCTACGTGCGCCAGCAGCCCAACCGGCGGTACGCCCTCGGCCCCCGCCTCATCCGCCTCGGCGAGTCCGCGGCGCGACTGCTCGGCACGTGGGCCCGCCCGTACCTCGCCCGCCTGGTCGAGGAGACCGGCGAGACCGCGAACATGGCGCTGCTCGACGGCGACGAGATCGTGTACGTGGCGCAGGTGCCCTCCAAGCACTCGATGCGCATGTTCACCGAGGTCGGCCGGCGCGTGCTGCCGCATTCCACCGGCGTGGGCAAGGCGCTCCTGGCGCACACCCCGCCGGAGGAGGTCCGCGCGCTGCTCGCCCGTACCGGGATGCCGGCCGCGACGGAGAAGACCATCACCACGCCGGAGGGCTTCCTCGACGCCCTGGTGCAGGTGCGGGAGGCGGGGTTCGCGGTCGACGACAGCGAGCAGGAGATCGGGGTGCGCTGCATCGCGGTCTCGGTGCCCGACTCCCCCACCGCCGCCGCGATCTCCATCTCCGGGCCCGCGGGCCGGGTGACGGAGGCGGCGACGGAGAAGATCGTCCCGATCCTGCAGGAGGTCGCGCAGGACCTGTCGACGGCCCTGGCGAACACCGCCGCCGCCAACGGCCAGGGCTGAACCTCAGAGCCGTACCGGCACGGCTGAACCTCAGAGCCGTACCGGCACGGCTGAGCCTCAGAGCCGTACCGGCCGCCGCTCGGACAGCCGGCCGTCCCGGACCGTCACCGTGCGGTCCGTCCGGTCGAGGTGGGCGCGGTCGTGCGTCACCAGCACGGTGGCCGTGGAGCGCGCCCGGGTCAGCGTGACCAGCAGGTCCAGGACCGCCGCGCCCCGCTCGTGGTCCAGCGCGCTGGTCGGCTCGTCGACCAGCAGCACGGCCGGGTCGTTCATCAGCGCCCGCGCGATGTTCACGCGCTGGCGCTGACCGCCGGAGAGCTGGTGCGGCCGCCGCCCGGCCTGGTCGGCGAGGCCCACCGCGTCCAGCAGCTCCAGGGCCCGCGCCCGGGCGGCCGCGCGGTTGCGCCGGCCCGACAGGTGGGCCATCACGACCAGCTGCTCGGCGGCCGTGAGCGACGGCAGCAGGTTCGGCTGCTGGAACACGATCCCGATGTGCTCACGCCGCAGGGCCGCCCTGCCCGCCCGGTCGAGGATGCCGGTGTCGGTCCCGGCGACGACCACGCGCCCCCGGTCGGGCGTCACCAGCGTCGCGGCCACGGCGAGCAGGCTGGACTTGCCGGAGCCGGAGGGTCCGACGACCGCCGTGAGGGTGCCCGGCGGCACGGCGAGCGAGACGGAGTCGAGCGCGGTGACCCGGCCGTCGCCGTCCGGATAGGTCAGGGTCACGTCGTCGAGGGCAAGGCTCATCGTGGTCATCGGGCGCTCCCCAGCGCGGTCAGCGGGTCGACGGCGGTGATCCGCCGGATGGACAGGGCGGCTCCGAGCATTCCCAGGACGATCATCACAGCGGCCGGGCCCAGGACGGTCACCGGCTCCAGGACGAAGGGCACGTCGCCCCCGCTCACCAGCGCGCCGACGCCGACCGCGAGCGCGGTCCCGAGCAGCGTCCCGCCGGCCAGCATCAGCGCCGCCTGCCCGAGGGCGTCCTTCAGCAGGTACGGCGTGGAGGCACCGAGCGCCTTCAGCACGGCCACGTCGCCGCCGCGCTGGATCGTCCACACCGTGAAGAAGGCTCCGATGACGAGCGCCGAGATCGCGAAGAGGAAGCCGCGCATCAGCTGGAGCGAGCCGTTCTCCGCCTGGTAGGAGCCGATGGCGGTGAGCGCCTCGTCGACGCCGAGCGTCCGCGTACCGGCGGCCCGGTCCCCCGCCGCCACGTCGATCCCCGCGCCCCGCAGGGCGACGACCGTCGCCCCCGTACGCCCCGGCCCCATGGCGTGCCAGTCGGCCAGGGACGTCCACACCACCGGCGTATGGCTGTACGAGGCGTCGCCCGCGACCGCCACCACGGCCAGGTCCCGGGATCCCAGCCGTACGCGGTCACCGGGCCCGGCCCCGCCGAGCTCGTCGGCGGCCGACCGCGACAGGACCGCCTTCCCGGGCCCGAGCTTCGCGCTCTCGGGGGCGATCCCGGCGCCCGGGGCCGTACCGAAGGCGGAGACGGCCGCCGTGCGGCCGCCCGCGGTGGTGGCGTTCAGGGTGCTGATGCCCACCGGTTCGGCGGCGGTGACGCCGGGCTGCCGGGACCAGGCGCGCCAGGCGCTCTCCGGGACGGCCGACTCGGCGAAGGACACCGACCGGCCGGGGGGCGGGGCCGCGAAGGCGAGCCGGTCGGCGGGCAGCCCGGTGATCGCCGAGACGTTCTCCCGTGCGAGCCCGGCCGTCAGGCCCGACAACAGCCCCACCAGCAGGGTGATCAACACGATCACCGTGCCCATCAGCGCGAACCGCCCCTTGGCGAACCGCAGATCTCTCCATGCCACGAACATGACGCCCAGCCTGCCGACGCTCCGCCGGTCACCGCATCGCGCGTCGGACGGCCCCCGCGTCAAACTTTCGGTTGAGGGCGGCGGGGGCGTCGGCACCTACCCTGGACGGGTCATGGATCCGCGTTCCCTCACCCCCGTCCTGCGCGTGCTGCGCCTCTGTCTCCATCTGCTGCTGGCGGGGCTGCTGGCCCTCGCCGCGCTGCGGTCCTCCGGCGACCCGGCCGTGGTGGCGGCGGCCGCGGTGATGGGCGCGGTGTACGCGGCGGGCTCGGTCCTGCCACCCGTACGCACCTCGGCGCCGGCCGCCGCGCTGTGGCTGGGCGTGCTGAGCGCGGCCTGGCTGGGGCTGCTGGGTCTCACCCCCGACGGGCTGTGGGCGGCGTTCCCCCTCTACTTCCTGCACCTGCACCTGCTGCCGGTGCGGTGGTCCCTGCCGGCCGTGGCCGCCACCGCGGGCGCGGCGATCCTGTCGTACGTCCACCACGGCGCGCCGCTGAACCCGGGGGCGTTCATCGGGCCGCTGCTGGGGGCGGCGGTCGCGGTGGCGACGGTGCTGGGCTACCAGGCGCTGTACCGCGAGAGCGAGCGGCGCAGGCGGCTCATCGAGGAGCTGATCGCGACCCGGGCCGAGCTGGCGGCGGCGGAGCGGCACGCGGGCACGCTCGCGGAACGGGAGCGGCTGGCACGCGAGATCCACGACACGCTCGCACAGGGCCTCTCCTCCATCCAGCTGCTGCTGCGGGCCGCCGAGCGCGCCCTGCCGGACGGCTCCCCGGCCGCCGCGCACATCGAGCGGGCGCGCCACGCCGCGCAGGACAACCTGGCGGAGGCGCGGCGGTTCGTCCGGGCGCTGGCGCCGGCCGACCTGGAACGCGGCTCGCTGGCGGCGGCCCTGGAGCGGCTCTGCGAGCCGGGGCCGGGACCGGGACCGGAGCCGGGACCCCGGGTGCGGTTCTCCGTGAGCGGTACGCCGCAGCCGCTGCCCACGCCGTACGAGGTGGCGCTGCTGCGGATCGCCCAGTCGGCGCTGGCCAACACGGTGCGGCACGCGGGTGCCGCGCGTGCCGAGATCACGCTGACCTTCATGGACGCCTCGGTCACGCTGGACGTGGTCGACGACGGCAAGGGCTTCGACCCGGGCGCCTGCGCCCCCTCTCCGAGCGGCGGTTTCGGGCTCCCGGCGATGCGCTCGCGGGCGGAGTCGCTCGGCGGGTCCTTCACCGTGGAGTCCGCGCCGGGCCAGGGCACGGCCGTCGCCGTGGCCCTCCCGCTGCCGTCGGTGCCCCTGCCCCGGGAGGCGGCCGCATGACGATCCGCCTGCTGCTCGCGGACGACCATCCCGTCGTACGGGCCGGTCTGCGGGCCGTCCTCGACACGGAGCCCGACTTCACCGTGGTCGCCGAGGCCGCGACGGCCGAGCGCGCCGTGGAGCTGGCACCGGACGCGGACGTGGTCCTGATGGACCTGCGCTTCGGGCCCGGGATGGACGGCGCGGAGGCGACGGCGGCCATCACCGCCCGCGCCGGCGCGCCCCGGGTGCTCGTGCTGACGACGTACGACACGGACGCCGACATCCTCGCGGCCGTCGAGGCGGGCGCGAGCGGCTACCTCCTCAAGGACGCGCCCCCGGAGGAACTGTCGGCGGCGGTGCGCACGGCGGCGGCCGGGCAGTCGGCGCTGGCGCCGGCCGTCGCGCACCGGCTGATGGACCGGATGCGCACCCCGGCGCAGGCGCTGACCAGGCGCGAGCTGGAGGTGCTGCAGCTGGTGGGCGAGGGCCTGTCCAACCAGCAGATCAGCAAGCGGCTCTTCCTGAGCCAGGCGACGGTGAAGTCGCACCTGGTGCACGTCTTCGCGAAGCTGGGCGTGGACTCGCGCACGGCGGCAGTGGCGGCGGCGAGGGAGCGGCGGCTGATCCGCCGCTGAGGCGCGCTCGGCGGCGCTGCCGTCCCCGAGCACCACGGGCAGAAGCGTCCGTCGACGTCGCGGGCGGCCTATGGATCCCATGGCGCGTGACGCCTCCGCAAGCACGCCCGTCTCCCGTACCGACCCCGACCCCGTATCACGGGCCCGACGGCCCCGCCGGTCCCGACGGTCCCGCCGGTCCGCCGAAGAGCTCCACGGCGTTGCGCACGCCGGTGAGGGCGGCACCCAGGGCGCTCACCGAGCCGACCGCACCGGCGATCAGGAGCAGTGAGCGGCGCAGGCGCGGGACCTCGGGGGCGCCGCCGCGGGCCATCGCGGCGAGTGCGGCCAGTTCCTCCTCGGCGATCCCGCGGTCCAGGAACTCCGCGGGGTGCGCGGCCAGCTCGCGCCGCAGGCGGGCGACGGCGGAGCGCAGCTCCGTGACCCGCGGGTCCTCCGCGCCCTCGCCGGTTCCGGAGCCTGCGCCCGTCGCACCCTTCTGCCCCATGCTTCGCAACACTGCTCTCTTCCCCCTCACACGCACACCCCTGTGCGGTCTCGCACCCGCCGCGGTGGTGGTCGGATACCGGACGGTTGCGGACAGATTAACGGTCCGCGCACCGGCGCGCGCCACACGGGGGGAGGTCCCTCAGCTCGCCTGTTCGACGTCCATCGCCCCACGCCAGACGGTCAGGTCCAGGGTGATGTAGTCGCTGGGGTCGGACTCGGGCGGGAAGCCCTGGACCGTGACGAGGGCCACGTCCCCGGCGCTCGTCTGCAGGCAGAGGCGCGAGCCCTTGGACAGCATGTCCTGGGAGATGTAGGTGGCGAACCGCGTCTCGCTCGTGCACGTCGCCAGCGACGGGTCCTGGCCGTTGCGCAGGAGGACGAGGCGGCCGCCGTCGTTGGCGGAGAGGCCGAGGCTGTAGCTGAGGTCGTAGCCGGTGCTGCCGTTCTTGGGCTTCACGGGGTCGTCGGCGAGGGACACCTCGTACCCGCTCGGCAGGTCGATCGCCTTGTACGTCACCGGCTCGGGGGCCTTGGGCGGTGTGGCCGGGCCGGACGGCTTGGCGGGGTCGGCGGCCGCCGGGGTCTCGTGTCCGGCCGCGGCACCGTCGTCCGCCCCGGTGTCGTCGCCGCCCTGGGCGGCCGGCTGTTCGCGCGCCTGCGTGCGCTTCGTACCGTCGTCGCCCTTGAGCAGGTAGAAGGCGGTCACGCCGCCCGCGACGGCGAAGGCGAGCACCGCGGCCACGGCGGCGACGAGGACGGTACGGGAGGACGACGCCTTACGGGCGGTCGCGGGCACGGGTGCGGGCGTCACCGTGGGCGCGGGCATGCCGGGCACGGGCGTCGGCGCGTGCGCGGGTGCGTACTGCTGGGGCTGCTGCGGTTGCTGTGGCAGCGGTACGGGCGGGCCGAAGCCCTGCGGAGGCGCGGCGTGGGCCGCCGGAGCCGTCGGAGGGTGCGGCGCGGCGGCCGGAGCGGCCGGAGCGGCCGGGGCCGTCGGCGGTACGACGGTCGGCGGCGTCGCCGGGGGCGGCGGCGTCGTGGCCGCCGCCGGGGCGGGGGCCGCGGTGCGGGTGGTGATGTCCGCGGCGACCGCGCCGGGCAGCCACTCGTCGGGGCGGCGCAGGGCGGTCTGGTCGCTGGCCCCCTGGCACAGGGCGAGCAGCTCGGCGACGGACGGCCGGGCGGCCGGGTCCTTGTCCAGGCAGCGGGTCACCAACTCCCGCAGCCGGTCGGGCACTCCGGTGAGGTCCGGCTCCTCGTGGACGATCCGGTACAGCACCCCGTGCGAGGTGCCCTCGCCGAAGGCCGGGCTGCCGGTCGCCGCGTACGCCGCGACCTGGCCGAGCGCGAAGACGTCGGTGGCGGTGGTGACCTCGCGGCCCGCCGCCTGTTCCGGCGCCATGAAGGACGGGGTGCCGATGGTGACGCCGCTGCCGGTGAGCGAGGTGGCGTCGGCGGCGCGCGCGATGCCGAAGTCGATGACGCGCGGACCGTCCGCGGCGAGCAGGACGTTGGCGGGCTTGAGGTCGCGGTGGACGATGCCCGCGCCGTGGATGACCTGGAGGGCCTCGGCGATCCCGGCGACCAGCAGCAGGACGGTGTCGACGGGCAGCGGCCCGTGGGCCCGTACGGCGTCGGCGAGGGACGGCCCGGGCACGTACGCCGTGGCGAGCCAGGGGCGGCGCGCGTCGGTGTCGGCGTCGATGACGGGCGCGGTGTACAGCCCCTGGACTCGTTGCGCCGCCCGCACCTCCTGCGCGAAGCGGCGGCGGAATTCCGCGTCCTCGGCGAAGTCGGGCCGGATCACCTTGATGGCGACCGGGCGGCCGCCCGGGGTGTACGACAGGTACACGGCACCCATGCCGCCGGCGCCGAGCCGGGCGGACAGCCGGTAGCCGGCCACGGACCGCGGATCGCCCTCCTCGAGCGGCTGGAAGACCGTTCCGCCGCTTCCCCCACGCGGAGCACCACTCATCAACCCATGTCTCCTGACCAGGACTTGGCACCGCACCCACGCCAATGCCGAAAGCCGCACCCTATCCAAGCCGGGGCGGGACCGCGTCATGAGGTATGCACTCCCCATGGATGAGACCAGGGAAGAGACACCACGCGAAGCCGTCGTCGCCGGACTGCTGCTCGCCGCGGGCGGCGGCCGCAGGCTCGGCGGCCGGCCCAAGGCGCTGCTGGAGCACCGGGGCCGCCCCCTGGTGGAGCACGCGGTGCGGGTGCTGCGCGAGGGCGGCTGCGCGGTGGTGCACGTGGTGCTGGGGGCCGCCGCCGGCGCCGTACGGGAGCGGGCGTCGCTGCCCGGGTGCGTCCTGGTGGACAACCCGGAGTGGGAGCGGGGCATGGGCTCGTCGCTGCGCGCGGGGCTGGAGTCGCTGGCCGGTTCGGGCGCGGACGCGGTCGTGGTGTCCCTGGTGGACCAGCCGGGGATCGGGGCGGAGGCGGTGGCCCGGGTGGTGGGCGCGTACGGCACGTCCGGCGCGCGGAACGCGCTGGTGGCGGCCGCGTACGACGGGAAGCGCGGTCATCCGGTGCTGTTCGGGGCGGACCGGTGGGCGGAGGTGAGGGCGAGTGCGGAGGGCGACCGGGGGGCACGCGCCTACCTGCGGGAGCACGAGGCGGCGATCGCTCTCGTGGAGTGCGGGGACGTCGCGGAGGCCTACGACATCGACACCGCGGCGGATCTCGCGCGGCTGGAGTGAACGCCGTGTGTACGAGGTGGCACCCAGAGCCACGTTGTGTCGACCCAGAGAATCTCGACATCAACAGACCATTGAACTTCCACTATGAGGAAACTAGTATCCACTGTTCAGAAGCACCCGACCGTCAGAAGGCGCCCGTGACCGTATCTCGGCTCCCACGGCACTCAGTGCCGCGCGCGTACGCCCGGCGGCCGCGGCATGGCGCCGCGCCAAAGCCCCCGCTGAAGGAAGTGACAGCTCATGTCCGCACCAGCGCCGTCTCCGCTGGCCATCGTCGAAGCCGAGCCCCTGCCCCGGCAGGACGAGGTCCTGACCGACGCGGCCCTGGCCTTCGTGGCCGAGCTGCACCGGCGGTTCACGCCCCGGCGTGACGAGCTCCTCGCCCGCCGCGTGGAGCGCCGCGCCGAGATCGCCCGCACCAGCACGCTCGACTTCCTCCCGGAGACCGCACAGCTCCGTGAGGACGACAGCTGGAAGGTCGCGCCGGCCCCGGCCGCGCTGAACGACCGCCGCGTCGAGATCACCGGTCCGACCGACCGCAAGATGACCATCAACGCCCTCAACTCGGGCGCCAAGGTCTGGCTCGCCGACTTCGAGGACGCCTCCGCCCCCACGTGGGAGAACGTCGTCCTCGGCCAGCTCAACCTGATCGACGCCTACGAGCGGCGCATCGACTTCACCGACCCGCGCACCGGCAAGTCGTACGCCCTCAAGCCGGCCGACCAGCTCGCGACGGTCGTCATGCGTCCGCGCGGCTGGCACCTGGAGGAGCGCCACCTGCGCTTCGACGGGCGCCCGGTCCCCGGCGCGCTGGTCGACTTCGGCCTGTACTTCTTCCACAACGCCCAGCGCCTGATCGACCTGGGCAAGGGGCCGTACTTCTACCTCCCGAAGACGGAGTCGCACCTGGAGGCCCGCCTCTGGAACGACATCTTCGTCTTCGCGCAGGACTACGTCGGCATCCCGCAGGGCACCGTCCGCGCGACCGTCCTGATCGAGACGATCACGGCGGCGTACGAGATGGAGGAGATCCTCTACGAGCTCCGCGACCACGCCGCGGGCCTCAACGCGGGCCGCTGGGACTACCTGTTCTCCATCGTCAAGAACTTCCGTGACGGCGGGGCCAAGTTCGTCCTGCCGGACCGCAACGCGGTGACGATGACGGCGCCGTTCATGCGCGCGTACACCGAGCTGCTGGTGCGCACCTGCCACAAGCGGGGCGCGCACGCGATCGGCGGCATGGCGGCGTTCATCCCGTCCCGCAAGGACCCCGAGGTCAACAAGGTCGCCTTCGAGAAGGTCAAGGCGGACAAGGACCGCGAGGCGAACGACGGCTTCGACGGCTCCTGGGTCGCCCACCCCGACCTGGTCCCGATCGCGATGGCCTCCTTCGACGCGGTGCTGGGCGACAGGCCCAACCAGAAGGACCGCCTGCGCGAGGACGTCTCCGTGGCGCCCGGCGACCTCATCGCCATCGACTCGCTCGACGCGAAGCCGACGTACGAGGGCCTGCGCAACGCCGTCCAGGTCGGCATCCGCTACATCGAGGCGTGGCTGCGCGGCCTCGGCGCGGTGGCCATCTTCAATCTGATGGAGGACGCGGCGACCGCCGAGATCTCGCGCTCGCAGATCTGGCAGTGGATCAACGCCGGTGTCGTCTTCGAGAACGGCGAGGAGGCCACCGCCGAGCTGGCCCGCAAGGTCGCCGCCGAGGAGCTCGCCGCGATCCGCGAGGAGATCGGCGAGGAGGCCTTCGCGGCCGGCAGGTGGCAGGAGGCCCACGACCTGCTCCTGAAGGTCTCGCTGGACGCGGACTACGCGGACTTCCTCACGCTGCCCGCGTACGAGCAGCTGGTCGGCTGACGCCGCCACCCGGTCACTCCGCCCCCGGCGCCGCACAGCGCCGGGGGCGGAGCCATGTCCGGGACCGGCTCAGGCGGCCGGCGCCACCGGCACCCGCCCGGCGCGCCGGGCTCCGGCGACCAGCAGCCCGACGGCGACCCAGACCAGCGGCCAGGGCGCGAACTCGACCATCACGGCGCCGAACACGGACCAGATCCCCAGCGTCCACGCGACGAACAACGGCGGCACGATGCCCCGGCGGTCCAGCCAGAGCACCAGCAGGCCGACGACGAAGAGCGGGACGCCGAAGCTGCCGACGGTCAGCCAGAAGGCGCCCATGGCCGGGCCCATCTCGACGAGCTGCTCCTTGAGCGGCCACAGCTCCCCGGTGAACCAGTCACCCGCGTAGCGCGGGAACGTCGGGACCAGCGCGCCGAGCGTGTGCACGACCCCCAGGAACACGAAGATGCGGCCAGCCCACTTGATCATTCCAACCCCCCACACGTATTACGGAACCGCTAGTTTCGATACTAGCGGTTCCGTATAGTAGGCCCATGATCACCCCCAAACAAGGAGTCGGGCGCCCCCGGGACAGCCAGGTGGATCACGCGATCGTCCGCGCCACCCGGGAGCTGCTGGTCGAGCGCGGGTACGTCGGCCTCACCGTCAGCGCGGTGGCGGAGCGGGCCGGGGTGGGGAAGGCCGCGATCTACCGGCGGTACGCGACCAAGCAGGAGATGATCTTCTCGGCGGTGGTGCACGACATGCGGGAGCAGGCGCCGCCGGACACCGGCTCCCTGCGCGGGGACCTGGCCGCGCTCTGCGGGACCATCGCCGCACAGCTCGGCTCGGCGCCGATGGACGTGCTCGCCGGGCTGCTCGCGGACATCTACGGCGACTCCGCCCTCGCGGTCCGGTTCTCGGAGACCTTCCTCACCCGCGAGCGGCTCCTCGTGACGGAGGTGCTCCAGCGGGCCGTGGCGCGCGGTGAGCTGACCGGGCTGCCCGACCCGGCCACCGTGCAGGCGCTGCTGGTCGGGCCGGTCTTCGTCTGGCTGCTGATGCTGATGGGAGACCGCGACAAGGCGCCGCAGTTCGCCCGTACGGTCGCGGAGACGGTGGCGAGCGCCCTGCTGTCGGGGACGGTCTGACCGACCGGGCGGCCCGGCCCGGTCAGGCCACGACCACCGTGCGCTGGGCGGAGAAGTCGCCCCAGGTGCCGTCCGGCAGCTTGGCGCGGAGCTTGACGCTGTAGCGGGTGCCGGGCCGGTCGGTGACGGTGAAGGCGTACGTCGCCGTGCCGGGCGGCGGCTGCGCGCCCCAGACGATCGTGGTGGCGAACCTGCCGTTGAGGTACAGCTGGTGCTCCTTGACCGGAGCGCCGCCGTCGGTGCGCGGCGGAGTCCAGGTGAGCCGGATCTCGCCACCCTTGAGCGCGGTGGCCGCGAGGTCCGTGGGGGCGGTGACGGGGCGCGCGCCGGGCGCGGGGGCGGTGGTGAGGTCGACGGCGTCGCTGTCGGGCGAGGAGTTCTCGGCGGCGTCGCGGGCGCGGACGGTGAAGGTGTAGACCGTCCCGGGGCGCAGGCCGGTGAGGCGGGCCGTGGTGGCGGTGCCGGCGACGCTGTGGATACGGGAGTCCTCCTGGTAGACGTCGTACGCCGTGACCGCCCGGTCGTCCGAGGCGGGCCGCCAGGTCAGGGTCGCCGCGCGGCTGCCGTCGGCGGCGCCGCGCAGGCCCGAGGGCCGGGAGGGCGCGGTGCGGTCGTCGGGCGTGGGCGCGGGGGTGGTCACCGGGACGGGGGCACTCGGCGCGGAGACGTTCCCGGCGGCGTCGCGGGCGCGGACGGTGAAGCTGTACGCGGTCGAGGGCGCGAGGTGGTCGACGTCCACCATGGTCCTGGCGGCCGGCAGGCTCCTGACCTTGCGGCCCCGCTCGTACACGTCGTATCCGGTGACCGCGGTGTCGTCGGAGGCCGGCTGCCACATCACATGGACGGAGGTGGCGCTCCCCGCCTGTGCCGTCACCCCGGTGGGCGCCGAGGGGCGCCCGGTGTCCTTGTCCCGGTCGGGCGCGGCGGCGGTGCACGCGCTCACGCTCACGCTCGCGCCCAGCAGGAGGGCGGCCACGCGGACCGGGGTGGCGGCGAGGGAGGAGGGGCGTCGCACGGTCGGGCCTCCAGGTCCGGAGTATTGGTCCAGACCTATATGGCACAGGTGCGGCCGGGCGGCAAGACCCCGGAGCCCCTCGGGATCTCAGGCGCGGGTCGAGGCGACGGGCGCCTGCACGGCCGACGAGCCTGGCGCGGCCGACGGGGTCGACGAGGCCGACGGCGATGCCAGCGGGGCCGTGAAGATCGTCGTCGCGGAGTTCTCGCGCAGCGCGGCGTAGGCACGCTCGACCGCGTCGGCCCGAACGGGGCGGGCCTCGGCGACCGCGGTCAGATCGCCGGCGCACTGCAGTTCCCACCGGGGGAAGCGGCGGCGCACGCGCGCCACGCGGGCGGCGGGCGCGAAGTACAGCATGGTGGTGTTCTCGTGGGGGTTGTGCGCGGAGCCCTCGTACACCATCGAGCCCGCGCCCTCCAGCCGGTCCGCCAGGGCGGCGAGCGCGGCGGGCTGGGGCTGGTCCAGGAAGAGGCCCACGTGGTTCTCGAAGCCGTGGGCGCGCTCCTCCTCGGCGACCTCCGGGCGGTATCCCGGGCTGGATCGCGGAAAGAGGAATATCTCCACCTGCGGCCCTGGATTGGTGGTCACACTCAGGCGCGTGACGAGTATTCGCGCATCTTCCGGCAGCCCGTGGCGCTCGACGAGCCGGCGCTTCACCAGAACACTCGGAATTACCGCCGCCGCCCGCCAGCCATTTTCTCTGAAGTACTCGACGGCCGATTCTTCGGAGGCGGGGAACAACAGTGTCGCACAGTGCGACACAATGCACTGGTTCTTGATTTCCTGTTTCAGCGCGCCGGGCATCCAGGGCGGGAGAAGGGTCTCCACGGTGCTCCTGGACGCATGATGTGCGTAGTCAACAGCATGCTGGAGGCGCTGGATGTCGCACGCGTCGAATGCCACGTGATTCATGTCGCAGCCTTTCTGTTGCCGACGCTCAATTAAAAGCACGTCACACGTTAGGCGGCACACGGGTCTAGACCGATCGAGTGAAGGACCCCCGGGCGACGGGCACGAACGCCGAGCTGCTCCGGTCTGCGTTTGTGCCTTTTCGGATCCACCCGCATTTTTGATGGGGGACCTCCTGGGAGGGCTGTTGAAAATGACGCCATACATGACGCCACACAGCGGAAAGAATTCTCCCCGGATTCTGATCGCGGGTGCCGGGATCGGCGGGCTGACGACCGCACTCAGCCTCCATGCGGCGGGTCTGGACGACGTCGTGGTCGTGGAGTCGTGCCCGCGCCTGCGGGCCGTCGGCGCGGGCATCAACCTCCAGCCCGCCGCCGTACGGGAGCTCACCGAGCTCGGCCTGGGCGAGGACCTCGCGTCACGGGCGGTCGCCACGGCCCGGTTGGAGTACCACCACCGCTACGGCGGCCTGATCTGGTCGGAGCCGCGCGGCCGGGCCGCCGGCTACCACTGGCCGCAGTACTCGGTGCACCGGGCCCGGCTCCAGGAGGTGCTGCTGCGGGAGGTGCGGCGGCGGCTCGGTCCGCACGCCGTGGTCACGGGCAGGCGCCTGACCGGGTACGAGCAGGACCCGGCCGGCCGGACGCGGCGGCGGGTGCGAGCGTACGCGGCCGGGGACCCGGCCCCGTACACCTGCGACCTGCTCATCGGCGCGGACGGGATCAACTCGGCCGTCCGGGCGGCGATGTACCCGCACGAGGGGCCGCCGATCTGGAACGGCGTGTGCATGTGGCGCGGTCTGAGCCACGCGCCGCCGTTCCTGGACGGGCGGACGATGGTCATCGTGGGCTGCAACTCCCGCGTGAAGGCCGTCGTCTACCCGGTCTCACCGCCGGACGCGTCCGGCCGGTCCACGCTGAACTGGGTCGTGGAGACCCGCCCCGGCGGCGGCCCCGCCACGGTGCCGCCCGCCGACTGGGACGCGGCCGTGCCCCCCGGCGTCGTCCTGCCGCACCTGGCCGGCTGGCGCGTCCCCTTCCTGGACCTCCACGCCACGATCGCGGCGGCGCCGCGCGTGCTGCGGTACCCGATGATCGACCGGGACCCGCTGCCGAGCTGGGTCGACGGCCGGGTCGTCCTGCTGGGCGACGCGGCCCACCCGCTGTACCCGACCGGCTCCAACGGAGCGTCCCAGGCCATCGTCGACGCGCGCGTCCTGGCGTACCTGCTCGCCCACCACGACGTGGACGAGGCGCTGGCGCGGTACGACGCCATACGTCGCCCGGAGACCAGCACGCTGCTGGCCGCGCACCGGCGGCTGGAGCCGGACCCGCTGCTCCATCAGGTGGAGATGCTTGCCCCGGACGGCTTCTCCGACATTCGCGAGGTCCTGCCGGATCACAAGCTGGCGGACATCAGGTCCTGCACGCGCAAGGTCACCGGCGTGGACGCGGCGGGGCTCAACGCACGCTCCTCCTGGAGCGTCCCGGCACGAACGGCTTCCGCATGCGCTTCGTCCACCCCCGCCGCTCCGTCGGCTCCGTCCACTCCCCCGGCTCTCGCCCCTCCCGCCGCGCCCTCCGCGCCCTCGGGCCCCGGCTGACGTCGGCGGCCCTGCTGCTCGCGCTGCTCCCGGCGGCGGCGATGACGATTCCGGCGCGGCAGCCCGTACCCGGGGCCGCGGTGGTGGAAGGGGACGGCACCCGGTACGGCCCGGCGGCGCGACTCGGCGAGGGCCGGATCCGGGTGTTCACCGACTCCGCAGGCGGCCGGCCGCGCTCCGTGGGTGTCGTCCTCACCGCCTCCGCCCTGACCGGCCTGCCCACCGCGCCGACCGACGGCGAGCACTGCCTGGACGCGGACGGCGACGGGCGCGTCCACCCGTCGCACGAGTGCGTCGGCGGCCACGGCCTGGAGCTGGCGCTGCCGCCCGGCGGCCGGCCGGGAACGCCGTTCCGGTGGGTCCTGTTCAACTGGAACCCCGAGGGCCACCAGCCCCACGGCCGCTACGACGTCCCCCACTTCGACGTGCACTTCTACCTCGTCCCGCGCGAGGTCCGCGACCGCATCCGCCTCGGCCGCTGCGCCCTGCTCATCGACTGCGCCCAGCTCCCCACGGCCGCCGCGCCCGTCCCCGCCGAGCACCTCCCGCCCGGCTACCCGCCCTCCAGCCCGGAGACGTCCGAGGGCGCCATGGGCGAACACCTGGACAGCCGCCCTCCTGACGTCGGCTCCCTGTCCGGGCACACCTTCATCTACGGCGCCTACGCGGGCGAGATCATCTTCATGGAGCCGATGCTCACGAAGGCCTTCCTGGCGGGTCTTCGCACGACCCCCGGTCACCGTGCCTGCGCCCCGGTCCCCCAACCGCGCTCCTGGCGGATCCCGGGCCGGTACCCGACGCGCTACTGCATGGCGTACCGGCCCGGTCACGACGACTACACCGTCACGCTCACGGGTTTCCCGCGGTAGCCGACCGTCGGCGGGCGTTCTTCACCGCGCGGGCGGCCAGGGATGCGACACGGCTGTCCGGGTGGCGGGCGCGCAGGTCGTCCAGGAGGACGAGCGCGGAGGGGTGGGCGGCGGCGAGGGCGTCGACGAGGGCCGTCGCGCCGCCGGGCCAGGCCGCGGCGGCCGCGTCGAAGGCGTCGAGCAGGGCCGTCGGGGCGGGCTCCGGCTTCGGCTTCGGCTCCGGCTCCGGCTCCGGCTTCGGCTCCGGCTCGTGGGCCTCCTCCTCAGCGGCGGCCGCCTCGATGAGGGCGCGCATGTCCTCCGTCCAGCGCGTGTGCAGGTCGTCCAGGAGGAGCAGAGCGCGGGCGGTGAGCGGGACCGGGTCGTACGGGGCCTCCTCGCCGCGGTCGCGGAGGAGGCGGTGGGCGTAGGCGCCCACGGCCGGGTCGGTCAGTGCGGCGCGGAGCGGGGCGTCGGGGATGCCGGCGAGCGCGAGGTGGGCGAAGAGGGTGGAGCTGGGGTGGGCGGACGCGGAGACGGCGGCGAGGAGCTCGCTCCAGGCGTCGTCGGTGCCGCCCCGGCCGTCCGTCCAGGCGGTGAGGGTCGCGGCGGCGATGGCCGGCGGCCAGTACTCGACGGCGGTGACGACCCGGTCCGCCTTCCAGGTCAGGACGGCGTCCCGGTCGGGGGCGGCGACATGGGCCACGGTCAGCAGGTGGCGCATGACGGCGTCGCCGAGCGGGGTGAGGCCGTAGGCGTCGCCGGTGCGGAAGACGCAGCCGGTCTCGGCGAGCCGGTCCACGACGGCGGCCAGGGAGCGGGCGTGGCCGTCGAGTGCGGCGCGGTCGGCCTCGGTGAGGCCGGGGCGGTGGAGCAGGGCGGACAGCTCCTCCGGTGAGGGGGTCTCATAGGCCGCCGGCGCCGTGTCGGGGACCTCGGCCGGGGCGTCCTCCAGCTCCGGCGGGAGCGGTGGCCCGCCGGCGACGTCGGAGGCCTTGCGGGCGACGGACTCCGGGGTGCCGCCGCGTTCGTAGAGGGAGTACAGGACGTGCGCCGCGTCGAGGGCGTACTCGTCCTCGTCCTCCCCCTCTCCTTCCCCCTCCGCGTCGGCGGCGGCGATGCGCTCCACCGTGGCGGCCAGGATGTCGGCGGCGAGTTCGGTGAGCTCCTGCGGGGTTCCCTCGTTCCAGACGGCGGTGGCCGGTTCGGGGAAGCCGCAGCGCTCGGCGAGTTCGCTCAGGTCGTCGTCGGCGCCCGCGGCGAGGGCGGCCGGGAGCGGGGCCGCCCGCAGCAGGCCCCGGACCTCGTCGGGTGCGGGGAGCGCGGGCGGCGGCGGCAACGGGAGTCCGGATTCGCCGTAGTAGTCGAGGTGTTCGTCGAGCAGGCGGTCCGCGAGGGCGATGTGGGGCAGGGCCTCGGGGCCGGGCGCGAGGTCGGCGCACGGGCCGGCGAGCGCCTCGCCGAGCCCTGCGGCGGTCCAGCGGTCGCTGAGCTCGGCCGCGAGACGCTCGAGTTCGTCGGGGCCCGCGGCGTCGAGGAGGGGCCCGGGCAGCAGGCGGCCCGCGGGCGTGGCGCCCCCGGTGTCGCGGGCGGACGCGTCCAGGAGCGCCTCGGTGAGCAGCGCCTGGGCGGCGAAGGTGCGGGCGGCCACGTCGGCGCGCGGCACCTCCGGGGGAAGCTGCCGCCGCTCGGCGCGTGGGGTGCGCGCGTACGCGGCGAGCCAGGCCCGTACGGCTTCGGGGTCGTCCGGGTCGGTGCCGTCGGCCCGGAGGAGGGACGCGTACCAGCGGGGCCAGGTCAGGTTCAGGGGGTCGTTCATGGCCCGCTCGTACTCCGGCACGGCCTCCTGTACGGCGTCGAGGAGGCGGGCGTGGCGCTTGGCGTTCAGGCGGTGCGCGGCACGGACCCGGTCGGCGAGGGCGGTGAGCACGCGGGGTACGGCGGCGAGCTCGTCCGGGGTCGCGTGGAGCAGCACCGGCAGGTCCTCGTGGAGGACGTGGCGCAGGAGCTGCGGCGTCGGCTCGGGCACGCCCGCGCGCCGGTCGGCGCCGCGCAGGGCCAGCAGCGTGAGGACGGCGTCGGCCGGGCGTAGAGGCAGGGTGACGCCCTGCTCCGTCTCCGCCCAGCTGAGGAAGTCGTCACGTCCGGTGTTCAGGGCAGTGGTACGGGTCACTCCCGGAGCGTATGGGCGCCCGGGGGGAGGGAGCGGCGTACTCACGTGGTGTTGGTTCGAATGGGCGATCAGAGTCCGTTGTCAGTGGCGTGCGCTTCACTGGGTTCATCACTCTCCGTGACGATGGATGGGGGCGACATGGGGTCGGTGCTGACGTATGTGACGGCTGCCGGGCTGCGGCAGCGTGGATGGACGGACGCGATGGTGCGCGAGCTGCTCGGTGAGCCGGATGTGCAGGGGCGCGACCCGCGCCGCTGGTCGGTCGCGCCGGTGCGGCTGTACCTGCTGGCGCGGGTGGAGGCGGTGGAGCGGGCGCCGGAGTTCGCGGCGTGCGCGGCGGCGGCCGGGCCGGGCTCGGCGGCTGCGCGGGCGGCGGCGCACAAGCGCCGGGAGGCGGTGTTGGCGGCGATCCGGGCGGAGCCGATCCGGGTGCCGTTGCTGCCCGGTCCGGAGCTGGAGCGGCGGGCGGTACGGCACCGGCGCCTGACGGCCGGGGACCGGCCGGGTGACGGCGGGGGCGGCGGCCCTGGGCCGGGCCCGGCGGGGGCGTTGGTGCGGTGGCAGGTGGACTATCTGCGCCATGCGCTGGGGCGGTACGACACGCTGCTGGACGGGCTGTTCGGGGCGACCGGGCGGGCGGAGGCCGAGCTGTTGCTACGGCGTCGGGTGTACGAGGCCATCGCGCGGGCGTATCCGCGGCTGGCGGCCGAATGCCGGCGCCGTATCCGGTGAGCGGGTCCGGTACAGGGGGTCGGGGCGATGAGTTTCGGGGCCCGCGCCGGTCGAACACCACGGAAGCCAGAGGAATGCCCTTGGTACGGAGGAGAAAACCATGCTCGATCTCGGACCCACGGCCCGGCGGGTGGCCGCGCTGCTGGAGGGCGTCGACGACGACCGGCTGGACGCGCCGACGCCCTGTCCCGACTACGCCGTGCGGCACCTGCTGGGCCATCTCGCGGGGCTCGCGCTCGCCTTCCGGGACGCCGCGCGGAAGGACTTCGGGCCGACCACGGACACGAGCCCGGAGGCTGCCCTGCCGACCCTCGACGGCGACTGGCGCACCGCGCTGCCGCGCCGGCTCGACGAGCTCGCCGACGCCTGGCGGGCTCCCGAGGCCTGGGAGGGCACCACCCGGGCGGGCGGTGTCACCCTGCCGGGAGAGGTGGCGGGCCTGGTGGCGCTCGACGAGCTGGTCCTGCACGGCTGGGATCTGGCCCGCGCGACCGGCCAGGAGTACGCCGCCGACGAGGAGGCGCTGCGGGCGTGCCAGGCGCTGCTGGCACCGACGGCCGACAGCCCGGCGGAGCGGGGCCCGTTCGGGCCGCCGGTGAAGGTGCCGGACGAGGCGCCGCTGCTCGACCGCGTGGTGGGGCTGAGCGGGCGGCGCCCTGACTGGCCGGGCGCGTAAGGGCCCGGCGGGGGACGGCGCGGGGCAGGAAATGGCGCGTCTCGGCCCCGTAAGGAGGTCTCCCTACGGGGCCGAGGCGGGGACGGCGGAGCCGAGCGGGTGTGACGGCCGGGCGTGGTGGTGGGACGTGGTGATGGGGCTAAGTGCACGGATGGGGCTAAGTGCACGGGTCAGTGCACCGGTGCGGTCTTGGCCGTGCGGGTCTCGGAGATCTCGTCGCCCGGCTCCATCGGGGCCGTCACCTCGTCGTCGTCGCGGCGGCCGCCCAGGTGGTTGAAGACCAGGTTGAGCAGGACGGCGGCGACACAGCCGGTGGAGATACCGGAGTCCAGGATGATCTTCGCGGTCTCCGGGAAGGCGTGGTAGAACTCCGGGGCCGTGATCGGGATGATGCCGACGGCCAGCGAGACGGCCACGATGAGGACGTTGTTGTCCTTCTCCAGGCCGGCCTTGACCAGCGTCTGGATGCCGCTCGCGGCGACGGAGCCGAAGAGGACCACGCCCGCGCCGCCCAGCACCGGGCGGGGCACGACGGAGATGAGCGAGGCGGCGACCGGGGACAGGCCCATCAGGACCAGGAAGCCGCCGCCCGCCGCGACCACGAAGCGGCTGCGGATGCGGGTCATGGCGACCAGGCCGATGTTCTGCGCGAAGGCGCTGCACATGAAGCCGTTGAAGAAGGGGCTGATCGCCGAGCCGAGGGTGTCGGCGCGCAGACCGGCGGCGATGGTCTTCTCGTCGGCGGGCCGGTCGACGATCTCGCCGAGCGCCAGCATGTCGGCGGTCGACTCGGTCATCGACACGAGCATCACCACGCACATGGAGATGATCGCGGCGAGCGCGAACTGCGGGGCGCCGAAGTGGAAGGGGGTGGGGAAGCCGACGATGTCGGCCTCGGTGACGGGGCTGAAGTCGGTGACGCCGAAGGGTATGGCGATCAGCGTGCCGAGCACCAGGCCGATGAGGACGGCGATCTGCTTGACGAAGCCGCGCGTGAACCGGCGCAGCACCAGGACCAGGACGAGCGTGATGGCCGCGAGGGTGAGGTAGGTGGTCGAACCGTAGTCCTTGGCCGCCGGATTGGGTCCTTGGGCCCAGCCGAAGGCGACGGGCAGCAGCGAGACACCGATCAGGGTGATGACCGTGCCGGTGACGACCGGCGGGAAGAAGCGGACCAGCTTGCTGAAGAACGGCGCGGCGATGAAGCCCAGCACACCGGCGACGATGACCGCGCCGAAGATCAGGGGCAGTGCGTCGGCCTTGTCGTCGGTGGTGTCGACGATCGCGATCATCGGCGCGACACCGGCGAAGGTGACGCCGTTGACGAACGGCAGCCGGGCGCCGATCTTCCAGATCCCGAGGGTCTGGAGGAAGGTGGCGAGGCCGGCGGTGAAGAGGCTGGCGCCGGTCAGGAAGGTGAGTTCGGTGCCGGAGAGGCCGACGGCCGCTCCGACGATCAGGGGCGGGGCCACCACGCCCGCGTACATCGCGGCCACGTGCTGGAGGCCGCTGGTGAGCATCTTGCCGGGCGGAAGCTTTTCGTCGACCGGATGCTTCCGGTCCTCGGCAGCGGCTCCCACGTCCGGGGACTCGGGGTCGGGGGTGTCTTCGGGGTTGCGAAACCTGGGCTTGGCGGCCACAGCGGTTCCTCCGGTCGGTTACACGCGCGATGACGTGGATTTCAGGGAGGTGGTGCGGTGTTGCAGGTAGTGCGCCCGGTGCGTGTCGTCGGACGTGGGGAAGGAGGACACGCGTTCACCGTTCCGGGGGGTGCGGGTACCACTCTTTGGTACGCACCCCCCGGCCCGGCTGCCATGGACCCCGCTCGGGTCCACGGCGACCGGTCGAGGGCCGTCCCCCTCGACCGGACTTCGTGGATCGCCCCGCCCGGCCGGAGGAACCGGCCGGGTGGCGATGTCCGGCCGGGTGTCAGGTACCCGGCCGGAGTGTGGTGCCAGGGGCTCAGCCCTGGGCGGCGATGCGGGCGAGGCGCTGGGCCTCGTCCCGGGTGGAGCGCGCGATGGCGTCCTCGTCGACCGTCAGCAGGCGGTTGTTCTCGACGATCTGCTCGCCGTTGACGAACGACGCGGTGACCGGGGCCGCCGCGCCGAAGACGAGGGCGGTCACCGGGTCGGCGATGGAGGCGTGCGCGAGGGTGTCCAGCTTCCACAGCACCAGGTCGGCGAGCTTGCCCGCCTCCAGGGAGCCGATCTGCTCGGCACGGCCGAGGACCTGGGCGCCGCCGTAGGTGCCGAGGCGCAGCGCCTGGCGGGCGTTGAGGGCGGCCTCGCGGTGCACGCTGTTGAGGCGGTTGATCAGCAGCGCGTTGCGCAGCTCGGTGTGGAGCTCACCGGACTCGTTGGAGGCGGTGCCGTCGACGCCGAGGCCGACCGGGACGCCGGCCTTCAGCATGTCCGGTACGCGGGCGATGCCGGCGGCGAGGCGGGCGTTGGACGACGGGCAGTGCGCGACGCCGGTCTTCGTCCGGGCGAAGGCCTCGATGTCGGAGTCGTTCATGTGGACGCAGTGCGCCATCCACACGTCCTCACCGAGCCAGCCGGTCGACTCGAAGTAGTCGGTCGGGCCCATGCCGAACAGTTCCTTGCAGAACTGCTCCTCCTCCACGGTCTCCGAGCCGTGGGTGTGCAGGCGCACGCCCAGGCGGCGGGCCAGCTCGGCACCCTGCTTGAGCAGCTCGGTGGAGACGGAGAAGGGGGAGCACGGCGCGACGGCGACCTGCGTCATGGCGTCGAAGGAGGCGTCGTGGTGCTTCTTGACGGTCTCCTCGGTCGCGGCGAGCGCGCCCTCGAGGGTCTCGACGGCGAAGTCCGGCGGCAGGCCGCCGTCCTTCTCGCTGCGGTCCATGGAGCCGCGGGCCAGGGTGAAGCGGACGCCCATCTCGGAGGCGGCCTTGATGATGGCCCCGGACAGGTCGCCGGAGTTCTTCGGGAAGACGTAGTGGTGGTCCATGGCGGTGGTGACGCCGCCGCGGGCCATCATGGCGAGGGACCCCTGGGCCGCCGAGTACCCCATCTGCTCGTCGATGCGCGCCCACGTCGGGTACAGGGCGACGAGCCAGTTGAAGAGGTTGTGGTCGGTGGCCAGGCCACGGGTGATCCACTGGTAGAAGTGGTGGTGCGTGTTGACCAGGCCCGGGGTGGCCAGATGGCCGGTGGCGTCGATCCGCCGGACCACGTTCTCCAGGCCCTCGGGGGCCTTGCCTGCTCCGATCGACTCGATCCTGTTGCCCGCGATGACGAGGTGACCCGAGGCGTACTCGGTGTCGTTCGCGTCGACGGTCGCGATGGCGCAGTTCTCGATCACGATGCGCTGGGTAGCGCTCTGGGCTGCCGAAGGTGCCATGGTGCTTCCTTCTTCTTTCAATGGCAGTGGCTGTGTGGGCACGGCAGGACCCTAGGAGGATTTGAGTGCCGGGGCCGCGTGACGGCTCCGGGTGCCGAGATGGTGGAAGAACAAGTTGAGCAGGACCGCGACGAGCGCTCCCGCGCTGATCCCGGAGCCGAGCACGGTCTGTGCCCAGGCGGGGAATCCGGCGTAGAAGGTGGGCGCGGCGAGCGGGATGATGCCGGCTCCGAGTGCGACGGCCACCAGGATGATGTTGGAGCTGTCGTCCAGTCCGGCCTCGGAGAGCGTACGGATGCCGCTGACCGCGATCGAACCGAACAGCACGATACCGGCACCGCCCAGGACGGGCATAGGGACCAGCGAGACGACCGCACCGAGGACCGGGAAGGCGCCGAGGACGAGGAGTGCTCCGCCCGCGACCGCGACGACGTAGCGGCTGCGCACCCGGGTGAGGGAGACGACGCCGACGTTCTGGGCGAAGGCCGAGGTGGGGAAGCCGCCGAAGACGGGACCGACGAGCGTGGCGATGCCGTCCGTGCGCAGGCCGCGGGTGATGGTCTTCCCGTCGGTGCGCCGCTCGCAGATCTCACCGAGGGCGAGCATGCCGGCGCTGGACTCGGTCATCAGCACCAGCATCACGATGCACAGGGAGAGGATCGCGGCGGGCTGGAACTCGGGCGCGCCGAAGGCGAAGGGCGCGGGCAGCGCGGCGACCGGTGCCTCGCGCAGGGAGCTGAAGTCGGCCATCCCGAAGGGGATCGCGGCGAGCGTGCCGATGAACAGGCCCAGCAGCAGGGCGATCTGCTTGACGAAGCCCTTGCCGAAGCGCTGGAAGAGCAGGATCACGACGAGCGTGAAGGCGGCGAGCGCCAGGTACTTCATGGCGCCGAAGTCGGCGGCGGTCTTGTCCCCGCCCTGCGCCCAGCCGACCGGTACGGGCATCAGGGTCACCCCGATGAGGGTGATGACGACGCCGGTGACGAGGGGCGGGAAGAAGCGGAGCAGCCGGCCGAAGAAGGGCCCGACGGCGAGGCAGAACACTCCGGCGACCATCACCGCGCCGTAGATGGCGGGCAGTTGGTGGCCGGGGGCGCTGGTCTCGGCGATGGCGAGCATCGGTGCGATGCCGGCGGAGGAGGCGGCGTTCACGAACGGCAGCCGGTTCCCGGCGATGTTGGTGATGCCGATGGTCTGGAGGATGGTCGCGAGCCCGGCGATGAGCAGGCTCGCGGCGATGAGGCGGGTCATGCCGGCCGCGTCCAGGCCGACGGCCTGCCCGATGATGAGCGGAGGGGTGACGACACCCGCGTACATGGCGGCGATGTGCTGGAGCGCGGCGGGGACGAGCCGCGAGAAGGGCAGTTTCTCGTCGACGGGGTGGCAGTCGACGACGCCGTCCGGGCCGGCGGCGCTCCGGGGTGCGGGGTGGGCCGCGGAGGTGAGCACCTCCGGGGCGGCACCGGGCGGCGCGGTGGCGTCCGGCGAGGTGGAACACGGGCCTTCGGATGCCGGCCCTGCAGGCTGTGCCATTGCTGGTCCCTCCGGTCCGTGCCGCCCCGCCCGACCGGGGTCGGGCGGGCGGGGCGGTCAACGGCCTGGCTCAGAGGTTGGTCATGTCGACCGGGATCTGGGGCTCGACGCCGTCCCGCAGGATGGTGGCCTCGATCAGGCCGTACGGGCGGTCGGCCGCGAAGTAGACCTCGTTGTCGTTCTTGAGCCCGAACGGCTCGAGGTCGACCAGGAAGTGGTGCTTGTTCGGCAGGGAGAAGCGCACCTCGTCGATCTCCGACCGGTTGTTGATGATGCGCGAACCCATCTGGTACAGCGTCTGCTGCAGCGAGAGGGAGTAGGTCTCCGCGAAGGCCTGGAGCATGTGCTTCCTGACCTGCTCGTAGGACCGCTCCCAGTTGGGCATCCGCTGCTCGTCGTCGGTCCAGTTGAACCGCCAGCGGCCGGAGACCTGGGTCGCCAGGATGCGGTCGTACGCCTCCTGCAGGGTCGTGTACTTGTCCTTGACGTAGCCCCAGAACTCCGAGTTGGTGGAGTTCATGACGACCAGGTCCTTCAGACCGGAGATGACCTGCCAGTTCTCACCATCGTAGGTGATCTCGCTGACGCGGGTCTCCTGGCCCTTGCGGACGAAGGAGTGCTTGACCTCGTCGGCGCCGATGAACTTGGAGTTGGCGTCCGAGGTCTCGATGCGCTCCCAGGCGTACTCCTCGATGCGGATGCGCGCCCGGTGGATCGGCTCCTGCGACGTCACGAAGTGACGGGCGAGGTGGATGCCGAACTGCTCGGCGGACTCGATGCCGTACTCCTTGGCGAACGCGTACACCGTGTTCTTGGTGGTGTCGGTCGGCAGGACGTTGGCGTTCGAACCCGAGTAGTGCACCTCGTCCATGTCGCCGGAGAGGGCGACCGAGACGTTCAGGTCCTTGATGTGGTGGGTGTCGCCGTCCCGCGTGATCTTGACGACGCGGTTCTCTGCTTTGCCGTACTGGTTCTGGCCGAGAATCGTGGGCATGTGTCTGCTAGCTCCCTCGGTAAACGGAGTAGCCGAACGGGTTGAGCAGCAGCGGTACGTGGTAGTGCTCGCCCGGTACGACGGCGAACGTGATCGCCACCTCCGGGAAGAACGCGCCGCTGTCCCTTACGCGGGGGGCGTCCTGCTGCGCCTCGGCTTGCTTCTTGTCGAAGTACGCCTCGGTCTCGAAGTCGAGACGTACGTGGGTGGTGCCTTCCGGCAGGGCCGGCAGGTCCTTGCAACGCCCGTCCGCATCGGTCTGCGAGCCGCCGAGCGCCACCCACTCCGCGTCGGAGCCGCTGCGGGCCGCGAGGGAGATGGCGACGCCCTCGGCGGGGCGGCCGATGCTGGTGTCCAGGATGTGCGTGGACACCGAGGCGGTGGTTTCCGTGCTCATGCTGCTTCCTCTACGAGACGGGTCAGGCGGATGCGGTTGATCTTGCCCAGTTCGGTGCGGACGATCTCCCGCTCCTGCTCGGGCGAGTTCTCGATCCGCTCGCGGACCGCGTCGCGCATCTGCTCGCCGGTCCTGCCGGTGGCGCAGATCAGGAAGACGTGCCCGAACTTGTCCTGGTAGGCCAGGTTCAGCTCGAGCATTTCCGCTTTGAGCGCCTCGGAGGCGCCGGCCATCCCGCTCTGCTCCCGGGAGGAGGTGGGGTCACCAGGCTTCGGGCGGCCGATCGGCGGGTGCCCCGCCATCGCCTCGGCCAGGTCCTCCGCGGTCAGCTCGGCCATGGCGGCGTCGCTGGCGAGGAGGAGGGCTTCGGTGGTGGCGTACGGGCGCTGGGCCAGCAGCTTGCTGCCCCACGCCGAACTGGCGCACACCTCGTGCAGGGCGGCGAGCGCGTCGCCGTCCGCCGAGGTGTTGAACCGGGTGAGGCCCGCGGGGGTCTCGGGGGTGCTGTCGTCCCCCGAAAGGCGCTGTGAACTCGAGGTCACGGGAGCCTCCGTGGCTGTTTTTCGCTGTGCTTTGACGGGCTGCGGATAGCTAACGCCCTCCGCCAACGCCCCGTCAACACTTTGTTGAAACTTCGGTGACACAAAAGCCGCCGTCCCGACATGCGGACGGCGGCTTTCTACCCAACGTGTTCAGCTACTCACTCTTCGCGGCGTTTTCCCTGTTCAGGTAGTTGTAGACGGTGAAACGACTGACGCCGAGGGCGTTCGCCACCGTCTCCACGCCGTGCCGCACCGAGAAGGCTCCGCGCGCCTCCAGGGTACGGACCACCGACTGCTTCGTCTTGCGGTCCAGCGCGGACAGCGGCATGCCGTGGCGCCGCTCCATCGCCGCCAGGATGCGCTCCAGCGAGTCGGCGAGCTGCGGAAGCCGTACGGCCAGGATCTCCACGCCCTCCCACGCGAGGACGACATCGTCGGCCGCGGCCTGCTGGGGGGTCAGTATCTCGGCGCCCATCGCGTCCACCAGCGGCTTCACCGCGGTGACCAGGGGGTGATCTCCCGGCTCGGTCACTTGTCGTCCTCTCCGGCGTCGCCGATTACGTTGACCTGCAACGACACCCGGGTGGCGCCCGCGCCCAGAGCCCGCCGCAGAAGCGCGTCGACGGCGGTGAGCACCGCGTCCGCGCCGCCCTCGGCGGTGTTGCCGAAGGGGCCCACGTCCACGGCGTCCAGGTCGGCCGCCTCGATGACCTCGCGCGCCACCAGCGCGTGCGCGGGGGCCTCGTCCAGGTCGAACGGCTCGGTCGTGAACTCCACTCTCAGTCGCTGCATGCCCCCACGGTAAGGCCCGGCGGACCGCCTTCCGCCGCCGGTCCCGAAAATCGCCCCGCCCCGCGCGACGGACCGGGCCTCCCGCCCCGTAGAGCCGGTGACAGGGCCGGACGGGCAGGGAGGGCGTACGCGGTGACGGAACGCGAGCAGGAAAGCGGACGCAAGGCAACGGCTGTCAGGGGCACGGCGCTCGCGGCGGCGGCGATGGTGGCGCTGACCGCCTCGCAGGCGCCGGGCGCGGCCGCCTCGGCCACGGACGAGTCCGGCGGGCGGGGCCTCGTCGCGACGGGTCCCAGCGTGACGGGCGACTCGCCGTACCGCACGGAGCTGCCGCCGCTGCGGACCGGGAAGGGGACGGCGACCGCCCCCGCGATCACAGGCACAGCCGCGGCCACCGGGGACAGCGGCCTCGGCGGAACGCTGCCCGCCGCCGTCCTGGCCGCCTACCGGCACGCCGAGACCGCGCTCGCGAGCAGTGCGCCGGGCTGCGGCCTGCGCTGGCAGCTGCTCGCGGCGATCGGCCAGGTGGAGTCGGGCCAGGCGCGCGGCGGGCGCCTCACCGCCGACGGCACGACCGTGCGGCCCATCCTGGGCCCCCGGCTCGACGGGAACGGCTTCGCGCTGATCAGGGACACGGACGGCGGGGCGTACGACGGGGACGCGGTGTACGACCGCGCGGTCGGGCCGATGCAGTTCATCCCGTCGACCTGGGCCGCCTGGGGCGCCGACGGCAACGGCGACGGCCGCGCCGACCCGGGGAACGTCCACGACGCGGCGCTGGCCGCCGGACGCTACCTCTGCGCGGGCGGGCGCGACCTGGCCGACCCCGCCGACTTGGACCGGGCGATCCTCGGCTACAACCACTCGGCGGCCTACCTGCGGACGGTGAGGGCCTGGTACGCGTACTTCCTCGGCGGGGACCCCGTGGCGGTCGCCGGTCCCGCGATGAGCGCGGAGCCGTCGCGCACGCCGGCCCCGGAGCCGTCCCGCTCCCCCGCCCCGGGGCGGTCGAGCGCCCCGGCGAAGGCCGGTCCCAGCCCCGTACCGCCGAAGCGCGCGGAACCGTCTCCGCCTTCGGAGCCGGCCCGGCCACGGCCGACCGGTACACGAGAGGCCCCGGAAGCACCGCCTACGGAATCTCACCTTCCGCTTCCGGATGCCGATGCCGTCCTCCCCGGTCCGCCGCTCGGCAACGGTCAGGACTCGATGCCCGCAGCCCCCTCCACAATTCCGGATACCGGGCGGTAATGTCGCGTCCCGCCGGAGGCTGTACCGGCGGGTAGCGCGAAGGGGCCCTCATGGCGACGGACGTGTCCGATGACCGCTGGCAGCGGGCGTGGAGCCATCGCGAGCAGCTGCTCAAGGTGGCCCGGCGCAGGTCCATGAGCCTGGAGGACGCCGAGGACGCCGTGCACGAGGCGATGCTGCGCGCCGCCGAGCAGCCGCACCTCGACGACGAGCGCCTCGGCGCCTGGCTGACCACGGTCACGATGCGGCTGTGCGTCGACCGGTACCGCCAGGTCCACCGCGACACGGACCCCGCCCGGGCCGCCGCGCTGGTCCCGCCCGGCCCGGCGCCGGTCGACGAGCTCGTGTGCGACCGCGCCGAGGCGAGGTGGCTGGCGGTACGCAGCGGGGAGCTGCCCGCGCGCCAGGCGGAGGCCCTCTGGCTGAAGTCCGAGGACCTGGACGTCGGGCAGGTCGCCCACAAGATGGGCCTCAGCTACCGCACGGTCGAGTCGCTGCTGGCCCGCGCCCGCCGCACCCTGCGCAACTCGCTGGCCGCCACGCTGGCGCTGCTGCTGTGGCTCTGCGGGCGCGGGCGTCCGCGCTCCACTCAGGTGGCGGTGGCCGCCGCCTCGACGGCCGCGACCCTCGCCGTGGCCGGGTTCGTGCTGCCGCACGCCCAGGACCGGCCGCCGGCCCAGGACCGGCCCGCGTCCGCGCCGGTGACCTCGGAGGCGGCCGACGCCCGGCGCACGGCCGTGGCGCCGTCGCCTCCACCCTCCCGGACGCCGGCACCGGCGCCGACGGCGGCGACGCCGTCCACGAAGCCGGCCCCCGTGGACCGTACGGCTCCGACGCAGCCGCCGCTGCCGTCCCTGCCGCCCCTGCCGCTGCCCACGCCGACGCTCCCGGAGGTCCCGCCGCTCCCCGCGGTCCCGGAGGTCCCGGCGGTCCCGGCGGTCGGGAACGTCGCGGACGTGCCGCCGCTCCCCGAGGTCCCGGAGCTCCGCGTTCCGGAGGCGCCCCTCCCCCAGGTGCAGCCCCCCGTCCCCGTACCGGCCCCAAAGCTCCCGGAGCTCCCGGTGGAGCTCCCCGCCCCCTGACGGAGAGTCCCTCCGGAAAAAAATTCCGGATCGCCGCGACGGACACCCTGCCCCGCCCCGTAGAGCAGACGACGGAGCTGCTCACGGGCTGAAGGGTGAACCGGATGGGTGTCGAGATCTGCGTGGAAGGGCTGACGAAGTCCTTCGGCGACCAGGTCATCTGGCAGGACGTCTCGCTGACACTGCCCGCCGGGGAGATCTCGGTGATGCTCGGCCCCTCGGGCACGGGCAAGTCGGTCTTCCTCAAGACGCTCGTCGGGCTTCTCAAGCCCGACCGGGGCTCGATCCGCATCGCGGGCCGGGACGTCACCACCCTCCGCGAACACGACCTCTACGAGGTGCGCAAGCTCTTCGGGGTGCTGTTCCAGGACGGCGCGCTGTTCGGGTCGATGAACCTGTACGACAACATCGCCTTCCCGCTCCGCGAGCACACCCGCAAGTCCGAGGGCGAGATCAAGCGCGTCGTCCTCGAGAAGATGGACATGGTCGGCCTGATCGGCGCCGAGGAGAAGCTCCCCGGTGAGATCTCCGGTGGCATGCGCAAGCGCGCCGGGCTGGCCCGCGCGCTGGTCCTCGACCCGGAGATCATCCTCTTCGACGAACCGGACTCCGGCCTCGACCCGGTCCGCGTCGCCTACCTCAACCAGCTGATCGTCGACCTCAACGCGCAGATCGACGCGACGTTCCTGATCGTCACGCACGACATCGCCTCGGCCCGCCAGGTCCCCGACAACATCGGCCTGCTCTTCCGCCGCGAGCTGGTGATGTTCGGCCCCCGCGACCAGCTGCTGACCAGCGAGGAGCCCGTCGTACGGCAGTTCCTGAACGGTCGCATGCAGGGCCCGATCGGCATGGCGGAGGAGAAGGACGCCGCACAGGTCGAGCAGGAGCTGGCCCAGATCGACCGGTCGGACGACGCCCCGGCGCCCCTGACGCCCCGGCTGCTGCCGAGCGCCGGGATCGACCGCCCCGACCGCTGGCGGGCCATCGCACGGCGCGAGGAAGCGGTGAAGGAAACGGCGAAGGAAACGGTGAAGGAGGCGGTGGCCGAGTGAGCCTCTCCCCCGTCGGCGCCCTGCGCCACTCCGGCAGCCTCTTCGCGCTGGCCCTGGACGTGCTGCGCACGCTGCCCCGCCGCCCCTTCCAGGTACGGGAGTTCATCCAGCAGGCGTGGTTCATCGCGAGCGTCACCATCCTGCCGACGGCGCTCGTGTCGATCCCCTTCGGCGCGGTCATCGCCCTCCAGATCGGCAGCCTCACGCGCCAGCTGGGCGCCCAGTCGTTCTCCGGCGCCGCCTCCGTCCTCGCCGTCCTGCGCGAGGCCTCCCCCATCGTCACGGCGCTGCTGATCGCGGGCGCCGGCGGCACCGCGATCTGCGCGGACCTCGGGGCACGCAAGATCCGCGAGGAGATCGACGCGATGCAGGTGCTGGGCATCGACCCGATCCACCGGCTCGTCGTCCCGCGCGTCCTCGCCTCCATGCTGGTCGCGGTCCTCCTCAACGGCCTGGTCTCCGTCGTCGGCGTCGCGGGCGGCTACTTCTTCAACGTCGTCCTCCAGGGCGGCACACCGGGCGCGTACCTCGCCTCCTTCACCTCCCTGGCGCAGATCTCCGATCTGTGGGCCGCCGAGTTCAAGGCACTGGTCTTCGGCGCCATCTCGGCGATCGTCGCCTCGTACAAGGGCCTGACGGCGAAGGGCGGTCCGAAGGGTGTCGGCGACGCCGTCAACCAGTCCGTGGTGATCACCTTCATGTTGCTCTTCGTGACGAACTTCGTGCTGACCGCCGTGTACTTCCAAGCCGTTCCGCAGAAGGGGTGATCGCATGGCCGCTCTGTTGCACCGCCTGGAGGAGCTGGGCGCCCAACTCGCCTTCTACGGCCGCTCGCTCGCCTGGACCGGCCGCACCCTGCGCCGCTACAAGAAGGAGATCCTGCGTCTGCTCGCCGAGGTGAGCTTCGGGCGCGGCGCGCTCGCGGTCGTCGGCGGCACCGTCGGCGTCATCGCGTTCCTCTCCTTCTTCACCGGCACCGAAGTGGGGCTCCAGGGGTACGCGGCGCTCAACCAGCTCGGCACGTCGAACTTCGTGGCGTTCCTCTCCGCGTACTTCAACACCCGCGAGATCGCCCCGCTGGTCGCCGGGCTCGCGCTCTCCGCCACCGTCGGCGCGGGGTTCACGGCGCAGCTCGGCGCGATGCGGATCAGCGAGGAGACGGACGCCCTGGAGGTCATGGGCGTCCCGTCGCTGCCCTTCCTCGTCACCACCCGGATGATCGCCGGGTTCGTCGCCGTCATCCCGCTGTACGTCGTCGGGCTGCTGTCCTCGTACTTCGCCGCCCGCACCATCACCACCGGCTACTACGGCCAGTCGGCGGGGACGTACGACCACTACTTCCAGCAGTACCTGCCGCCGGTCGACGTGCTGTGGTCGTTCGGCAAGGTGATCGTCTTCGCCGTCGTGATCATCCTGGTGCACTGCTACTACGGCTACTACGCGCGCGGCGGTCCGGCCGGTGTCGGCGTCGCCGTCGGCCGCGCGGTGCGCACGTCCATCGTGGCGATCAACGTCCTGGACTTCTTCCTCAGCCTGGCGATCTGGGGCGCCGGCACGACCGTACGGATCGCGGGGTAGGGCCGATGCGCACACCGGTGAAACCGAAACTGAAACTGCGGCTGTACGGCGTCGTCTTCCTCGCCGTCCTCGCCCTGCTCCTCTCCCTCTGCGTCGCCGTCTACCAGCAGGTCTTCACCTCCGTCGTCCGCATCACACTGGAGGCGGACACCCTCGGCAACCAGCTGGAGCCGCGCGCCGACGTCAAGCTGCGCGGCCTGCTGGTGGGGGAGGTCAGGGACGTACGGGCCGACGGCGAGAAGGCGACGCTGGACATCGCGCTCAAGCCGGAGCACACGGCGCGCATCCCGGCGAACGTGCACGCGCGGCTGCTGCCCAAGACGCTGTTCGGCGAGAAGTACGTCGATCTCGTGGCGCCCCCGGGGAAGCCGGCGGGCCGGCCCATCCGCGCCGGGGACGTCATCACCCAGGACCGCACCAAGGTGGGCATCGAGGTGCAGCAGCTGATGAACGACCTGCTGCCGTTGCTGCGGACGGTGAAGCCCGCCGAACTCAACGCCACCCTGTCCGCGTTCGCCACGGCGCTGGAGGGCCGGGGCGACCGGATCGGCGACAACCTGGTCCGCGTGGAGGACTACCTGCGCCGCCTCAACCCGCACATGCCGTCCATCAAGGAGGACATCACGCGGTTCGCCGATGTGGCCGAGGTGTACGGGGACGCCGCGCCCGACCTGCTGCGCATCCTGCGCAACACGCTCACCACCAGTCGCACGATCGTCGAGAAGCAGGACCAGCTGGCCGCCCTGTTCACCTCCACGGCCACGGTCTCCCGCACCGCCGAGGGCTTCCTCGACGAGAACGGCGACCGGCTCATCACCCTGGGCCGCGTCTCCCGCCCCACCCTGGCGCTGTTCGCCCGTTACGCGCCCGAGTACCCGTGCCTCCTCAAGGGGCTGGTGAGGCAGGAGGCCGCGGCCGAGGAGACCTTCAGAGGGGGAGAGATGCGCATCACCCTGGAAATCGTCCGGCAGCGGCCGGGGTACGAGCCCGGCGAGCAGCCCCGCTACCGCGAGCGGTCGGGCCCCAACTGCCGGGGCCTGCCCGGACCGGCGGTGCCGGCCGGGCACACCAAGCTCGACGACGGTACGCGGGACGCGCACCCCGGCCACGGCGCGCCGGGCGCCCGCCCCTCGTCCGCCACAGCCGCCGAGCAGCGCGCCGTGGGCGCGCTCGTCGCTCCCGTGATGGGCGTACCGGCGGACGAGGTGCCGGCGGTGGCGACGCTGCTGTTCGGCCCGATGGCGCGCGGGACGGCGGTGAGCGTCGCATGAGCCGGGTGACGAACGCGCGCGGCACCGCGGCGCCGCTGGTCAAGTTCGGCCTCTTCGCGGGGGTGACGGTCCTGGCGACCACGCTGCTGGCGGCGACCATCGTCAACATCTCCTTCACCCCCGAGCACACGTACAAGGCGGTGTTCAGCGATGTCACCAGCCTGGAGGAGGGAGACGACATCCGGGTCGCAGGCGTACGCGTCGGTGAGGTCGAGGAGATCGCCATCAAGGACCGCACGCTCGCGGAGGTGACCTTCACCGTCACCGAGGACCGGCCGCTGCCGGCCGGCACCGGCGCCGTCATCCGCTACCGCAGCCTGGTCGGCCAGCGCTACATCGCCCTGACGGAGGGGGCCGGCGACGGCACCCGGCTGCTGCGGCCCGGGGGCACCATCCCGCTCGCCCGTACGCAGCCCGCGCTGGACCTCAACGCGCTGCTGAACGGCTTCAAGCCGCTCTTCGCGGCGCTCAGCCCCGAGGACGTCAACCAGCTCGCCACCGAGATCATCAAGACGTTCCAGGGCGAGGGCGGCACGGTCAACAGCCTGCTCGCGCACACGGCGTCGCTCACCACCACGCTCGCGGACCGGGACCAGCTGATCGGCTCGGTGATCGACAACCTCAACACCACCCTGGCGACGCTCGACCAGCGGGGCGCCCGCTTCTCCGGGCTGATCCAGCAGCTCCAGCGGCTGATCTCCGGCCTGGCCGCCGACCGCAAGCCCATCGGCGAGTCGCTCGTGAACATCAACAACCTGACCGAGGCCACCTCCGGCCTGCTCACGGAGGCCCGGCCGCCCCTCAAGGACGACATCGCCGAGCTGACCGAGCTCACCGGAACGCTGAACGAGAACGAGAAGACCGTGGAGGGCGTGCTGAAGCGGCTGCCGAACAAGCTGACCAAGCTGACGAGGACCGCCTCGTACGGCTCGTGGTTCAACTTCTACCTCTGCGACTTCGACGGCCGGATCGTGCTGCCGAAGACGAAGGAAGTCATCACCCCCGAGCTCCACGTCGCCCGGGCGAGGTGCGCATGAAAAGGCTGAAGCGGCCCCGCATGAAACCCCGCATGATCCCCTTCCGGGACCGGAACCCCGTCACCATCGGCGCCGCGGGCCTCACGGCCCTCGCCCTCCTCACCGTCGCCGCCTTCAACGCCGACAGCCTGCCGCTGATCGGCGACGGCGAGACGTACAGCGCCGCCTTCTCGGAGGCGGGCGGCCTCAAGCCCGGTGACGAGGTGCGCATCGCCGGGGTGAAGGTCGGCAAGGTCGACGAGGTGGACCTCGACGGCGACCACGTCAAGGTGGTGTTCCGGGTCAAGGGCGACCCCGCGTTCGGTACGCGGACGGGGGCCGCCATCCGCATCAAGACGATCCTGGGCGCCAAGTACCTCGCCCTGGAGCCGAAGGGCCCCGGGCAGCTGGCACCCGGCAGCGAGATCCCGCTGAACCGCACGACCCCGGCGTACGACGTCGTCGCCGCCTTCAGCGATCTGACGACCACGACCGAGCAGGTCGACACGGAGCGGCTGGCGACGGCGCTGGACACCATCTCCACCACCTTCGAGGACTCCCCGGACGAGGTGCGGGCGTCGATCCAGGGCCTGTCGCGGATCTCCCGCACGGTGGCCTCCCGCGACCAGGCGCTGCGCGAGCTGCTGGCCCACGCCAACGGCGTGAGCGGGGTGCTCGCGGCGCGCTCGGGTGAGTTCACGAAGCTCGTCGAGGACGGCGACGCGCTCTTCACGGAGATCGCCCGGCGCCGGGCGGCGATCCACGCGCTGCTCAAGAGCTCCGCCGCCCTCGGCATCCAGCTCTCCGGCCTGGTCCGGGACAACAAGGCGCAGATCGGCCCGGCCCTGGAGGGCCTGAACCAGGTGGTGGCGATGCTCGAACGCAATCAGGCGAGCCTGGACCGCTCCATCAAGCTGATGGCGCCGTACGTCCGGGTCTTCACCAACACCCTCGGCAACGGCCGCTGGTTCGACAGCTACATCCAGAACATGGTCGCCGCCCCGGTGGTCCCGCGCACGGGAGGTGCCTCGTGACGAAGCGACGCGTGCTCACCCTGATCGTCGCCCTCGCGGTCGTCGCCGCCGCCACCGTGGTGCTGTGGCCCCGCTCGGAGCCGGTGCGCGTCACCGCGTACTTCCCGCGCACGGTCGGCATCTACCCCGGCTCCGACGTCCGCGTGCTGGGCGTGCGCATCGGCGAGGTCAAGGAGATCACCCCGCAGGGCCAGCGGGTGCGGGTCACGCTGGAGTACGACTCCGAGCGCGCGGTCCCGGCCGGGGCCCGGGCCGCCATCATCAACTCCTCCGTCGTCAGCGACCGCTACGTCCAGCTGCTCCCGGTGTACCGGGGCGGCGAGCGGCTGCGCGACGGCGACGTCATCCCGGAGGAGCGGACGGCCGTGCCCGTCGAGCTGGACCGCGTCTTCGACAGCCTGCACACGACGGCCGAGGCGCTCGGCCCGCGCGGCGCGAACAAGGACGGGTCCCTCTCCCGGCTGCTGGGGGTGAGCGCGGACAACCTCGAAGGGCAGGGCGCCAAGCTGCACCAGACGGTGGAGGACCTGTCCCTGGCGGTGACCACGCTGTCGGACGGCCGGCAGGACCTGTTCTCGACCGTCCGCAACCTCCAGGTCTTCACGGCGGCGCTGGCGGCCGACGACAAGAGCGTGCGGTCGTTCAACGACAGCCTGGCGCAGGTCGCCGACCAGCTCGCCGCCGAGCGCAAGGACCTGGCGGCCGCGCTGCGGCACCTGGGCGTGGCGCTCGCCGACGTGTCCGCGTTCGTACGGGACAACAAGAAGGCGCTGACCACGAACGTGGAGGGGCTCTCCAAGGTCACCAAGGTGCTGGTCACGCAGCGCGCCGCGCTCGCGGAGCTGCTGGAGGTGGCGCCGACCGGTCTGTCGAACCTCCAGAACGCCTACAACCCGTCCTCCGGGACGCTCGACACCCGCAACAACCCCGACCACCCCCAGGACCCGGCCTCGCTGCTGTGCTCCCTGCTCTCCACCACGGGCGAGGCGAAGGCCAAGGACTGCGCGGAGCTGAGGAAGCTGTTCGACTCGCTTCCGGAGCCGCTCACGTCCGCGTCGCCGGTCGCCGGGAGCGGCCCGGTCGACCGGACGCTCGGCGGAATCCTGGAGGCTGACGCATGAGGGACGGACGCATGAGGGGCGGACCCATCAGGGGCGGACGCGTCAGGGACGGACGCATCAGGGCGCTGCGCGTGACGGCCGTGGTGTGGTCGGCCACCGGTTCGCTGCTGCTGTCGGGCTGCGGCTTCGACGGCCTGTACGACGTCGGCCTGCCGGGCGGTGCGGCCGCCGACGGCGACGCGTACCGCGTCACGGTCGAGTTCCGGGACGTCCTGGACCTGGTGCCGCAGTCCGCGGTGAAGGTGAACCACGTGACCGTGGGCGCGGTCGAGAAGGTGGAGCTGGACGGCTGGCACGCGCGCGTGCGGCTGCGCGTCGACGACTCGGTGAAGCTGCCGGCCAACGCGGTCGCCGAGCTGCGCCAGACGAGCATGCTCGGCGAGAAGTACGTGGCGCTGTCGGCTCCCGTGGACGCGGCGCCGGCCGGGCGGCTGAAGGACGGGGCGCGCATCCCGCTGTCGCGCTCCGGGCGCAACCCGGAGATCGAGGAGGTGCTGTCGGCACTGTCGGCGCTGCTCAACGGCGGCGGGGTCGCCCAGCTCAAGACGATCACCACGGAGCTCAACAAGGCCCTGGAGGGCCGCGAGAACCGGGTGAAGTCGCTGCTGAAGGAGCTCGACACCTTCATCGGCGGCCTCGACGCGCAGCGCGCCGAGATCGTCCGCGCCCTGGCCGGTCTCGACCGGCTCTCCCAGCGGCTCGCGGCGGAGAAGAAGACCATCGCGCAGGCCGTCGACACCCTGCCGCCCGCCCTGAAGGTGCTGGCGGACCAGCGGACCAAGCTGACGGCGATGCTCACCTCCCTGTCGGCGCTGAGCACCACCGGCACGGAGGTGATCAACGCCTCGCGCTCCGACGTCGTCGCCAACCTCCGCAGCCTGCGGCCGATCCTGGAGCAGCTGAACAAGGCGGGCGACGATCTGCCGAACGCCCTGGAGCTGCTGACCACGTACCCCTTCCCGCGCAACGCCGTGGACGCGATCAAGGGCGATTACGTCAACCTCAGGGTCACCGCCGATCTGGACCTGGCGAGCATCTACGGAAACCTCGACGACGAGCCGCCGACGGCGCCCGGCCTCCCGGAGGTGCCGGGCGTACCGGGGCTCCCGGAGGCGCCCGGGCTGCCGGAGGTGCCGAAGCTGCCGGAGGCGCCGGAGGCCCCCGGCGTACCGGAGGTGCCCGGTGCGCCGGCACCCGACCCGCTGCCGCGGCCACCGGGCGGAGGCACCGGGGGCGGCGAGGGGGAGGGCGAGGGCGCGCTCTGCCCGCCGGTGTGCACCGGTACGCAGGTCTCGTACGGAGGCTCGCATGCGGGCTCGTACGACACCGCGCTCGCGGAACTGCTGCTGAAGGGGATGCAACCGTGATCACCCGTACGGTCAAGGCCCAGCTCCTCGCCTTCGCCACCGTGACCGCCGTGGGCGTGTCGTACGTCGGCGCCCAGTACACCGGGATCGCCGACGCGATCCTCGACCGCGGCTACCGCGTCCACGCCGACTTCGCCGACTCCGGAGGCGTCTTCGCGGGCGCGGAGGTGACGTACCGCGGCGTGCCGGTGGGCCGGGTGGGCGAGCTGCGGCTCACCGGCGGCGACGGGACCGGCGAGGGGGCCGGCGACCGGGTGGGCGACGGGGTCACGGTGGAGCTGGACATCGAGGACGGGGTGCGGATCCCGGCGGACACGGTCGCGGTCGTAGCGAACCGTTCCGCCGTCGGCGAGCAGTACGTCGACCTCCAGCCGCGCGGCGCGGGCGGCCCGTACCTGCGCGACGGCTCCACGATCCCGCGCCGCGACACGCGCGTACCGCTGCCGGCCACCGAGCTCGTGCTGAGCCTGGACCGGCTGGTGAACTCCGTCGGCAAGGAGGACCTGCGGGTCACGGTCGACGAGCTGGGCAAGGCGTTCGCGGGCACGGGCCCGGAGCTGAGCCGGCTGGTGGAGTCCGGGAACCGGCTCGTGGAGTCGGCGTCGGACTCCCTGCCGCAGACCATCGCCCTGATCGAGGACTCGCGGACGGTCCTGAAGACCCAGGCGGACAACGGTTCGGCGATCAAGGCCTTCTCGGAGGACCTGGCGGCCCTGACCGCCGAGCTGAAGTCGAGCGACGGCGACCTGCGCCGGCTGATCGGCGCGGGCGCGCCCGCCGCGCAGGAGCTCGACTCGCTGCTGACCTCGACCCGGCCCCATGTGCCGGTGCTGCTCGGGAACCTCATCAGCGGCGGCCAGGTCACGGTGGCCCGGCTGCCCGGCGTGGAGCAGGCGCTGGTCACCTTCCCGGTGGTGGTCTCCGGCAGCTACACGGTGATCCCCGGCGACGGCACCACCCACTTCGGGCTCGTCGTCGGCGCCGACGACCCGCCCGCGTGCCGGCAGGGGTACGGCACCCAGCGCCGCGACCCGGCCGACACGAGCGAGCGCCCGGCGAACACGCGGGCGCACTGCGCGGCCCCGCGCGGCTCGCAGACCTCGGTGCGCGGCGCGCAGAACGCGCCGGGCCCCTCGGGAGCTGCCCGTGGTGGCGGCGCCGGCCCGGCGGCGTACGGCGCCCCGCAGGCCACGCCGCACGTCACCCCGTACGACCCGGCGACCGGCGCCGCCGCCGGTCCGGGCGGCAGGCTCGTCGAGATCGGCTCGACGGGCGGCGAACAGAGCATGTTCGGAAAGGACTCTTGGCAATGGCTGCTCGTCGGACCGATGGCATGACCGCCGACATGACCCATGGCGTGACCGCCGGCATGACCGCCGGCATGGCAGGGGCCGTGCGGCGGCGCTGCGCCCACGCGCTGCGGCGCCTGCGGGCGGCCGCGCGCCGGGGCCGGGCCATGCCCGCGACGCTGGCGGTGGCGACCGTGGCGGTGACGGCCGCCTCGGGCTGGCTGAGCGTGCAGGTGTACGGGCAGCGGGCCGAGGAGAAGCGCCGCCAGGACATCCTCGCCGCCGCCCGCCAGTCGGCGCTGAACTTCACCTCGCTCGACTACCGGCACTACGGACGGGACAGCGGCAATGTCCTGAAGGGCGCCACGGGCGAGTTCAAGGAGCAGTTCGCGGCGCAGACGGCGCAGCTGACGAAGCTGGTGGCCGCCAACAAGTCGGTGTCGGAGGGCCAGGTGCTGGAGGCGGGCATCGTCCGCGCCGACGAGCGGTCGGCGCGCGTGCTGGTGGTCGCCGACTCCAAGGTGACCAACACGGCCGCGCCGCAGGGCCAGGCCCGTACCTACCGGCTCCAGCTCGATCTCGTACGCGAGGACGGGCGCTGGCTGACGTCCGGCGTCGAGTTCGTCGGCTGACCGGCCGACCGAAAGGAGAAACCCCGTGGCGAACACGACCACCCGGGGCCGGGGCGCCGGATCCCCTGCCCGTCGCTCCCTGCCGGCCGCCGCCCGCGCGGCGGCCAAGCGCGCCGAGCGGGCCGCCCCCGGCGCCCCTGTGGTGTCCGGCCGGACCCTGCGCGCGCGGGAGGAGCCGGGCGCACAGGCACCGCCGCCGGAGCCGGACTGGGAGGCCCCCGACTGGGAGGGACCGGACGGGCCGCCTCCGGGGCGCCGGCGCCCCGCGCTGCTCGCCGTGCTCGCCGTGCTGCTGGTGGCGGGGGTGGTGGCGCTCGCCGTGCTCGTACGGGCGTACGCGGACGGGCGGGGCACCGACCGGGCGCGGGCGGAGGCGGCCGAGGCGGCGCGCGAGGCGGCTCCGGTGGTGCTCTCGTACGACCACCGGCGCCTGGAGAAGGACTTCGCGGCGGCGCGGGCGCGTCTGACGGGCGCGTTCCGCGACGAGTACCGCAGGACGACCACGAGCGTGGTGGCGCCGACAGCGAAGAAGTACCGGGGCGTGGTGAAGGCGTCGGTGGTCGAGCCGCCGGACGGTGGCGCCCCGGCGGTGTCGGTGGTGTCGGCCTCGCCGGACCGGGCCGTGGTGCTGCTCTTCGTGAACCAGGTCACCACGAGCACCCAGGTGTCGGGGCCGCGCGTGGACCTGAACCGGGTGCGCATGACGCTCACGCGCACGTCGGAGGGGTGGAAGGTGAGCGCCGTCGACGCGCTCTGACCCAGCGCTCTGACCCAGCGCTCCGACCCGGCGCTCCGGCCCTTCCGCCGACTCTTCCGGCCCCTTCTTTCCGTACAACCGCACAGGGATCCCCAGGCGCCTTCCGGGCCATCGTCCGGAAGGCGCCTTTTTGTGTGCCCGTTTTGCGTGCCGGTCTTGACAGCCGTCCCCCCCGCCAGGCAATCTTCCGTTAAGCAGAAACGAACTTCCGCAATACGGAAGGAGCGCCGAACCCCTCATGGGATACACGGACCAGCGCTTCGATGTGAACCTGTCGATCCTCTTCACGGAACTCCCGCTCCTGGAGCGCCCCGCGGCTGCCGCCGCGGCGGGCTTCACGGCGGTCGAGCTGTGGTGGCCCTGGATCGAGACGCCCACGCCCGACCAGAGCGAACTCGACGCCCTGAAGAAGGCGCTGGACGACGCCGGCACCCAGCTGGTGGGCCTGAACTTCTACGCCGGCGCCCTTCCGGGCCCGGACCGCGGCGCACTGTCCGTCCCGGGTGAGGAGTCGGACCGCTTCCGCGCCAACATCGACGTGGCCGCGGACTTCGCCGCCTCGGTCGGCTGCAAGGCGCTCAACGCGCTCTATGGCAACCGCGTCGAGGGCGTCGACCCGGCCGTCCAGGACGAGCTCGCCCTGGAGAACCTGGTCGCCGCGGCCCGCGCCGCCGACCGGGTGGGCGCGATCCTCCTCGTCGAGACCCTCAACAAGCCGGAGTCGCCGCTCTACCCGCTGGTGAGCGCCCCGGCCGCGATCGAGGTCATCGACAAGGTGAACGCGGCGACCAGCCTCGGCAACGCCAAGTTCCTCCTCGACATCTACCACCTGTCGATGAACGGCGAGAACGTCGGCGAGGTCATCGAGGCGTACGCCGCGAAGACCGGCCACGTCCAGATCGCGGACAACCCGGGCCGTGGCGCGCCGGGCACCGGCTCGCTGCCGCTGGAGGAGCTGCTCGACCAGCTCAAGAAGGCCGGTTACGACGGCTGGGTCGGCCTGGAGTACAAGGCCGGCGACCGCCCGAGCGCCGAGTCCTTCGACTGGCTCCCGGCCGAGGCCCGCGCGGCCCGCTGACTTCTTCCCGCACCACCAGTTTTTGAGAGGCACCTCATGAGCAATCTCCCCAAGATCGCGTGGATCGGCCTCGGCATCATGGGCTCCCCCATGTCCGAGAACCTGATCAAGGCCGGCTACCAGGTCACCGGCTACACCCTGGAGCAGGACAAGCTGGACCGCCTGGCCAAGGCGGGCGGCACGGCCGCCGGCTCGATCGCCGAGGCCGTCAAGGACGCCGACGTGGTCATCACGATGGTGCCCGCCTCCCCGCAGGTCGAGGCCATCGCCTACGGCCCCGAGGGCATCCTGGAGAACGCCAAGTCGGGCGCCCTGCTGATCGACATGTCCTCGATCACCCCGCAGACCTCCGTCGACCTGGCCAAGAACGCCAAGGAGAAGGGCATCCGCGTCCTGGACGCCCCCGTCTCCGGCGGTGAGGCCGGCGCCATCGAGGCCGTACTGTCGATCATGGTCGGCGGCGAGCAGGCCGACTTCGACGAGGCCAAGCCGATCCTCGAGGCCCTCGGCAAGACCATCGTGCTCTGTGGCCCGCACGGCTCCGGCCAGACGGTGAAGGCCGCCAACCAGCTCATCGTGGCGGTCAACATCCAGGCGTGCGCCGAGGCCGTCGTCTTCCTGGAGAAGTCCGGCGTGGACCTCGCCGCGGCCCTGGACGTCCTCAACGGCGGTCTGGCCGGCTCCACGGTCCTGACCCGCAAGAAGGACAACTTCCTCAACCGCGACTTCAAGCCCGGTTTCCGGATCGACCTGCACCACAAGGACATGGGCATCGTCACCGACGCCGCCCGCAACGTGGGTGCGGCCCTTCCGGTCGGCGCCGTGGTCGCGCAGCTCGTCGCCTCCCTGCGCGCGCAGGGCGACGGCGGCCTGGACCACTCGGCCCTGCTGCGCGCCGTCGAGCGCCTCTCCGGCCAGCAGGTCTGATCCCGGTGAGCCGCCGGTTCCGCCCGGCGGCTCGCCCGAGGGCCTGAGGGCCCTCCCCCCGGCATCCGGGCCGTGGCTGCGCTGACACCTGTCCTGTCGCGCCCAAGCGCAGCCGCGGCCCGGATTCACCACCTTCATTTCAACAAACTGTTGACGATTCATCGGGAGCGAATTTACGCTCCTGACACCGCTCAGCAGCTCCTGCACGGAAGGTCACCATGTCGAAGCGCGTGCTTACGACCGAGTCCGGCGCCCCGGTCGCCGACAACCAGAACTCCGCCACCGCCGGCGTCGGTGGCCCGCTCCTCCTCCAGGACCAGCACCTGCTGGAGAAGCTCGCCCGCTTCAACCGGGAGCGCATCCCGGAGCGCGTGGTGCACGCCCGTGGTTCCGGTGCGTACGGCTACTTCGAGGTGACCGACGACGTCACCGCGTACACCAAGGCGGACTTCCTCTCCGAGGTCGGCAAGCGCACGGAGCTCTTCATCCGCTTCTCCACCGTGGCCGACTCGCTGGGTGGCGCGGACGCCGTCCGCGACCCGCGCGGCTTCGCGGTGAAGTTCTACACCGAAGAGGGCAACTACGACCTCGTCGGCAACAACACCCCGGTGTTCTTCATCAAGGACCCGATCAAGTTCCCCGACTTCATCCACTCCCAGAAGCGCGACCCCTTCACGGGCAAGCAGGAGCCGGACAACGTCTGGGACTTCTGGGCGCACGCCCCCGAGGCGACGCACCAGATCACCTGGCTGATGGGTGACCGCGGCATCCCGGCCTCGTACCGTCACATGAACGGCTACGGCTCGCACACCTACCAGTGGACGAACGCCCAGGGCGAGGCCTTCTTCGTCAAGTACCACTTCAAGACGAACCAGGGCATCCGCTGCCTGTCGTCCGAGCAGGCCGCCGAGGTGGTCGGCAAGGACGCGAACTCGCACCAGACCGACCTGCTCCAGGCCATCGAGCGCGGTGTGAACCCCTCGTGGACCCTGTACGTGCAGATCATGCCGGCGCACGAGGCGGCGGACTACCGCTTCAACCCGTTCGACCTCACCAAGGTGTGGCCGCACGCCGACTACCCGCTCCAGCGCGTGGGCCGCATGGTCCTGGACCGCAACCCGGACAACGTCTTCGCCGAGGTCGAGCAGGCCGCCTTCTCGCCGAACAACTTCGTTCCCGGCATCGGCCCCTCCCCGGACAAGATGCTCCAGGGCCGCCTCTTCGCCTACGCGGACGCCCACCGCTACCGCCTCGGTGTCAACCACACCCAGCTCCCGGTGAACGCCCCCAAGGCGACGGTCGCCGACAACTACGGCCGCGACGGCTTCATGGCCACCCGCAACGGCTCGCGCCACGACAAGAACTACGAGCCCAACTCCTACGCCGGTCCCGCACAGACCGACGCGGCGCTCTCCGCCCCGCTGGCCGTCGCCGGCTACACCGGCACGCACGCCGCGCCGCTGCACACCAAGGACGACGACTTCTTCCAGGCCGGTGAGCTCTACCGCCTGATGTCGGAGGAGGAGAAGCAGCGCCTGGTGGCGAACATCGCCGGCGGCCTGTCGCAGGTCTCCCGCGAGGACGTCATCGAGAAGAACCTGGCCCACTTCCACGCCGCCGACCCGGAGTACGGCAAGCGCGTCGAGGAGGCGGTCCGCGCCCTGCGCGAGGACTGAGCCTCACCAGGCGGCGTACGGCGACCGACGGGAGGTCTGTCGCCGTACGCGGTCCGGAACACCGGCCCGGATGAGGGGTGGTCGGTGTGACGGACCAGATCGAGGACCGTGGCGGCGTGCGAGCCAGTGCGGTGGTAGGGAGCCCGTCCCCTTCTTGACCTGAAGGAAGGGACGACGGAACCTCCCGTCGCCGCCGCCGCGGTCCCGATACCTCCCCCATGATCTCCGTCCGGCGGCGCGAACGTCCTGTCGCGCCAGCCTCGCACCGTCGGACGGTCACCACGTATCCACGTGTGAGCAACTGAAGATCGCAGAGCCGAGCGCGGCGTTGGGTTTACGGTCCCCAACGCCGCGCTCTTCTGTGTTCGCTTCCAGCTGTGGCGGCGTGGTGTTGCCCTTTCAGCATCCTCCGTTACGGTGCGGGCACCCACTCGCCCGACACCAGGGGGACGCATGGCACGGCGCCTACGCAAGGTCGGCACCAACAGCGGGAACAACGGTTGCCCCACCCTCTACGAGACGCCGACCGGCGCCTACATCGTCCAGGGCGACAGGGTCACCGACCCGGCCGAGCTCAGCCAACTCGACAACCTCACGAACGAGGAGGGCGCCGTCGTCGTGCCGCGCGAGCTCCTCGCCAACTTCGGCCCGAAGGAGCCCGTGCACGTGCCGCAGTGGATCGGCTTTGACGAGTTCGACGGCATGTTCACCAGTCTCAAGCACTCCGCGTGGCGCCTGGAGTCCCGTCGCCGCTACGCCTGGGACGAGCACCAGGACACGTACCGCCAGTTCGCGGCCGGCGCCCTGGTCGAGTGGGACCTCGATGACCCGTGGTGCCGCGAGCGTCGCGAGCAGACCGCGCTCGGCAAGCGGTTCGAGCGCGTACGGATCGTCGATACGCCTGCAACACCCGGGCAGCTGTACCTCGCCAACAACGCGCATCGCAACCGTGCCGTGGGTGAGGACATCCGCACGCTCACCCGTGCCCATGCCGAGGAGCTGCGGCTCCCCGAAGAGGACTTCTGGATCTTCGACTCTCGCGTTGTCGCACTCCTCCACTTCGACCAGGCGGACGAGCTGACAGGGGTAGAGCTGGTCACGAATCCCGTCGAGGTGCTGCGTTACTGCCAAGTACGCGAAGCCGCGTGGCATCACGCGGTACCGTCCAAGAGGTGACGACCGACTTCCAGCAGGCCCGTGCCGCCCTCGGTGAGCGCCTGCGCGAGCTGCGCGGCCCTGTGTCGGGCCGCGCGTTCGCGGAACGCCTCGGTTGGGGGCAGTCGAAGGTCTCCAAACTGGAGACGGGCCGCCAGACCGCCACTGTCGATGACGTCCGCGCGTGGGCCGAGGCTGCTGAGCAACCGGAGGTCGCGGCCGAGCTGGTGGCCCGCGTACAGGGCCTGGAATCGAGGGTGCGCTCCTGGCGCCGGCAACTGTCCGCCGGACACCGGCCTGTGCAGGACGCCCTCACCGCCGAGTACGAGCGGTCGTCCCACCTACGGGCGTGGGAAAGCTCCATGATCGTGGGCATTCTCCAAACCGCCGACTACGCACGGGCCATCTTCACCCGCTACAGCGAGCTGCACCAGTCCGTTCGGGACACCGACGACGCAGTCCGGGCGCGCATGCGGCGCCAGGCGCTCCTCTACGAGCCCGGCCGCGTCTTCGACATCGTCATGTGGGAAGCCGCCCTTTACGCTGCCGTGTGCCCCCCGGCGGTCCTCGCCGCCCAACTGGACCGACTTGTCGGTGTTATCGGCCTGGATACCGTCCGTCTCGGCATCGTCCCGCTCGGTGCCGCCGCGGTCCTCCCGCCTGCCGGTGGCTTCTGGATGTACGACGAGCGCCTGGTGATCGTCGAGGACTGGCACGCCGAGCAGTGGCTCGACGACAACGACAGCCTGCAGCTGTACCGCCGGGTGTGGGAGCGGTTGGAGAAGCCCGCCGTCTACGGTGCCTCCGCCCACAGGATCATCGCCCGGGCGCGGGCCGCGCTCGCCGCTGCTTGAGCATCCACGGGAATCACCGAAGGCGTCCTGAGAATCATTCGGAATCACGGGCGCCGTAGATTCTCGCGCATCCCTACCGTCCTGCCCATGACGGCGATCACTGATAGTCGAAGGCACTGCACCTACTGTCCGAGGCCGGACGCCGACGCATGTGTGCGGGTCCACAGAGATGAGCACGGCGGGTACCACGTGTTCGCCCATCAGCAGTGCGCGGCGGACCGTGGCGAATCCCCGCTGTACAAGGTGCTCCCGACCCGGGCACCCAGCCGGACCAGCGCCGGCGCCCTGTGGCTCGCGTCCGTGATGGACCCGCCGTCGATCATCCTGACCCAGTGGGCCGACAACCCCGACCACCTCGCCGACGTACCGCTCGGCGTACGGTTCGACGTCCTGCGCGCCACCGACTCCCTCGGTATGCGGGCCCTGGACGAGCTGGCCAACATGCCCGCCCCGCTCGGGCCCGTGCTGTACTGCCGGCCCCGCCAGACCGTCGAGTTTCTCGTACCGGCGGGTGCGGTCGAGACGTGGGAGGACCTGCGCGGCACGGTGTGCGTGGGGCGCGGCGGTGCGCTGCTCTGCCCGGCGCCCGGTGTGACGGGTCGCGGCCGGACGTGGCTGTATCCGCCGACCGGCGACGGCGTGCTGACGGACCCCCGCCTCCTGCGCGGCCACCTGCGCCGCGCCTACGAGCGGAGGAGGCCATGACGGGATCGAACGGCGGTGCACGGCGAGTCCGAGAAGCTGGAGCCCATCGAGTGCGGGTCCGGCGCCCGTCCGGACGACTACCGGCATCCCGACTGCGGACCGCGCGACGCCCCGTACACCCGGCGCACCTCGACCGAGCGCCACCTCTGAGCCCCGCCACATCCGGCACCACCTACACAGGAGGCACAGATGAGCGACACGATGGCCGACGGCGGCAAGCACGGCGGCGAGCCGTCCGACAAGCCGTGAACGCCGCCGCCCGCCCCGCCGTCGCCCGACGGCTCTGGCCCGAGCAAGCACACCGGGAGCTGATGGCCATGACGACCGCCCCGAAGGGCGGGCACGCCGCGCTCGTGGAGGAGCTCTACGAGCGCGGCCTGCTCGACGAAGACTGGCGCGCGGTGTGGCACGCCGTACCCCGTGAGCCGTTCATCCCCCAGCAAGTCTGGCGGCAGGGCCCCACTCAGTGCGTGCCCGTCACCGCCGAGGCCGACCGGCTCGCCCTCATCCACAGCGACGAGCCCGTCGTCATCCAGCTCGACGACGGACACGCCGACGGCCCCGGTACCGCCACCTCCTCCAACTCCCAGCCCTCCATGGTCGCCCGCATGCTGCGGCTCCTCGACGTCGTGCCGGGCAACCGGGTGCTGGAGCTCGGCACCGCCTCCGGGTACGTCGCCGCGCTGCTGTCCCGGCGCTTGGGCGACGCACGCGTGTACAGCATCGAGGTCGACCCCCGCCTGGCCCCCCACGCGGCCGCCACCCTGCGCGCGGCCGGTTACACCCCGAACCTCGCTTGCGGCGACGGTGCGTGCGGGTGGCCCGACGAGGCTCCGTTCGACAGGATCATCGCCACCTGCGCCCTGCGCCACATCCCGTACGAACTCGTCCAGCAGGTACGGCCCGGCGGCCTCATCGTCGCGCCGATGGCGCGGGACTTCTGGAGCGGCGCGCTCGTACGCCTACGCGTAGGCGACGACGGCGCCGCCTCCGGGTACTTCCACAGCGGTGCCTCGTACATGCCGATGCGCTCCCACCGGGCCTCCGCGGCGGCTCCGGTGGACGACTCCACCGCCCGCGCATCCAAGAGCGCGGTGCATCCGCAACAGGTCCTCTCCCTCGGCTTCGCGCTGTACGCGGGCACCCGCCTTCCAGAAGTGCGGCTGTGGCACAGCGAGCACGAAGGCACCACGCACGTGTGGGCGCAGGACCACGACGGCTCAGCGGCCACGGCGACCGGTGACGAGGTGTGGCAGTACGGACCACGGGACCTGTGGAGCGAGATCGAGCACACCTGGCAGGAGTACGACGACCTCGGCCGCCCGAAGATGAGCGACTTCGGCCTCACCGTGCGCGCCTCACACCAGGAGGTGTGGCTCCAGGCACCATGCCGCGTCATCAAACCGACGAGCTGACTCCGAAGAGAACGTACCTACGTGCCGCCGTCATCGATCATTGATCGCATGGACCAGCCCACGCGTATCAGCACGCTCACCCTGAGGCATGCGATACCGCATCCTCTCGCGATAGAGCAGTGGGCGGAGGTGCGCCCGATGATCGACGACCGGGACGTGCTCGGAGAGATCCATCCCGACGGGGTGGCGAGTTGCTCACGCCGGGAGTGGTTCGGACCGGCCGAGGAGTGGCCGTTGGCAGCGCTGGAGGAACCCCGACAGATCGAACTCTCCAACAACGACTGCGACACCGGCTGCTGCGGGGGCGTCTTCGTCACCATCCAACGGCAGGGCAACCGCGTGGTGTGGTCGTCCTGGCTGAACACGGACGACACCCGGGTACCTGTCCCCGCGGACGTCCACTTCGATGCGGCTCAGTACGACGCCGAGCTGGCACGTGCCGTCGCCGACACCAGCTGGGAGGAGCCCGTGGACACCGTCGCCCGGCTGCTGTGCCAGGAACTCGTGAGCAGTGACTGGTTCGAGCGGTGGGAATGCGTTGTGAACCGTGTGGAGCTCCGGCGCGACGCACCCGAAGGGGTGAAGGTGCACTTCAGCCACCGTCGCAACACAGTGGCGCCCCTCTCCGACTTCGTCTTCGACCTGCCCGTCACCCGGGACGAACCGGCTGGGGAACAGGCCCGGCGGGTCATCGATCTCATCACCGCCGACGACCCCCGCGAGACTGCCGAGCGGAAGTGAGCCCTCGCCCTGACACCGCCGCCCGCTCGGCCGCGGCGGCGCGCGGCCGGTCGGGGAGCGTTCCATCGGGTTCAGTGGTGGGTCGGGTCCACGATCACGTCCAGGACCGTGCGCACCACGCGGTAGGTCTCCGCTGTGCCTTCATCCGTCACCTGCTCCTCCTGCTGCCGCGCCCAGTCCCGGGCGAGCCGGATACGGCGGAGCAGTTCGTCCGAGTCCACAATCCCATCGGCCATGAGAACCCGGGTACCCAGGATTCGCCGGATACGCGCATCGGAACCGTCCCGTACGACGGGTGACGACTACGGAGAGTGGGTAATACCTCACCGAGCATCACGCGCAGTCGTGTACCTGACACGACCGGCGACCTTTCCCCCTCCCCCACCCCGACCGAAGGGGGTCCCCATGGCGTGGTATCCCGCCGCCACCCGTATGGAGTTACAGCCGGAGTCCGACGGCCAACCGGCGATCCGGCCCACGCAGTTCATCCTGCACAGCATCGCCGCGCCCTGGACCGCGCGCCGGATGTACGAGTACTGGCGCGACTCGACCAATTTGGAGAGTCATTTCGGGCTCGGGTACGAGGGCGACCTCGCCCAGTACATCGGCACCGAGACCCGGGCCGACGCCAACTACCAGGCCAACCGGCGGCCTGACGGTACCGGGGCCGTGTCCATCGAGACCGCGTCGAACCTCAAGCACACCGATCCGTGGACGGACCGGCAGGTCGAGCAGCTCATCCGGCTGGGCGTCTGGCTGCACCAGCGCCACGGCATCCCGTTGCGCGTCTGCCGCAGCGCCTCGGACCCCGGTTACGGCTACCACCGGCTGCACAGCGCCTGGGCCGTGTCCGGCACGGCCTGCCCCGGCGACGCGCGCGTGCGCCAGTTCAAGAACGTCGTCTTCCCCGGGATCGTCGCCCGGGCGAGCGGCCAGTCACCGCCCCCCACCCAGGAGGACCCCATGCCGAGCGTCATCACCGAGTCCGTGTCCGGCGGTCCGGCCCTCGTGGCGGGGCAGTACCTGCTGCTGCAGATGGCCAAGGACACCGCGCTGCTCCAGGGCCCGTGCGCGTACACGGTCACCGCGTACGCGACGGTCCGCGGCCAGGCGGGTACCCGGGTCACGCTGCGGTTCCTCAATCTGGCGCTGTCCACCAAGCACCGGTCGCACGACCTGCCCATCGACTGCGGCGTGATCGGCCCCGACGGGGTGCTGAACGTGGCCGCCACGCGCAACGGCAGCCTGCCCGCCGACGTACAGCTGAAGGTCGAGATCAAGGCGGACCGCGCCGCCCGCGTGGAGCACCGCGTCCTGCGCGCCCTCCGCTGGCCGGCCTGAGCCGGAACGGCCCCGGGACGGCCCCGGAACGCCGCGCGGCCCCCGCCCCGAGCACGCTGCTCGGGACGGGGGCCGTTCTCCCCCCGGATATGCGGTTATGCGGTCATGCGGTTCGCGTCGCGGGTCAGGCGAGCGGGCGGATCGCCGTCGGGGCGTGGCCCGGCTCGGTCGCCAGCTCCTCGAACTCGGTGACATTGCTCATGTCGACCGTCTTGCTCATCGCGATGTTGGTGATGCGCTCCAGGATGGCCTCGACGACCACCGGGACCTGGAACTCCTGCGCCAGCTTCTTGGCCTCCTCGAGGGCGGCACCGAGCTCGTTCGGGTCGGTGACGCGGATGGCCTTGACACCCAGGCCCTCGGCGACCTTGACGTGGTCGACGCCGTAGACGCCGATCTCGGGGGTGTTGATGTTCTCGAACTCGAGGTTGACCTGGAAGTTGATGTCCAGGTTGACCTGCGCCTGACGGATCAAGCCGAGGTAGGCGTTGTTCACGAGCACGTGGACGTAGGGGACCTTGTGCTGCGCGGCGACGGCCAGTTCCTCGATCATGAACTGGAAGTCGTAGTCGCCGGAGAGCGCGACGATCGGGGTCTCCGGGTCGGCGACCGCGGCACCGATCGCGGCCGGGATGGTCCAGCCGAGCGGGCCGGCCTGGCCGCAGTTGATCCAGTGGCGCGGGCGGTAGACGTGCAGGAACTGCGCGGCCGCGATCTGGGAGAGGCCGATGGTGGTGACGTAGCGCGTCTCCGGGCCGAAGGCCTTGTTCATCTCCTCGTACACGCGCTGCGGCTTCATAGGAATGTTGTCGAAGTGCGTGCGGCGCTGCAGGGTGGCCTTGCGCTCCTGCGCGGAGGCGGCCCAGGCGCTGAAGTCCGGGAGCTCGCCCGCGGCCTTGAGCTCCTTCGCCACCTCGATGAAGAGCTCGAGCGCGACCTTGGCGTCGGAGGCGATGCCGTAGTCGGGGGCGAAGATCTTGCCGATCTGGGTCGGCTCGACGTCGACGTGGACGAACTTGCGGCCCTTGGTGTAGGCCTCCATGTTGTAGCCGGTGTGGCGGTTGGCCCAGCGGTTGCCGATGCCGAGGACGAAGTCCGACTCCAGGAACGTCGCGTTGCCGTAGCGGTGCGCGGTCTGGACACCGACCATGCCGGCGGCCAGCTCGTGGTCGTCCGGGATGGTGCCCCAGCCCATCAGGGTGGAGATGACCGGGACGTTCACCAGCTCGGCGAATTCGACCAGCAGGTCGGACGCGTCGGCGTTGATGATGCCGCCACCGGCGACGATGAGCGGGCGCTCCGACTCCAGCAGGAACCGGATGGCCTTCTCAGCCTGGGCGCGGGTGGCCTGCGGCTTGTAGACCGGGAGCGGCTCGTACGTCTCCGGGTCGAAGTCGATCTCGGTCTGCTGGACGTCGATCGGCAGGTCGATGAGGACCGGGCCGGGACGGCCGGAGCGCATCAGGTGGAAGGCCTGCTGGAAGACGCCCGGGACCTGCGCGGCCTCGAGGACCGTGGTCGCGGCCTTGGTGACGGGCTTGGCGATCGAGGCGATGTCGACGGCCTGGAAGTCCTCCTTGTGGAGCTTCGAGACCGGGGCCTGGCCGGTGATGCAGAGGATCGGGATCGAGTCGGCGATCGCGGAGTACAGGCCGGTGATCATGTCGGTGCCGGCGGGGCCGGAGGTGCCGATGCAGACACCGATGTTGCCGGCCTTGGCCCGGGTGTAGCCCTCGGCCATGTGGGACGCGCCCTCGACGTGGCGGGCGAGCGTGTGGCTGATGCCACCGCCCTCCTTCAGCGCCTTGTAGAAGGGGTTGATGGCCGCGCCCGGGACCCCGAACGCGTTGGTGATGCCCTCACGCTTGAGGATCTCAACTGCCGCTCGGGCAGCGGTCATACGAGGCATGGAGTGCTCCTGCTTCGGCCTGGCGGATCGGGCTCTGTCGCGCCACCTGAGAGCGTCGATTCCGTAATGCGGAAGTGTACTTCTGTTATGTGGAACAATTTAGGGTCGTTGCGCCGATGGCGTCAAGCGGCGACCGTTCGACTCGGGCCGCAATGGCCGAAGACCTCCCCAAGGAGCCACGCGTCGTGGACGATGGGTCACGGAGTGAAGGGGGCCATCGTGGGCGAGGGCGTGGAGCGGGGCGCGGAGCGCGCCGAGAAGGGCGTGGGAGAGGCCGTGGGCGAGGGCATGGGTGAGAAGGTGCCGGTACGCTGCCCGGCCTGTCGGCGCGCGCACGTGTACGCGCCGCCCGTCTATCCCTGCGCCTGTGGCGCGCCGGTCGCGCCTCCCCTCCTCAAGGGAGCCCCCGCCGAGCCCATCACCCACCGCACCTGGACCGACGAGTGGGTCACCGTCCGCTGCGGGGCGTGCGGGCGCCAGGACCAGTGGCCGCAGCCCGAGCTCGGCTGCCCGTGCGGCACGGTGCTGCGCGTGCCCGTACGTCCGGTGACCTCGGTACCGCCGCAGGCGTGCCGCGCGGCGGGGCCCGCGGCCGGCCCTACCGCGACCACGACGGGCGTCAGCAGGGTCCCGGCGCAGGCCCCGGCGCCCTCCTCGGCCCCCGCCCCCTCTTCTCCCTCGTCCCCCTCTTCCCCCTCGCACATCCCGCTGCCGCGCACCGCGGCGGTGCCGCGCCCCTCCTTCCGTCCGGTGACCATCCGCACGGCGCGGGACGCCGTCACCGCGGCGGCGCGCTATCTGCGCTGGCTCGGCTTCCGGGAGGTCGTCCAGCCGGACGAGCGCCCGGTGGGGTCGTACGGCATCGACCTGCGCGGGCCGGGGCTCGTCGCCCAGGTCGACCCGACGACCAGGCCCGTGTCGCTGCGCGCCGTCGAGTGCCTGTGGCTCAACGGCCTGGCGGCCGAGGCGGTGAGCGTCTCCTTCTCACTCGCCGGCTACGACGAGGCCGCCCGCGCCCGCGCGGACGACCTCCGGCTGCCGCTCTTCGTGATGGACCTGACGGGCACGCCGCAGCCCGTCAACAGCTCGGCCGACGAACTGCTGGCGCGGGGCGCGTAGGCCCGACGGGGCCCGGCCCGGCCCGGCGCGGACCGGCGGGGCCTCGGCGCGTCGGCGCCCGGCAGGCCCCGGACCGGCGCGGACCGCGCCCCGCGTCCCGCACCCCGGGCCCGCTCACACCGCGGCCTCACCCCACCCCGTACCGCTCCCGCAGCTCCACCTTCCGCACCTTCCCGCTGACCGTCATCGGGAAGGCGTCCAGGACCTCCACCCGGCGCGGGACCTTGTAGTGGGCCAGCCGTTCGCGGCAGTACGCGGTGATCTCGTCGAGCGTCGGCGGGTCCGCCGGGTCGCGCGGGATGACGCAGGCCAGGATCTCCTCGCCGTACCGCTCGTCCGGCACGCCCACCACCTGCACGTCGGCGATCTTGGGGTGGGCGTACAGGAACTCCTCGATCTCCCGCGGGTAGACGTTCTCACCGCCCCGGATGATCATGTCCTTGATGCGACCGACGATCCTGACGTACCCGTCCTCGCCCATCACCGCCAGGTCGCCCGTGTGCATCCAGCGCCCCGCGTCGATCGCCTCGGCCGTCTTCTCCGGCTCGTCCCGGTAGCCGAGCATCACGCCGTAGCCGCGGGTGCACAGCTCGCCCGGCTCGCCGCGCTCCACGGTCACACCCGTCGCCGGGTCGACCACCTTGACCTCGACGTGCGGCATGACCCGGCCGACCGTGCCGGTGCGGCGCTCCAGGTCGTCGTCGCGGCGCGTCTGCGTGGACACCGGCGAGGTCTCCGTCATGCCGTAGCAGATCGACACCTCCGCCATGTGCATCTCCGCGACGACCCGCTTCATCACCTCCACCGGGCACGGCGAACCCGCCATGATCCCGGTACGCAGCGAGGAGAGGTCGTACGAGGCGAAGTCGGGCAGGTTCAGCTCGGCGATGAACATCGTCGGTACGCCGTACAGCGAGGTGCACCGCTCCTGCTGGACGGCGCGCAGGGTGGCGGCCGGCTCGAAGGACGGCGCCGGGATCACCATGGTGGCGCCGTGGGAGGTGGCGGCGAGATTGCCCATCACCATGCCGAAGCAGTGGTAGTACGGGACGGGGATGCAGATGCGGTCGCGCTCGGTGTAGCCGAGCAGCTCGCCCACGAAGTAGCCGTTGTTGAGGATGTTGTGGTGGCTGAGCGTGGCGCCCTTGGGGAAGCCGGTGGTGCCGGAGGTGTACTGGATGTTGACGGGGTCGTCGCACGACAACGCGGCTTCCCGGGCGGCGAGTTCCGCTTCCGGTACCGTCCCGGCCGCCAACTCGTCCCAGGACGCGTCGCCGATGTAGTGCACGGCCCGCAGCTCCGGGCAGTCGGCGCGGACCCGCTCCACCATGGCCCGGTAGTCGCTCGTCTTGTGCGCAAGGGAGGCGATGAGCAGCGAGATCCCCGCCTGGCGGAGCACGTACTCCAGCTCGTGCGCGCGGTACGCGGGGTTGATGTTGACCATGATGGCGCCGATGCATGCCGTCGCGTATTGCGTGAGCACCCACTCGGGGCAGTTCACGGCCCAGATTCCCACCCGGTCGCCCTTGCCGACCCCGGCCGCCATCAGCCCGCGCGCCAGCTCCTCCACTGCCGCGCCGAACGCGGCGTACGTCCAGCGCCGCCCCGACGGCACGTCCACGAGCGCCTCGCGGTCGGGGAAGCGCTCCACCGCCCGCGCGAGGTTCGCGCCGATGGTGTCACCGAGCAGGGCCGTGCCGCTCACCCCGTGCGCGTACGACGGACTCATCGTCCCAGCTCCCTCTCGTCGTACTCGGCGCCCGACCCGGCGGCGGTGCGCTCGCGCAGTTCGATGCGGCGGATCTTGCCGGAGACGGTCTTGGGCAGATCGGCGAACTCGATGCGGCGGATGCGCTTGTACGGGGCGAGGACCGCGCGCGCGTGCGCGAACAGCACCCGCGCCGTCTCCGGGCCCGGCTCCCAACCGTCGGCGAGGACGACGTACGCCTTCGGCACGCTGAGGCGTACGGGGTCGGGCGCGGGGACGACGGCCGCCTCCGCGACCGCCTCGTGCTCCAGCAGCGCGCTTTCGAGCTCGAAGGGGGAGATCTTGTAGTCCGAGGATTTGAAGACGTCATCGGCCCGGCCGATGTAGGTGAGGTAGCCGTCCTCGTCGCGCGCGGCGATGTCCCCGGTGCGGTAGAAGCCGTCCGCCATGGCCTCGGCCGTACGCTCCGGGTCGCCGTGGTAGCCGGTCATCAGGCCCACCGGCCGGGCCGACAGGTCCAGCGCGATCTCGCCTTCCGCCGCGCCCGGCTCCCCGGTCGCCGGGTCGAGCAGTTCGACGCGGAAGCCGGGGCTGGGGCGGCCCATGGAGCCCGCCTTCAGCAGCTGGCCGGGGCTGTTGGAGACCTGCACGGCGGTCTCGGTCTGCCCGAAGCCGTCCCGGATCGTCACGCCCCACTCGCGCCGTACGGTCTCGATGACCTCGGGGTTGAGCGGCTCGCCGGCCGCCACGACCTCGCGGGGCGGGGTGGTCAGGGCGGACAGGTCGGCCTGGATGAGCATGCGCCACACGGTGGGCGGGGCGCAGAAGCCGGTGACGCCGTGGCGGTCCATCTCCGCCATCAGGCGGGCGGCGTCGAAGCGCGTGTAGTTGTGGATGAAGACGGTGGCCTCGGCGTTCCAGGGGGCGAAGAGGTTGGACCAGGCGTGCTTGGCCCAGCCGGGCGAGGAGATGTTCAGGTGCACGTCGCCCGGCTTGAGCCCGATCCAGTACGTCGTCGCCAAGTGCCCTACCGGGTACGACAGGTGGGTGTGCTCGACGAGTTTCGGCAGCGAGGTCGTACCGGACGTGAAGTACAGCATGAGGGGGTCGTCGGCCGAGGTGTCGCCGTGGGGTACGAAGGGCACGCACGCCCCGTAGGCGTCCGCGTAGGGGATCCAGTGCGGGACCCGCGCACCGACGGCGATGGGGGTGTAGTTCCCCGGCACGTCCTGGAACTTGGCGGTGTCCTCGGCGCGCACGATGACGTGCCGTGCCCGCCCGCGCTCCACGCGGTCGGCCAGGTCGGCCGGACCGAGCAGGGGCGTGGCGGGGATGACGACGGCCCGCAGCTTCATCGCGGCGAGGGCGGTCTCCCACAGCTCGACCTGGTTGCCGAGCATGACGAGGACCCGGTCGCCGGGGCGCACGCCGAGTCCGCGCAGCCAGTTGGCGACCCGGTCGGAGCGCTCGGACATCTCGGCGAACGAGACGCGCTGCTCACTGCCGTCCTCCTCGACGATGTGCAGCGCGGTCGCGTCGTTGCCCCGGGCGATGACGTCGAACCAGTCCAGCGCCCAGTTGAACCGCTCCGGCCGCGGCCAGACGAACCCCTTGTACGCCGTCTCGTAGTCCTCCCGGTGCCGCAGCAGGAAGTCCCGGGCCGCCCGGAACTCCTCCGTGGCGCCCGTCGCAGTGCCCCGCCTCGCCATGTGTCCTCCTCCGCAGTAAGTGCCGCAGTCTCACTACCCCCGATCGGCTACGGAGCGAACTCCCCGAACCGTACGTCCACGGCGTACGACAGCGTGGTGAGGGTCCGCTCGGCCTCCTCCGCGACGGCGGCGCGCTGCTCGCGCGTCAGCGTCCCGAACGGCTGCACGGTGACCGCGGCCGCCCCGCCCTTGCCCTCCTCCAGCTGCCAGATCCCGGCGAGGAAGCCGTCCACGAGGAAGGTGCGGTACGCCTGGTTGCCCTTCCAGGTGCGGTCCTTGTACTCCCGTGGTACGACGCGGGTGCGGTCGGCGTGCGAGAGCAGCAGGTTGTCGAACTCGGGCAGGAGGCGCGGCGGGGCGGGGGTGTCCGGGTCGGGGCGGGGCGCGTCGGGCAGGTCGAAGAGCTCGGTCCCGGACTCGTCGCGGAAGGTCAGCAGGCGGGGCCGCAGCCGCTCGAACGCCTCGCGCAGCCGGGTGAGACCCGACCAGGTCTGCATGTCCTTGACGGAGGCGGGACCGAAGGCGGCGAGGTAGCGGAGCACGGTCGCGTCGGCCGTGGCGGAGGGTTCCGTCGCGCGTCCGAGCCACGCCTCGGCGGTGGTGAGGGTGACCTGGCCGCTGCGGCCCCACAGGCCCCGCGGGGTGACCTGGACGAGCGGCAGCAGACAGCGTGCGGCGACGGTCAGGGCGAGTGGGTCGGCGTCCGGCCAGTGCTCCAGCAGCGCCTCGCGGAGCTCCTTCGGCGTGCGGGGCCGTTCCTCCACGAGCGTGCGCGCGAGGCCGGCCAGCCGCTCCAGGTCGACCCCGGCGAGGCCCTTGCGGAACAGCTGCACCTCCCGCTCCCGCGCCGGCTGGACCAGGGGGCGCAGGCGCAGTACGTCGTCGGCGGTGTGCAGGTGGATGGTGGAGCGCAGGGTGACGATCCGGGCGGCCTCGCGGGACTCCAGGAGCCCGGAGAGCTCCTCGGGCCGGAAGCCGTCGAGGCGGGCGGCGAGCGCGACGTAGGGCGGCTTGGTGTTCTGGGCCTGGAGTCCGACGAGGTGTTCGACGGCGTGCTTCGCGGACATCGGGGTACGCCGGAGCAGGAGCTGCCGCGCGAGGGTCGCGCGGTTGAGGGCGCGGGCGGAGAGCACGGGGCCCGGGCCTGGTCCCGGGCTGGTTGTGGTGGTCATGACGGGCACAGTACGCCGCCGCGCCGGAACAAAGCGGGGCATATATTCTGCCCCGAGGCAAGGAGGTGAGATCCCGATGACCCTGCCGTCGAAGAAGAACAACTGGCGCCGCCGTCCTCCCCCGGCCGCGCCCGAAGCGACCACGCCCGTGCCCGCCTCCTCCGGGAAGCAGGGCAGCATCGTCCAGGCCTCCGTCTACCGCGACGGCCGCAAGGTCGCGTCCCTCACCACCCTCGCCGAGACGTTCCGCCGCCTGCGCGAGGAGCCGGAGGGCATGGCCTGGATCGGCCTGCACCGCCCGTCCGAGGCGGAACTGCTGTCGCTGGCCGCCGAGTTCGACCTCCACGAGCTCGCCGTCGAGGACGCGATGGAAGCCCATCAGCGCCCCAAGCTGGAGCGGTACGGCGACACCCTCTTCGTCGTCCTGCGCGCCGCGCGCTACCTCGACGCCCAGGAGGAGGTCGACTTCGGCGAGCTCCACATCTTCATCGGCACGGACTTCCTCATCACCGTCCGCCACGGCGCGGCCCCGGACCTCTCCTCCGTACGCCGCCGCATGGAGGAGACCCCCGAGCTCCTCGCCCTCGGCCCGGAGGCGGTCCTGTACGCGATCCTCGACGCGGTCGTCGACGAGTACGTCCCGGTGGTCGCGGGCGTCCAGAACGACATCGACGAGATCGAGACCGAGGTCTTCCGCGGCGACCCCGCGGTGTCGCGCCGCATCTACGAACTCTCCCGCGAAATGGTCGAGTTCCAGCGCGCGACCCGCCCCCTGGTCGGCATGCTCAACTCCCTGATGGCCGGCTTCGCCAAGTACGGCACGGACGAGGAACTCCAGCGCCGCCTGCGCGACGTCGCCGACCACGTCACCCACACCAGCGAACGCGTGGACGGCTTCCGCCAGGCCCTGACCGAAATCCTCACGGTCAACGCGACACTGGTCACGCAGCAGCAGAACGCGGAGATGCGGGCGCTGGCGGAGGCGGGCTTCGAGCAGAACGAGGAGATCAAGAAGATCTCGTCATGGGCGGCCATCTTGTTTGCACCCACGTTGGTGGGAACGATCTACGGGATGAACTTCGACCACATGCCGGAGCTGCACTGGGTGTACGGCTACCCCTTCGCAATCCTGCTGATGGCAGTGGTGTGTTCGAGCCTGTACGTGGTCTTCAAGAAGCGGGACTGGCTATAGAAATCGGGCCGGAAGTGCCAACGAGATTCGCATCAGCGAACTCTGCGGAACGGCCGTTCTGGCCCTCTGGGGAGAATCCGCCGCGCGGCTGCCCCAGTCGCTCCTCTCGCGCCGACCTTGTTCCACGTCTGGCGGCGCAGCCGCCCTCATCTGCGCATGGCTACGCAACGTAACGAAAACGGGTGGTACAGCGTGTGCTGTGCCACCCGTTCTCTCACGTCAGGGCGAGGTCTTCTGGGACGTACCCGGGGACGCCGCCGAGTAGTGCGTCGACGGCCGCTCGCCCCTTGCCGCCCGCCTCGGGCATGAAGTGGGCATAGTGGTCGAGTGTGATGGTCGGGCTGGAGTGGCCGAGCCATCGGGCGAGTGTGACGACGGACTCGCCGGCTTCGAGGATGATCGAGGCATAGGTGTCGGAGGACGTGGAAGCCGTCCTTGCGAGATGCCTTCGACCGCGACGGCGATCCGGTACCGCGGGTTGATGACATCCCGCACCCGCCGCGCCGTCTCCAGCGGCCATGCCTCCCGCTGGTCCTCGCGCGGCTTGGGCCAGCGCACCGACTTGGCGCGCATCGGGTTGCGGACAAGGCGCTTGTCGTCGATGGCGGTCTCGAAGATGTTCGAGAGGGTGGTGAGAATCTGGCGGGCGTAGCGGGGCGAACACTCGCCTTCGAGCGTGGCGATGTAGCCGCGCAGGACGGTCGCGGAGACATCCCTCAGCGCCACCTCGCCGAGGTGCGGAAGGACGTGCAGGCGTACGCGCTCGTCGACGCGCTTGACGGTTCCGGGAGCACCGCGGACGCCGGCCTGCCAGTGGTGGGCGACGTAGTCGGCCACGGTGATGGAGCCGTCACGTGGGTCGACGAACTCACCGCGCTCGCTGTCGGTACCAGCTCTGCGAAGCCACGCCTTTGCGTCGTCCAGCGTGCCGAAGGACATGTCCCGGACACCGGGGATTGCTCCGACGCGATAGCGCGAACCCTTCCCATAGTGCGAGGTCGTGAAGACGGGCGATACCTCGTCTGTGGGACTTGTTGTGCGCTTCCTGCCGGGCAGTTCTTCTCCGCCGCGTCGGCGGTGCGGGATGACGAGTCCGGTGCCGGGATAGCCGCCGTCGGCGATCGTGACCATGTTGTCGACAGCGGCTGCGGCGCCGGATTCCTCCCACGCCTTGCAGTCGTTGCGGTTGCCAGGCACGGGTCGTCCGACCACGACAACGAGCCGGGTGTCGGCGTCGATAACGACCTGGTGATGGGTGGAGTACCGGTAGTTCTTGGACTGCTCAGCGATGCTGTGGTCGCGGGTCGGCACGAGAGTGCCGTCCACGATCAGCACCGCGTCCTTGCGGAACCGCCTGCGAGGCTGGAGCGCAAGCCGTGGCCCGAGGGTCGATGATGCGGTCTGCTGCGGACTTGGAGATACCGAATAGTGGCGCGAGTTGGCGAATCGTCAAGTTCGTGCGCCAGTACGCCACGACAAGCAGCACTCGGTCGTGTAGCGGAAAGCCCCAGGGCCTTCCCTGGCGGACCAGATCCGCCCCCTCGCGGCACAGCGCGGTCACCAACTTGCGGAAGCAGCGCGGGCTGAGCCCGGTGAACGGGAATATCCAGGACGACTCCAACGCCGTGATCACACCAGCCACGTCGAGATCATCGCACTGGACTGCTCGGCTCCATCAGGTGACTGAGCGCCTCCACCGTTCCGGCTCATCGCTCCTCACCTGGCGGAGCGCGCGCGGGCCCAGCCTCGGCTCCAGGTAGGGCCAACCCGAAGACGGATTCGGGGGCCAGCCCCGCTGATCTCTGGCTCGAAGGACGCTGAGATCTCCTCATCACTCTTTTTTCCGAGGAGATCCCTGATGAATTCAGCGAAGCCGCGGCTGTGGAAGAAGAAGGAACGACGAGGCATGCTCGCCGCCAGCACGGCGGTGCTCACCGCGCTCGTTGTCTCGGCGGCAGCCGTGGCACACGAGGACGCGCGGCAGCAGCCGCGCGCCACCGAAGGTCCGGTGTGGACCGGGGCATGGGGCACAGCCATGCAGCGGCCCGTCGAGGGCAGCGAAGACTGGGGGCCCAACTGGTCGCGGCAGGGATTCGCCGACCAGTCCGTACGTCAAGTGGTCCGCGTGGCAACCGGCGGCTCCACGTTAAGGATCAGGCTGTCCAACTCGTACGGCACCTCGCCGCTGCGGATCACCGCCGCGACCGTCGGCCGGTCCGCCGGCGACGCCCAGGTCTGGCCGGGCACAGCACGCGAGCTGACGTTCGGCGGGGCCCAGGGCACCACCATCGCCCCGGGACGTGACATCGTGAGCGATGCCGAGGCCCTGAGCACCTCCCCGCTGGAGAAGCTGACCGTCACCCTGTACTTCGCCGACCGTACCGGTCCGGCCACTTTCCACCGGTTCACCACCGCCACCTCGTACCGCGCCTCTGGACGCCATCTGACCGACTCCAGCGGCGACGCCTTCAAGACGTCCACGAACGCCTGGTACTTCCTAAGCGGTGTGGAAGTAGCCGGCGCGGCCTCCCAGCAGCGCGGCACCGTGGTCGCCTTCGGGGACTCACTCATGGACGGGACAGGAGCCACGCCCGGCGCCGACAACCGCTTCACGGACAAGCTCGCCGAACGCCTCGCTGCCGCCCGCCGCCCGCTGGACGTGGTCAACGCCGGCATCGCCGGAAACCGGATCCTCAACGGCTCCCCCTGCTACGGGGACAAGGCCACCGACCGCTTCCGGCGCGACGTACTCGACCGCCCTGGCGTGCGCGCGGTGATCATTCATCTGGGCGGCAACGACATCGGCGCCCCCGAGATGGGCGACTCCTGCATGGGCCCCGCACCCCACGTGACCGCGCACCAGATCATCAAGGCCCATAAAGAGCTGATCCGCGCCGCCCACGCCCGCGGTGTCAAGGTCGTGGGCGCGACCATCCTGCCCATGAAGGGCGCCCTCTTCCCCTTCTACAGCGAGCGGGGCGAGAAGGTCCGGGCCGCTGTCAACCACTGGATTCGCACCAGCGGCGCGTACGACTCCGTCCTCGACGTCGACCGTGCTCTCGCCCACCCCGCCGACCCCGCCCTGCCGCGCCCCGGCTACGTTTTCCAAGACGGCCTGCACCCCAACGAAGCCGGGTTCCACGCCATCGCCTCCGCAATGAACCTCAACGCCCTCTGAAACTCTGGCCGGCAGCGCCATGACCGTATGACACGACAATCGCCACGGCCGGGGGCCGTGCCGTCGATCGACACCGCTGCATCGATAGTTACGGGACAGCTTTTACTACCGCGCCTACAACCACTCGGTGCGCCGGCTGGAAGAGGACCTCATCGGCGCGGCAGAGCTGGCGCGGTTTGAGGACGAGCTCGTTGACGAGTGGGAGCGCGCGTTCGAGTGGATGCTCGACAGCCTTGACGCGGACGCGGGCGAGGAGGAGAAGAAGACCGTCGGGAAAGCGCTGCTGCTGCGGCAATTGCTGGGACAGACCGCAATCACTGTGCGGCTGCGCCGTTCAGCTGCTATGGCCTTGGGGCCTAGGTGCGACGGGGTGGGAAGTACGACCCCATCGGCTGAGTGGCCGTGAGGGCATCGACCCAGTACGGCCGGAGCCCGGCCCCGCACTGTTGGCGGCGAGGGCGTCACCGTCCCGCCTGATCAGTCACCGGGACGGGTACAGCCTGATGGTGTCGGTGATGAAGTGCCGGGTGTCGTCCGGGCTGAGGGCCTGGTCTGCAGGTGGGCGTACATCAGGCTGTACTGCTGCACGTCGGCCGGTTTTTCCAGGTAGAGGTCGCTGGTGTACCTCTCCAGGTACACCACACTGCCTGGCGGCTGTCGGGGAACTGCAGGAGGGTGAACTGTCCCGTGAGGCCGGGATGTGCGCCCACGGTGTGGGGGAGGACCTGGACGTTGATGTGGGGCTCGGTGCTGAGTGCGTGCAGGTGCCTCAGTTGCTCACGCATGATCTCCCGGCTGCCGACGATGCCGTGCAGGGTTGATTCGTCCAGGACGCCCCACAGACGCAAGGGGCGGGCGGGGCCGTAGATCCGGTGCTGTCGGCGAAGCCGCACCTTCAGACGCGCGGCGGCTTGCTCGACGGTGAGCAGGGGGATCGTTTCCTCGATGACCGCGGCCGCGTAGGCGGGCGTCTGCAAGAGGTCGGCAATCATCATGGACTCGTAGCCGCGGATGGAGGCGGCCTCTGTCTCCAGGCCGACATACAGGCTGTGGGGGATGTCGCCGTAGGAGTGCCACCAGCCCTGCCGGCTCGATTCCCTGGCCAAGGCCGGCAAGGAGTCGACGACATCCTGGTCGGTGACGCCGTACAACCTGCACAGGTCGCGCACGTCGCGGGGGCTGACGGCACGGCGGTCGGTTTCCATGTGACTGACCTTGGCCTGGGAGATCAGCAGATGCGCCGCTACCTGCGTGCCGGTCAGGCCGCTGGCCAAACGGAGCCGGCGCAGCTCCGCTCCCAGACGCCGCCCGCTGACGGTGGGATCGCTGTTCGCCGCCACGGGCGGTGTACCTCCGGCTCCAAAACAAATGCGTGCGTCAACAGGTTGGCATGGTGCACCTGCTGTTGATCACGCGTCGTGCTGCCGGATCCGGCGGTGGCAAAAACGGATTGTGACCATGTAATTTGCCGCTCGGTGATGCCCCGAACAGCGCAGGCCCGGCGCTGCGGTTCTCTCCCGAGCACTGGTCGGCCTTGGCGCGCTTCGCCGTCAGACCCCAGGGCTAAGCCTTCGCCGACGCGTGGGCGGGGGACAGGCGATGCCCCCGCCCACGTGGTCCTGCCTACGGTCCTTTCGGCGGGCTGATCCGGGCGAGGACGAGCACGGTGTCGTCAGTGGGGGTGGCCGGCAGCAGGTGCGCGAGGATGTCGTCTGCCGTCTCCTCCAACGTGCCGGTGGCTCCGGCCAGTTCGGTGCGGAGTGCCCCGATGCCCTGGTCGATGTCCTTGCCGCGAGCCTCGATGAGGCCGTCGGTGTAGAGGGCCAGGGTGTCGCCCTTCTGGAGTTCGATCTCGAGTGTGTCGAAGCGGAAGCCGCCGACGCCGAGGGGAACGCCCGACACGTTGTCGATGGCCCTCACCGTGCCGTTCGGTTCGCGGAGGAGAGGCGGGGGGTGGCCGGCGTTCGCGATGCGGGCTCGACCCGTCTCGGGGTCGTAGCTGATGTACAGGCAGGTGGCCAACTCGATCCCCGCCTCCTGGGCGCAGGCGTCGAGCTCCATGAGGAGGTCGTCGGGTTCCAGGTTCTGGCGCGCCAGGGCCTTGGTGGTGATCCGGAGCCTGCCCATCGCCGCGGCCGCCGGCACGCCGTGTCCCATGACGTCGCCGACCACGAGAGCGACCCGGCTGCCCGGCAGGTCGATCACGTCGTACCAGTCACCGCCGACCTCCGTAAGGTGGCTGCCGGGCAGGTAGCGGTGGGCGATGCGCAATGAGGGGCTGGTCGCCAGGGCGGTGGGCAGCAGCGCACGCTGGAAGGTGAGCGCGATCTCCTGGACCTGGCTGTAGAGGCGGGCGTTGTCCAGGCATAGGGCGGCGCGCGAGGCGAGTTCGCCGGCCAGGCTGAGGTCCTGCTCGGTGAAGACCGGGCGGGCGGCGGAGCGGCCGAACATGGTGATTCCCTGGACCGTGCCCCGGGCGATGAGGGGCGCGATGAGGAGGTTGGTCAAACCGCTGTTGATCAGCAACTGGCTGCGGGCCTGATGGATGACCGTCCGTGTCGTGAACTCCTCGTCCACGGGGACGCATATGGGCAGGCCCGTCGACACCATCTCGTGGATCGTGGAGCCCGGCGGGTACGTCACGCGCTCCACTCCGCCGACGAGTTCGGGAGCGGGGGGCGGCAGATTCGTGCCGGACGCGATCCGGCGCGTGACCAAGGGCTTGTCCGGGTCGAACACCTCGGGCTCGTCCATCCACTCCACGATCTCCACGACGGAGGCGTCGGCGAATTCGGGAACAGCCGCTTCGACCAGCTCACGGGCGGTGACGTCCACGTCCAGCGTGGTGCCGATGCGGGCCGTGGCACGGTCCAGCATGGCCAGCCGTTGCCGTCCGGCCGCCGCCTCCACGATGGCCTGCTCACGGTCGGTGACGTCCACGAGGAGGCCGCCCAGTCCCGGTCGTGTATCGCCGGCCTGACTCAAGGGGAAGAAGCTCACCGAGCGCACCTGGTCCCTGTCCGGTCGCCCCGGCGTGCGAAGCACGACCAGCGCGCTCACGACGGGCCGTCCCTCGTCGGCGACCGCGCGCAGCATGCGCTGATAGGCGTCCCCGTCGGAGGTGATCACGAAGTCTTCCATGCGGCGCCCGATGTGGTCCGCGATCGGGATCCCGTCCATGTCAGCGAGAGCCTGGTTGAGGTGTACGTAACGGAGTTCTTCGTCGAGCATGACGAGGCCGATCGGGCACGTCTCGAACAGGGCGTCCAGGAACGCGAGGTTGGTCTTCACACGGTCGAGTTCGTCGCCCCTGCTGGCCAGAGCGACGATCACGGAGCGGCCTGTGTGGTCCGTCACCGGAAAGACCCGGAATCCGCAGTCGAAGATCGTGCCGTCCTGGTGCAGAGCGGGCATCCTTACCCGCCAGTAGCCGAGGCTGCGGCCGCGTTCCGCGAGTTGCCGTGCCGCGCTGGTCCCGTCCACGGGGGCGGCGGGGAAGAGGGCGGCGGCGGGCTTGGTCAGGACGTCCGTGGCCTCGTATCCGAAAAGCCGCCGCGCACCGGGTCCCCAGTAGCAGATCCGGTCCTCGTCATCCATCCCCAGCACCGCAACGGCGACGTGCTCCAGCAGGGTTCCCGGCTCCGACCACAGAGGCCCGGGGCCCTGCTCTTCCCCCGGTGGATTCGGTGACACTCGGCGCCCTTTCCCGCGCACACACGACAGCCGACGGCACCACTCGCGGCGGCCAGGCCTCTCACGTCCATTTTGCTCGCCGAAGTGTCACCCGGCCATGCGGCCGACCGGCTGAGTCGGACGTCCTCGGAAGCTGCTCCTGCTGCGGCTCTTCGGCGGCCCTATCGTGACCGCCTTGATCACCGCCGCGATGAACCAACTCCTACGTTGCGTAGCCATGTGCCGATGAGGGTGGCTGCGCCGGGAGACGTAGAACAGGGGCGGCGCGGGAAAAGCGCCTTGAGCAGCCGCGCGGCGCATTCTCCCCAGAGGGCTGGAAGGACCGTTCCACGGTGTTCGCGGGTGCGAATTTTATCAGTGTGTCTGGCCCGACTTCTACAGCCAGTCCCGCCGCTTGAAGATGAAGTACAGGCTCGTACACACCCCTGCCATCAGCAGGATCGCGAACGGATACCCGTACACCCAGTGCAGCTCCGGCATGCGGTCGAAGTTCATGCCGTAGATGGTCCCGACCAGCGTCGGGGCGAACAGGATGGCGGCCCAGCTGGAGATTTTCTTGAAGTTGTCTACCCGGTGGCGCTGACCAGCCGCCCGTAACAACGCCCTGGCCGAACTCCACTCGTCACTCATACGATCCCGGCATGACGAATACGGCGCGGCGCGTCGCTCTGGGCGTGGTGGCTTCCAGCGCGTTCTTCTGGGGAGTCGCCGGGGCCGTTGACCTGGGACTGGAGCGAAACCTCAGGGGCTACAACCTCCCCGACGGTGGCGGGTGGTACGCACTCGGCGTGTTTGCCGGATTCATCGTCGCCTACTTCAGCGTGGCCTCCCTCACCGATACGACCGCCGGTCGGCACGCGGCCCTGGTCCCGGCCGCGGGCGCCTGGTTCGGGGTCGTCTCGTGCCTGCTCATGGGCCAGCAGACGCGGCACTGGGTCGCCGCCGCCGTTGTGGCATTGATCGGGTCTGTCCTGCCGCTCATCGCTCACCGACGGAATCGCACGCGGCGCGCCCGGCTGGGTGCCGACGCACCGACCTAGCCTCCCGCTATCGCGAGTGTGGGTACCCGAGGTCCTGGCCACCAGTCGAGAGCCTGCCATCGCTGTCGCAACCTCTAAGCGCCTGGGGCCGTCGTCAGGTCAAGCGTTCGCTGCGCGTTCCCGATCAGGCGGTCGTACGTGGTGACGCTCACCCGGGTGAGGTGGGCGTTGTACGTGCGCAGGGTCTCGTCGATCTGCGCAGGACCGGCGCCATTGGTGACGAACGCACTGTGCCCAATTACCACAGTCATCGAGGCGCGGCGGGCGTCGATGTCCAGGTCGACCAGGAGCTGAGAGCGCTTCTCATCGAGTTCCCGTAGGTAGTTCATGGCCTGGCCCACGGCCTTGTTGATCTCATGTCCCACGATCAAGTGGTTGCGCTGCCCGGTCACGAGGCGGTCAATATTGGCCTTCTTGAGCTCGACGCCGTGCAGAGTGCCGTCGGGCCGGAGCAGAGTCAGGTCAAGCTGGTCCCTCAGAGTGAGGTTGCGACGGGCGGTGCCCGGCAGGAATTCGCCGCCGAAAATCCACGTCATGCGCTGCACGAGCTTCTGCAGGTCGCCCTCGCTGGTAGCGGGGTCGTCGACCGCTGCACGGAGCTCGGCCAGGTCTGCCTGCCGCCTAGCACGTTGAGCCAAAGTTGCGACCATCTGTGCCTCGCTGAGCCTGCCCAGCGAGGCACAGATGGTGGGATCACTCTCCATTACGGCTAGCAGCCCGCGAATCGCTGCGGCCACCGGTTGATTACTCGTTGGGTGCAGAGTGATCCTCATGCGAGGAGCTTGCCGAAACGGGTCGGTGTCATCCAGGAGAGCACGTGCGCCATTGAGCAGGCGAAGCCGGAAAATCGGAGCCCGAACGTCCCAACGCAACACACGGTCAAGAACTTGACGTTCCCGCTTACCCGTTACTACCCAGCGCTCTATGGGCTGCTTGAGATCGATGCCGAACTCGCCGACGTACAGGCAGTCAACCCCTCGCACCAGGAAGAGCCGTACCGGTACGCCACGCTGCAGATGCGCGAGCACCGCCAGATTCTCCAGCGAGATTTCTTCGCCCCACTGCCCCTGCCCGGGAGCCAGTAGCACGGACCCATTCCATCGCGGCGCCAGCTCACCCGGACGGCTGCTGTCGACAAAGAGGAGTGCGTTCGGTGTCTTCGCGCTGGAGCCGACAGTGCACCTCGGGTTGCCACCGTAGACCTCATGCAGCTTGGCACGTCGCACGACAGAACCAGGGGAGATGTTCCACGCGGCCGGCCAGTTGGTGGGTGTCTCCGCGTCCTCGGCAAGTTGGAGTACCTCACGCCACTGCTTCTCAGTCAGCTCGACAGGCGCGAGTTCGTGGTCGCGTCCGGCCGATCGTGCCCGCTGCACGACTCGTGCGAGGCCCGCTGCGCGCAGTTTGTCGGCCGGGATCGGCGTGGCCAGCAGGAGCTTCCCAAGGTTGAGTACGGCTCGCGTAAGGGCTGAAACCGAACCGTCTTCGTCTCGCCGCGATCTGACGAGACTCAGGAAGTCGCTCGGGGGAACCACGCTGGTGCTGGCGATTTCGCCTAGCGCAACCACTCCGCCGCCGCGGCCACCGCGCCACACGAGGACGGGATCACCCACCTCGACATCGCGACCGGTGACCGTGGACAAGGAGGGGTCCCACGCCTCCAGGTCGCGTGCTGCCCCGGCGGGAGCCGACTTGTCGCCGGTGACCATGAGCCAGCACTTCACATGCCCCTCCTGATTTCCGCTTCCGTCTCCATGCTGCCGGTGGGTACTGACAGGCCGCCGATGAGCGCTTCCGTGGCGATCCTCTCCAAGGCGGCCTGGCCCGCGGCGAAGTGTGAGTTGGGGATCGGCCAGTGGAAGCGGCGGCTTCCCAGTCGTTGGAGCGGCCCGCACCTGGGCTGCATCCGTGAGCGGGGCGTCCGCGCGCCGCGGCGCCTTCCGCCACGGTCTGCCGGCTGGTCGCACCGTCCGGCCTCGGTCGCGGCCGAGCTCGGGTCACTCGATGTCGGTGTCGCCGAGGGCTTCCAGCACCTGGCGCAGGCCGTCGCCTGTCCGTTCGATCAGGTCGCGGTCCATGTCGGCGAGGAGCCGGCTGTAGTTGGCGAGGTGGTCGGCGAAGGCGGCTCGGGTGACTTCGTGGCCGTGGTCGGTAAGGCGGATTTTGACGGTGCGCCGGTCCGCTCCGTCGCGGATCCGCTCGACGAGGTTCTTGGCTTCCATCCGGTCGATGCGGTTGGTGATCGCGCCGGAGGTCACCATGGATGCCTTGAGGAGGGCGCCGGCGGTGAGGGCGTAGGGCGGGCCTGAGCGCTGGAGCGTGGTGAGCACGTCGAACTCGCCGTATTCCACGCCGTGAGCGGCGGCTGCGGCCTTGGCGGACTTCTCGACCACCCGGGCCAGGCGCTGGATCCGGGCGAACAGCTGCACGGGCCACAGATCCTGCGCCACATCGGGGCGCTCCTTGATCCACTGGCTGATGATCGCGTCCACGGCGTCACTCATCGCCGCACTCCTCTCAATGGACACCTTCTCAACGTTAAGACACTTGACGTTGAGAGAGTCGGGCTGCTTTTATCTCAACGTTGAGATTATCAAGGCTGAACGACAGGAGCACCCCATGTCCGAGCTCGTCCTCCACCCCCTCGCCCAGGACCTCCTCTTCCGCGAGGCCCGCACCGCCAACACCTTCACCACAGAGCCGGTGACCGACGAACAGGTCCAGGCGATCTACGACCTCGTCAAGTACGCCCCCACCGCCTACAACCTGTCTCCCCTGCGCATCGTTCTGATCCGCTCGCACGAGGCGCGCGAGCGGCTCCTTCCGTACATGGCCGACGGCAACCGGCAGAAGACCGCCGCCGCCCCGCTTGTCGCGATCCTCGCGGCCGACCACGAGTTCCACGAAGAACTTCCCGCGCTGCTGCCGCACTTCCCGCAGGCCAAGGACGTGCTGTTCGCCGAGCGCCCGGTCCGCGAGGAGGCCGCCCTGCTCAACGCGACGCTCCAGGCCGCCTACTTCATCCTCGGCGTGCGCGCCGCCGGCCTGGCGGCCGGGCCGATGACCGGCTTCGACTTCCCCGGCGTACAGAAGGAGTTCCTGGACGACGACCACACCCCCCTGATGGTCGTCAACATCGGCCGCCCCGGCGAGAACCCCTGGTTCCCGCGCTCGCCGCGACTCTCCTACGACGAAGTCGTCACCACCGTCTGAGCCCCGCGCCGCGCACGCATCGACCTCCCGCCCCGCCCCCGCTCTCACCCACCCCTGCCGCGGAGTCCGCCATGTCCCTGCTCGACCGCACCCGTCCGCTCCCCGCCACCGCTCCGCAACCGGGGCCACGTCCCGTACCCGCCCTGTGGCTCGCGTTACTGGCCACCCCACTCGCCGCCAGCGCCAACAGCCCGGTCATGATCCTTCCCGACATGGCTGATTCGTTCGGCGTCCGCACCGCCACGGCGACCTGGCTCGTCACGGCGTTCGCCTGGGCCGTCGCCGTCGGCACCCCCTTGATGGCGGGACTGCTGCGCCGCCGCGGCCTGGGCGCCACCCTCCGGCTCAGCGCGGCCCTGGTCGCGGCCGGCACCGCGGTCGTCGCCGCCGCGCCCTGGCTTCCGCTGGCCATGGCCGGCCGGGCGGCACAGGCGGTGGGCGGCGCCGGTCTGGTCACCGCGGCGATGAGTCTGGCGGGCACGGTACGCCGGATGGGCGTGATCACGGCGGGCTTCGGCACGCTCGGCGCGGTCGGGCCCCTGCTCGGCTCGGTGATCGCGGGCACTGCTTCCTGGCGGGTCTCCCTCGCCGTCGGGGCGGTCGCGCTCCTCGTCCTCCCGGCGGTCGCCCGCCGCGCCGACCTGGCCCCGCCACGGCAGAGCACCCCGTTCGACGGCCGGGGCGCCGCCCTGCTGGTCCTGATGGCCACGGCCCTCGTCCTCATCCCGCGCTTCCCGCTCCCGGCGGTGACCGCCTCCCTGATGGCGGGCGCGCTGCTGGCGCTGCACATCCGGTCCAACCCCACCGGCTTCGTCCCCCTGTCCCTGCTGCGCACCAGGACGTTCGTCCTCTCCACCCTGCTCGCCTGCACCTTCGCGACCTCGTACTTCACACTCCTCTTCACCGTTCCGCAGCTGTTGCACGACCGCACCGACTGGTCTACCTCCACGATCGGCACCGGCCAACTGGTCGCCCTCCTCGCCGGCTCCGCGCTCTCCATGGCGCTGGCCGTGGCCGCGGCCCGACTGGGCCACCCCCGCGTCCTGGCCGTCCTGCTCACGACCGGAGCCCTGGCGCCGCTCACCGCGCTGCTGACCCCCTGGCCGTCGCTGCTCCTGCCCGTCGCGACGCTGGCCGTGTTCACGACGAGCGCGGGCCAGGCCACGCTGGCGGTGCTCGCCACCCAAGCCGCGCCCGCCCCCCAACGCTCCACGGCGATCGGCCTGTTCAACCTGGGCTACCAACTCGGCGGCGCGTTCGGCCCGGCGATCGCGGCCCTGGTCGTCCTCGACGCCTGAACACAGCGTCCCAGCGCCCGCCGGCCTACGGCATGACCTTCGACCACATGCCCGAACTGCACTGGGGGCAAGGGCCCCCACCGTTCGCGGTGGGGGCCCGGCAACGTTCGCCGTTTCAGTCGGCGGCCTGCCCGCCCGTTGCCGCCGGGACGGGTTCTTCCGGCGCCGGTGGCAGGGCGCGTAGTCGGCTCACCGGGGACAGGACGAGCGCGATCAGCACGGTGGCGGAGCCGATCGCCGCCACGGTCAATGCCCCCCGAGCGCCGATCCAGCCGGACAGCAGGCCCGCGAACAGGCCACCGAGTGCGCCGCCGCCGAACAGCAAAGTGCGGAAGACCGCCGTCATCCGGCCCATCATCGACTGCGGGGTACTGGCCTGGCGCAGGCTGACGATGACGACGCCGGCGACGCCGAGCCCGAGGTAGGTGCTGAAGAAGGAGAGGACGAACATCCCCACCATCACCGGCCGGGGGCCGGTGGCCAGCACGATCAGCGCCGGGCCGACGAGGAGGGCCGACTGGGCGACGAGGTAGACGAGACCGAGCCGGAAGCGCCGGATGACCCTGCGGGAGATCGCCGCGCCGATCAGGCCGCCCACGGAGGCCGTGGCGAAGATGCCGCCGAGGGTCGTCGAGTCCAGGTGCAGATCGCGGGTTCCGTAGAGCAGGAAGATCGTCCATACGGAGATCATGGAGAGGTTGCAGCAGAACCCGATCAGGGCCAGCGACCGCAGGACCGGGTTCTTCAGTACCAGGCGCAGGCCGTCCCGGAGTTCGGTGGGCAGGTGCCGTCTTGCCGCGGGCGGTGCGGGACGGGGCTCGGGCGTGCGGATGAGCAGCAGCGAGATCAGGGACGCCAGATAGGAGAAGGCGTCGACGATCAGCGCCACGGGCGCAGCCAGGGCACCGACCAGGACGCCCGCGAGCCCGGGCCCTGCCACATCGGCCGCCGATGAGCTCATCCCCATCTTCGCGCCGGCTTCCACATAGTGCTTGGGGTCGCGTACCAGGGTGGGTACGTACGACATCCAGCTCACGTCGAACAGGACCGAGGCGACGCCGACTGCGCAGGCGATCACCAGCAGCGATCCCATGCTGAGCACGTCCGTCCAGTACAGGACGGGGACGAGAGCCAGCAGGATCATCCGGACGAGGTTGGCGCCGAGCATGATCCGCCGCCGTCGGGCCCGGTCCACCCACACCCCGAACACCAGGGCAAGCCCGAGGTACGGGACGAGCTGCAGGAACCGCAGGATGCCGACCTGCTCGTCGGTGGCGTTGAACGCGATGATGGCGGTGAGCGGCAGCGCGAGGTTCGTGACCTGCGTGCCGAGGAGCGAGAGGGTCTCGCCGAGCCAGAACTTGAGGAAGTCGCCGTTGCGCCAGAGGCTCCCCGTAGACGGCTCCTCGGTGCGTGTCTGTGTGGCGGTCATCGCCGTCCTTGGCCGGCGAGGTCCGCGACCGCGTCCGCCACGTGGTCCACCTCCTCCTCGGTGTTGTAGTAGTGCGGCGACAGGCGCAGGCACCAGTCGACGTCCTTGTCCCCGAAGTCGAACTGTGCGAACTCGCGGAAGCTGAGCGCCGAGTTGATGCCTCGGGCGTCCATGGCCGCCTTGAACGGCTGCGGCTGCCAGCCCGCTACCTCGAAGGTGACGAGCGCGGCGAGGCGCGGGCCGCGGTCGAGCACACGCACCCCCGGGATCGGTGCGAGCCGGTCGCGGAGCCGGGCCGCGAGCGCCGGGGTGCGCTGCTCGACGGCCTCGATGCCGACCGTGCGGGCATAGCGCGCGGCGGCAGCGCTGCCGAGCACCGTGGCGTACGGGAACTCCCACTCCTCGAACCGGGCCGCCGTCGCTACGGGCTCGTAGCCGCCCGGTTCGGTCCAGCGGGCCCCGTGCATGTCGATGAACAGCGGTTCGTAGCCGGCACGCAGGACGCGATCGGATACGTACAGGAATCCGGAGCCGCGTGGGCCGCGGAGGAACTTGCGGCAGGTGGCGGTGAGGAGGTCGCAGCCGATCTCCTCCACGTCGATGACGAACTGGCCCACCGACTGGCAGGCGTCGACGAGGTAGAGCAGGTCCAGCTCCCGGCAGTGGCGGCCGATCTCCGCGACGGGCGAGACGAGGCCCGAGTTGGTGGGGACATGGGTGGCGGACACCAGGCGGGGGCGGTGGGTCCGCATCAGCGCGGCCATCGCCTCCACGTCGACCCCGCCCTCGGCGGTGTTGGGCGCGTGGACGATGCGTACGCCGAATCGCTTGCGCAGGGACAGGAAGGCGATCTGGTTGGAGACGAAGTCGTCGCGAGTGGTGAGGATGACGTCGTCGGCTTCGAACGGGATCGACGACAGGGCGTTGGCGTAGGCGTGGGTGGCGCTGCCCGCGAAGGCGATGTTGTCGGGCGTGGTGTTGATGAGGGCGGCGATCTCCGTGTAGAACGCGCGGACTTCGGCGGCCTGGGCGGCCGAGGCCTCGTAACCACCGATCCGTGCCTCGAGGTTCAGATGGCCGACCATCGCGTCGAGCACCGGGGCCGCCAGCAGTCCGCAGCCCGCGTTGTTGAAGTGGATGACCTGGCGGCACCCCGGGGTGTCGGCCCGCAGGGCGGCGACGTCCAGCCGAAGTGCTTCCCGACCAGGACCGAAAGCGCTACTGTTATCTCTCATGAACGACAGTAGCACTTCTGGCGAGTTGGCCGACAGCCTCCGCGCGCTGCTCTCCCGGCTGTCGCCCGGCGACCGGCTGCCGAGCAGCAGGGAGCTGACCAAGGAGTACCGGGTCGGTCCTGCGACCGTGGCGCGGGCCATCGCCGCGCTGGCCGCTGAGGGCATGGTGGTGACCCGTCCCGGCAGCGGGACGTACGTGGCGCAGCGCACCCGGCTCCACGACGGAGCCGGTGCCACCGACACGTCCTGGCAGACGGTCGCCCTCACCGACCGCGCCGTCGACACCCACCTGATCGCCGACCCGCTCGGTCCGCCGCCGGCCGGGACGATCACGATGGACGGCGGCTACGTGCACCGCTCGCTCCAGCCCACCCGGGCCCTGAGCGCGGCGCTGGCGCGAGCGGCACGCCGCCCGGACGCCTGGGACCGCGCCCCGGCCGGCGGCCTGATGGCGCTGCGCACCGTGTTCGCCCGGATCATCGGCGGCAGCGTGGCGCCGGAGGACGTGCTGGTCACCGCCGGCGGGCAGAGCGCCCTGTCGATCGCATTCCGGGCCATCGCCGGGCCCGGCAGCCCGGTCCTGGTCGAGTCCCCCACCTATCCCCGGGCCCTGGCCGCCGCTCGCGCCGCGGGGCTGCGGCCCGTTCCGGTACCGCTCGACGCCGACGGACTGCGGCCCGACATGCTGGCCGACGCGTTCGCGATGACGGGCGCGCGACTGCTGTACTGCCAGCCGACCTACCAGAACCCGACCGGCACCGTGCTCGCGCCCGAACGGCGCCGCCAGATCCTCGATGTGGCGCGCGCCTCGGGCGCGTTCGTGCTCGAGGACGACTTCGCACGGCACCTGGGGCACGGCGGCGCCGTGCCGCGGCCGCTGGTCGCCGACGACCGCGACGGCACGGTCGTCCACGTCACCTCCCTCACCAAGCCCGCCGCACCGAGCCTGCGGATCGGGGCGCTGGTGGCCCGCGGGCCGGTCATGGAGCGCATGCGGGCGGTGCGCCTGGTCGACGACTTCTTCGTCACGCGCCCGCTCCAGGAAGCCGCGCTGGAAGTGCTCAGCTCCCCCTCCTGGGACCGGCACGTCCGCGCTCTCGGTACGGCCCTGCGGGAGCGGAGCGCCGTGCTGGCCGCGGCGGTCGCACAGGAGGTACCCGGCGCCACCTTGGCCGGCTTGCCTACGGGCGGACTGCACCTGTGGGTTCGCCTGCCGTCGGGCGTGGACGACACGGTCCTCACGGGCGCCGCCCGGCAACGCGGCGTCGCCGTGAGCGCCGGCAGTCGCTACTTCGCCACCGAGCCGCCGGCGGCTCACCTGCGTATCGGGTTCGCCGCGACGGCCGATCACGCCGAACTGACCGAGGGTGCACGCCGGCTGGGAGCCGCGCTTGCGGATGTCGGCCCTGGGCGGTGAGGTGCCCGTCAGGCGTCCAGTGAGGTGAAGCCTCCGACGATCGCGCCGTAGCCGATGTGGGCGAAGACGGTGACCAGGGGCGTGCTCGGTCCGTAGTTGAGCATCAGAAAGCCCGGCGGTTCCAGCAGCGCTGTCTGTGGGGCACTGGTCAGCGGGCTGCCCATGCGCGGGTGGACGAGGGGCAGCAGGATGTTGACCAGTGCGGTGCCGGCGAACAGGCCGTGGGCGAGCCCGAACAGGGCACCGAGCCACCAGCCTGTCCGGTCGATGGCCACGAAGACGGCGAAGTAGACGAAGGCGAAGACCTGGCCGTTGAGGAAGTGCATCAGGTAGCCGATGGCCTTGGCGCGGGTGCGGTTGACGGTCACGGCCGTGCCGAGGAGGAACGGCAAGTCCATGCGGGTCAAGCGCAGTTCGCTGGCGGCGCGCAGTGCGGTCGTCAGCGCGAGGGTGCCGACGAAGGCGCCTGCTGCGGTTCCCCACGCGTTCACCGTGCCGTGTCCTTGCTCGCGTCGGTGATGGCGCAGGCGGCGCTGATCAGTGCCAGGTGGCTGAGGCCCTGGGGCAGGTTTCCCAGGAAGTCGCCGGTGGCGGGGTCGATTTCCTCGCTGTAGAGGCCGACGTCGTTGGCGAGGCCGGTCAGCTCGTCCATGAGGTCGATGGCCTGCGGGAGGCGGCCGGTACGGGCGAGGGCTTCGGCGAGCCAGAAGGAGCAGGCGAGGAAGGCGCCTTCGCCGCCCGCGAGTCCGTCTTCCCCCGCGTACCGGTCGACGTACGGTCCGTGCCCCAACCGGCCGGCCAGAGTGGTGATCGTGGCCCGCATGCGGTGATGGTCGCCGCCGTATCCGTAGAGGTGGCCCAGCAGGACGGCGGCGTCCAGGTCGTCTCCGTCGGCGGCGCGAACGTAGCAGTTGCGGCGGTGCGAGAAGCAGCGGGTCTCGATGAACGCGGCGATCGCGTCGCGTGCGCCATGCCAGCGGGGCAGATGCCGGTCGGGGACCAGGCCGCGTTCGGCGAGGTCGGCGGCGCGGTCGAGTGCCACCCAGCACATCATCTTCGACTGGGTGAAGTGCCGGGGCGTGCTGCGGACCTCCCAGATGCCCGCATCCGGCTGCCGCCAGGCGGTGCAGACGAGGTCGGCGAGCTCCGCCAGGCGGCGTGCGACGTCCGCATCCAGCCCTCCCGTGGCCTGCGCGTAGAGCCAGGCGGTTTGCATCAGCTCGCCGTACGTATCCAGCTGGACCTGGCCCACGGCGGCATTGCCGACACGGACGGGCCCCGAGCCGCGGTAGCCCTCCCAGGGCAGGGTCTTCTCCGTGGTGCGGTGGCCGCCGTCCAGCCGGTACAGCACGTTCAGGGCCGGGTGCGTGAGCTGGGAGGCGTGCATCAGCCACCAGAAGTAGGCGTGTGCCTCCGCCGGGCAGCCGAGCCGCAGGAAGGCGGCCAGGGTGAAGGCGGCATCGCGCACCCAGGAGAAGCGGTAGTCCCAGTTGCGGGCGCCGCCGATCTCCTCCGGCAGCGAGGTCGTCACTGCCGCCGCGACCGCCCCGGAAGGGGCGTAGACCAGCAGCTTCAGCACCAGAAGGCTGCGCATCACCGCCTGTTGCCACCGCCCGGTGTACAGGCGGTCGTGCGCCCAGCTCTGCCAAGCCGTACACGTGGCCTCCAGGCGCGCCTCGCACTCCGAGCGGGCGGGCAGGACGACGGGCTCCTGATGAGCGAAGGGCATCGCGAGCAGTGCACGTCGGCCCGCGGCGAGCTCGAAGCGGCCGCTGACGGCATCCCCGTCGCACACGGGCTCGCCCGCCTCCCAGGCACAGACCGCAAGTGCGTCTCGTCCGACTGTCGCCACCAGGACACCGTCGCGCCGGGCGAGCCGGGTGCGGCGCGTGCCGTAGCCGAAGCGGGGCTGCACGCTCCAGGCCAAGGGCACGGACCCGGACAAGCCGTCCACGCGTCGCAGAAGCTCCCGCATCGGGGTGAGAGCCGTGTCGTCGTGGAGGGTGAGTGCGTCGGTGACCCGCACCGTGCCGTAGGCGGTGACGAAGGTCGTCTCCAGGACGTTGGTGCCGGGTACGTAGCGGCGCTCGGTCCGGTAGGGCACAGAGGGTGCGAGCGTGAACCGGCCGCCGCGGACGGCGTCCAGTACGGCGCCGAACACCGCGGGCGAATCCAGGTCGGGCAGGCCCAGCCAGTCCACCGCCCCATCCCGGGCGACCAGAGCGGCTGTGCGGCCGTCACCGATCACCGCGTACTCCCGCAGCGGAGCGTAACCGGCCCGGCGCACGCACCTCACCGACGGGTCCGGGGCGGTTCCTGTTACCGCCCGACCACTGATGCTTCCCATGACACGACTTTCCTCCGTGGGCTGCTTACCCGCCCGCTCCGCACGCTCCATGACTCTAGGGTGCGGCTGCCTCACCCCGATCCTGGTCCGAGCGGCGGGACCCCTTCGGCGGCCAGCCGGTCCAGATTCTCGCTCATGGCCTTCTCCTTTCGGGCGATGCCGCTACGCGCTCTCCGGGGCACCTGTGCCGACGGCGGCTGCAGCTTGTCGCGGCTGCCGCGGCAGGCCATGGCGGGTGGGACGACAGAGGGGCTCACCCGCCCACCCGCCTGTCCGCCTTCTGCAGCCGCTGGCTGCCAGCTGCTGGCTGCCGGCTGCCGTCAGTGCGACGGCCGCTTGCCGTGGTAGCGCTGGGCGAGCCGGGCCAGGGCCACCGCGCCGAGCAGGAGGCCGAAGTCGCGCAGCGCGATGTCGTAGTGCCCGGGGATGGTCAGCAGGTTGACGATGATGCCCGCGAGCCATCCGGCGACCAGCCAGCCCCCGAAGCGCGGGACCAGGGCGACGGCGAGGCCGGCCACGATCTCGATGACGCCTACGGCGTACATCGCCGCCTGGGCGCTGCCCGGGACGACGTCGTTGATCCACGGCGCGAGGTAGACGGGCCAGTCCACGAGCAGGTTCGTGAACTTGTCCAGCCCGAACAGGATCGGCGCCACGGTGAAGCCGCTGCGCAGGATGACGAACGCCTGGTAGCCGGGGTCCGTCAGCGCGGCCCGCCGCGGGGTGACGGACGTGTCGGTGGTGGTCGGGGACGACATGACGCCCTCCTTCTATCGAGAACTCTTACTAGCAATAGAAGTCCGCGGACCTTCTTTAGTCAATGGCCGTGTGTTTTACACTGGTGTTCGTGGACGACCCGAAAGAAGCACCCAGCGCCGACGTCTCCGCCGTCGCCGCGCTCGACGAGCCGACCCGCAGGAGGCTCTACGACCACGTCGTGCGCCAGCCGGGACCGGTCAGCCGCGACGAAGCCGCCGAAGCCCTCGGCCTGGCCCGGCCGACCGCGGCCTTCCACCTGGACCGCTTGGCCGAGGAATCACTCCTCGACGTCGTCTATGAGCGGCGCAGCGGACGCACCGGCCCGGGAGCCGGCCGACCGGCCAAGCTGTACAAGCGCTCCGGCAAGCAGGTCAGCGTCACCCTGCCGGAGCGGCACTACGAACTCGCCGGGCGGCTCCTCGCCCAGGCCCTGGAGGAATCCGAGGCGACGGGCGAACCGGTGCGGACCGTCCTGCACCGCAAGGCACACGAGCTGGGCAGACAGCTCGCCGCACAGAAGCAGGCGGGAGTCTTCGACCTGCTGGAAGGCAACGGGTTCGAGCCCCGCCACGACGGTGACGCCATCGTCCTGGGCAACTGCCCCTTCCACGCGCTCGCCCGCGACCACACCCAGACCGTGTGCGGCATGAACCTCCACCTGCTGCGCGGTGTGCTCGAGAGACTCGACGAAGAAGGGCTCCAGGCGTACCTGGAACCCAGCCCCGGCCACTGCTGCGTCCGCCTGCAGCCGGCTTCCCCACCGCCCACGCGGGAGCGGCGCCCCTGAAACCGCCGCCACTTGCCGCCGCCACTTGCCGTCACCTGCCGCCCGCAGGACCTTGCCGACCTACGAGGAGTACGTCATGGACTTCGCCACACCGGCCCCGGACAGGGCAGTGGATGAGGCCGGCCTCTCCCCCAGCTTCGCCGCCATACCCGCGCCCCAGAGCACGACGCCCTCTGTCACCCCGCTGCGCGTCGTCCACGACACCGGCGGCGTCGATCTGGCCGCAGCCGAACGCGCCGCCGCCCAGTTCCTCGATGCGCTCGGCATCGACACCGGTACCGAGAGCCTTCACAACACGCCCGGCCGCATGGCCCGCGCCTACGCCGAACTGTTCAGCCCGCGCCCCTTCGACCTGACGACCTTCCCCAACGACGAGGGTTACGACGAGCTGGTCCTGGCGCGCGGCATCCCTGTGCGCTCGGTGTGCGAGCACCACATGCTGCCCGTCGTCGGCACCGCCCACGTCGGCTACCTGCCCGGCCACCGCATCCTCGGCCTGTCCAAACTCGCCCGTGTCGTCGAACACTTCGCCTGCCGCCCACAGGTTCAAGAACGCCTGACCAAGCAGGTCGCCGACTGGCTCCAGACTCAGCTCGAACCAAAAGGCGTCGGCGTCGTGATCGAAGCCGAACACACCTGCATGACCCTGCGCGGGGTCCAGGCCACCGGCTCCAGCACCCTCACCTCCACCCTCCTCGGCACACTCCGCCACGACGCCCGCTCCCGCGCCGAATTCCTCTCGCTGACCGGCCTGACCGCCTGACAGGTCGCCATATCGCGCTCAACGGTTCACTCTGGCGATCGGCTTCGGCGCCGTCGGCTGCGTCGGCTGCGTCGGCTGCGTCGGCGACGATCAGCTCCGGTTCGGCGTGAACAGCCAGATCACTCACGACCGCGTCGGCGATCTCCGCGACGTGTTCGGCTGATCCCAGCAGGACCGGCAGTACAGGTGCGCGGGCATGGCTCAGGCCGAGACAGGCGTACGGGACAGGGCGGTGCGCAGCGCGAAGAATCCGAGCAAGCCGCCCGATGCGAACCGCTGAGCGGTCATCACGCGGGGCCGAGCGGCCAGAAACCCCGACACCCGTGCTGCGCCCAGCATGATCACCGCGTTCACGGAGAGCCCCACGACGATCTGCACACCGCCGAGCTGGAGCAGTTGCGCCCAGTCCGGGCCCGCCTGCGGCTCCATGAACTGGGGCAGAAGAGCGGCGTACAGGAGAGCGATCTTGGGGTTGAGCAGGTTGGTCAGGAGCCCCATCGAGAACAGGCGGGCGTCAGAGACCGGAGGCAGGTCCTGGGCGGGGGCGAAGGGCGAGCGGCCACCGGGCTTGAGCATCTCCCAGGCCATATAGGCCAGGTAGGCGGCCCCGGCGAGCTTGACCACCGTGAACGCCAGCGGCACTGCAGCGAACAACGCGGACAGGCCCGCGGCCGCGGCCAGGAGGTAGCACAGGAATCCCACGGCGGTCCCGCTCAGGCTGACCAGGCCCGCCCTGCGGCCTTGGGTGATCGCGCGAGAGGCGAGGTGGATCATGTTCGGCCCCGGAGTCAGGGCCATGCCCAGTTCGACCAGGGCCACTCCCCCCACTGCGGCCAGACTGATCACCGGTCAACTCCTGTCCGTTCGCCGGGTACCCGGCACCCGAAGTGGGGCGGCGCCCGGCTCCGACGGGCGGCTGCGATGCATCGGCATCGCCTGCATCAGGATACGGCCCTGCCGTTCGGCGTCTCCGTGCCCCCTGACTCCAGCCGGCCGATCGCATCGACGACTGCGGCCGCCGCTCCTCCTGCGGCGAATCCGGGGAGCCTTATCGGCGCGTGGCTACGCGAACCGGGCGGAGTTCCGGAGGCCAAGGAGTGGTGAGATATGCGTTCTAAGGGTGACTTTGGGCCCTTTATGGCGGCACTTCTTGGGATCATGGTCTGGCTGTCTCGACCCTTGGGAGCTCACTCATGCGTCATTCCATCACCGTGGCAGTGTTCACTGCCGCTCTGGCCGTGTCCGTGCCGCTGGTTGCAGCGCCGACGGCGCAGGCCGCGGCCGGCGAGGTCTGCTTCCACACGGAGCCCGGGTACCGAGGCGCATCATGGTGTTACCGCCCGTCGGGCTATGCGGATGTACCGGGTTTCCTGCATGACAGGGCGCGGTCTTTCGAGTCCAACTCGGACATGGTCGTCTATGCGATCGATCACGCCGGAGGCCACTGCTACCACCGGCGCATCTGGGTCGGCGACCGGGACCCCAACTGGGCATGGGGCACCAGGATCGATGGCGTAGCTACTGACCCTCAGGGCTGCGAGCCCAGCTGAGACATGTAGACCTGCCGGGGACGACGCGTCCGGCGGCGAACGTGCGGCTTCCGCGCGACCCGCCGGCGCCGTCGAGGAGGGCTCTCCACCAGGTGACCTCAATCAACGCCTGCCTGCCATGCAGCACCTCACAGAGCCGCTTCCGCCGTCGGAGTGGAAAGCCGAGCTGTCCCGTGGCCGAGGAGATCCGCGTAGCCCCGGCTCAGGTCGTCGCGTTCGACGTACGCCACCTTCCGGGACCGATCTGACGCCGTGGCCGTACGAGCGCCGGCGCCATCGGCCCGAGTCGCTGTTCGCCGAAGCCACCGCCCTCGGGCCGCCGTGGGCACCGTGCTCGATGACGCTCGACCGAATCCTGGGCGCGGAGGGCCTCGTGGCCAAGCCACTGCTCCAGCCTTACCGGCCGGGAGGCGAGGTCGGCGAGGTCGGCGAGTTGGCCGCACCACGTCCGTGCTCCACCGGGCACCTGCCGTGCCCTCGGCACCGCGTGATCGTTTGAAGCGGTGTGACGATCAACGCTTCCTCGGTGCGGGCCATGGGCCGGACCGTGGTGGCCGCCACGCTGACGGTGCTGCTCGCCGGGGCCTGTACGGCACGGCCGGAACCGGCACTGCCTGCCTCGGAGCAGGGCCGCAGTGACCTGATCGCGACCGCCGAGCAGCTCCTCGTGAACCAGTGCCTGCAGGCTCGCGGCGCCGCCGGGCCGCCCCCACGGCAAGAGGTGCTGTTCGGGACCGGGCCTGCCGAGCTGTCGATCACGCTGGCCACCGGTTACACCGTCCGTGCCCACACCGACGGCTGCCTGGCCGAAGCGCACCGCCACCTCTACGGCGACCAGGAACGCTGGTTCCACGCTCAGGTCACCGTCAACAACCTGCGCCCCGAGGCACAGGCGCTACTCCGCGAGGACCCCGCCTACCGGGTCGCTCTCGCCCGCCGGGCCGCCTGCGCCGACCATGACACCTCGTGCGTCCGCGCCAGCGGCCTCGAGTCGCTGCGGGAGCGGCTGGAGCCGGCCCGGCTCGCACAGGTCCGCGCCGCGCACCGCGACGACATCACCACCTACGACCGCCTGCGCGACCGCGCAGTGCGGCGCGCGGCCGGCCTCTTGGCCGACCGCCCCACCCCCCTACGGAAAGGCAACGCACCCTCATGACCCTCAGCAGGCTGCTCACCTCCGCCGCCGCGGCCTTCCTCGTCCTCACCGGCAGCCTCGCCGCCGCCGCTCCGGCCGGCGCGGCCGACTGCCCGTCCGGCCACTTCTGCGCCTGGGAACACGCCGACTACCAGGGCCAGCGGGCGAACTGGCACGGTGACGACGGCTGGTGGGAGGGCCACATCGCCGACGCCGACTCCTCCTGGGCCAACCACGGCATCGTGGGACCGGGGGTCCCGGCCTTCGTGCAGGTCTACGAGGACGCTTGGCAGGGCGGCGGCATGACCATCTGCCTCGCACCCGGCCAGGAGGTCCACTGGAACGGCGTGGCCAACGACCGCGGCGACTCCCACCGGTGGGCCCACGGCTGCTGAGACCCGACCGCACCGCCCGTGGGTCTGCCGTACTGCGGCAGGCCCACGGGCGCTCACGGTCGGCCCGGCCCTCCCGCCGCGAGACCGGGCTCATGCCGTGACCGGCAAAGGGGCGCCATCGGGCCTTCCGTGAAGGATCTTGAGATGGGTGTAATGCCGGGTGACGGTGAACACCGGTGTCCGTCGCGGCTCGGTGTTGGACGGAGACGGGCGGAGAGATGACGGCAGGAGAACGTCGGGGTGCCATAAAGGAGCCGGCGCGGTTGGGCTGGGAGCTCATGCCCCTGGAAAGCGTCGGGCCACTGTGCTTCGGCATGGGCGTGACCGAGGTCGCCGCGGTGCTGCCGGGCATGTCCGAGCTGCGTCGGTTCCAGGCTGACCCCTCATCGCGGGAGATCCTCGGTGTGGAGTTCGGCGCGGGTCGTGAAGAGCCTGCCGTGTACGGCTACTTCATCGACGGCCGGTTGTTCTGCGTTGCGGTCGAGGCGGTTCACGGACCGCAGGTGACGCTGTGGGGGAGGGAGTTGACGGCTTGCGTTCCAGCCGACCTGGAGGAGTTCCTCTTGCACGCCGACAGGTGCGGGGTGGCCGATGTTTCCTATGGTCCGCGGGGAAACCCGGGAGTGAACGGGCTTGGCCTGGTGGTGCGGGTGCAGGAGGTCCCCGGCGGCGTGGCGACCCGGCCGATCATGGTGGGCCGGAGTTGGGCCGATCGGTGCACCGACGACTGGGAAGGCGCAATCCCTGAATGCGAATGGGTGGGCCGCCTGTGGCCCTATGCGGGTCAACCGGAAACTTGGCCCCCGCCTGGCCACGGGACGCATTGGGGTGACTGGCAGCCGCCCTTCTAGCCCGCCCCTTTCAGGCCGGAGCCCTGCCACCGAGGCGTCACCGTGGCCGCCGCCGTTCTGAGCACTCTCTCGCTCGTACGAGCGGTCTCCCGTTTGAGTGGGTGGTGCGAGGGAACACGGCCTGTGTGCCGCGGTGCCCGCCTCCGGTCGTGAGGAGCACGGGGACAAGCCCGGCGGTTGCAGAAGCGGAACGGGTCACGACACCGCGGCACGCCATCGGCGCCGCGTCCCCCTGCGTGTGCGGTGGCGAAGCAGGGCCATAGAGGGGCCCGGACAGCGGCGAGGGATAGCGGTACCTTCCACGTCAGCGCGGTCACCGCCACCGCCATGTGTCCGTGCACGTCGGGTGTGCGCGCGCCCCGAGCGGGAAACAGGCGATCATGGCCGACGTGACGGAGTGGGGAGAACTCGACCGGCGCCTCACGCGGCGTGCGGTGCATTGGACGTCGCCTTTGGCGCGCCGGGTCCTGCCGAAAGCGCGAACCGCGGCCGAGCATACGAAGTTGTGGTGGGCCGCGGCAGCGGTCATGTCCGCCGTCGGTGGCGGCCGGGGCCGGACGGCCGCGGCGGCGGGGATCATCGGCATGGGGGTGGCGGAGCTGGTCTCCAACGCCGTGTGCAAGCCGCTGTACGACCGCCGCCGCCCGCCCGAGGACCTCGTCCCTCGCGATGCGGTGCGGGATCGGCCGGACAGTTCCTCCTTCCCCTCCGGGCACACCGCGGCGGCCGTGGGCTTCACGGTGGCGGTTGCGGGCGTCTGGCCCGGGGCGGCGTCGGTCTGCGCGATACCGGCCGCCATCGTGGCCGTGGAGCGGGTGCATTCCGGCGCCCACTACCCCAGCGATGTCGCCGGGGGCGCCGCCATCGGCCTGGCGGCGGGCTTGCTGGTACGTCGATCGCCCCGCCTCCTGCTGCGCCACGCCACCCGGAAGGCCCGTGGGCGTCTGACCGGATGACGGACAGCGCCGCCGAGCGCGTGCGCGCTACCCACCATCGGGACGGCTGCACGGCTGCACGGCTGCACGGCTGGACGGCTGGACGGCTGGCGCACCCTGGTCCCGGCGCCTCTCCCCGCTCGTCGGATCAGTGCTGGTCGGGGTCGGCCTCGTCGGCGCCGCTGCTGATCGGCTCGGCTGGCCGCCCCCGCTGGTGCCGTAGCCGCCGGGGACACCCGGGACGCTGTCGGCGTCCGCCTGCTCACGAGTGATGTGCCGGGTCGCCCGGACGTTGGAGCGCCGCTCCGGGTGGGGGTAGCTGAACGGCTGGGCCTCGGCGCGCTCCTCCTCGGCCTCGCGTCGGGCCCGTGCCTGCACGCTGCCGGACGGGTTCCGCGCGGCGGCCTGGGGATGACGCCGACCTGCGCGAGCGCGGGCTTCCGTGCCTCGCCACTTGACCCGTCCCCCAAGGGCCGGGTTTAGCGTTCTGTTCCGACGAGGAGGTGCACATGCGTGCAGGTGAGGCGGCCGTGGCCGCCGGCGTGACGATCAAGGCGCTTCGCTATTACGAGGATTGCGGTCTGCTCCACCCCGGCCGTGCGGCCAACGGCTACCGCGACTACACCGCGGAGGACGTCCGGCTGGCGGAGGAGATCCGCAGCCTTGGGGCGCTCGGCCTCACTCCCATGGAGACCAAGCCGTTTCTCGCCTGCCTGCGCGCGGGCCACGAGGAGGGCGACCACTGCGCGGAGTCCCTGGCCGCCTACCAGCAGAAGATCGAGGCGCTCGACCTTCTCGTCGCCCGGCTGGCCCACAGCCGGGAAGAGCTGATCCGCCGCCGGGACGCGGCGGCCCGGCGAGGTTTCCCCTCCATCACCCAACCACTGAAGGAGCCCGACAAGATGCTGCCCAAGGCCGACCCCCTGCCCTCCGGTCTGCCGGCCCCGGTGGACGACGGCGCCGCCGCCCACCTTCCGGGCCTTACGCTCCCCGCTCTGTCGTTCACCGGCACGGACGGCAGCCGCATACGCCTGGACACGGTCTCCGAAGGCCGCTGGGTGCTCTTCCTCTACCCGCTGACCGGAGACCCGGCCGCCGACATCCCGGAGGGGTGGAACGACATCCCGGGCGCCCGCGGATGCAGCCAGGAGGCGTGCAACTTCCGCGACAACCTGGATGCGCTGCGCGCCGAGGGCGTCGATCGCGTCCTTGCCCTGTCCTCGGACCGGGCCGACTACCAGCAGGCGCTCGTGGACCGCCTGCATCTGCCCTACCCCATGCTCTCCGACCCCCGACTCACGCTCGCAGACGCGCTGAAGCTCCCGACGTTCGAGGCCGACGGACAGACGTTGTACCGGCGCATGACCCTCGTACTGCGCGGTGCCACCATCGAGCACGTCTTCTACCCGGTCTTCCCGCCGGACACCCACGCCGACGAAGTGACGCAGTGGTTCCGCAACCATCGCGACGCATGACCGCATCGATCGAAGCCGTACCCGGCCCATGGCAGCCGTAACGGCCGCCTCAGCCAGACCAGTTGTGCATGCGCTCCGGTAGGGCAGTTGCGGCGTGAGGAGCATGCCTCGCCGTACGCGGTGCAGTTCGTGCAGGCAGTCGTCGAGGTCGACCGACGGCCTGGTGATCCATGGCGCATGATGAGCCGCATGGAGCACATAACGAAGACCACCGGTCACTGGGTGCCGTCGGTCGTTCTGCGCATCGGCACAGCCGACGCGGAGACGGCGGCGTTGCTGCTGGACTCCTCCGGCCGGGTCCGCGGTGATGCGGATCTGGTCTTCCACGGTCAGCCCGCGCACCCGTCGGGCGCGGTCCGGCTCGGCCCGGCCGGGCTCGCCCTGGATCTGAACGGGGTCGAGCCGGAGGTAGAACGGATCGTGGTAGCCGGCTGGACCCGGCACAGCGCCTTCAGGGCGATCCCCACGCTCAAGGCCGTCGCGCCGGACGGAGCAGACATCGTCACGTACACGGTGGCGGAGGAAGCAGAGGTGTCGGCGGTCGCCCTCGGCGCCTTCTTCCGGGAGGCGGACGGCTGGAAGTTCGAGGGGCTCGGGCAGGGCTACGGCTCCGGGCTCGCGGGGCTCATCACGTCGTACGGCATCGAGGTGGCCGACGCGGACCGGCCGGCGATCCTGTCGGGGCCGGTGCCGCTGACCGGTGTGGTGAAGATGCCTGGTCAGGTTCCGCCCGAGGAGGGGGCGTACGTGCCGGGACTCTATCCGCCGCCGGAGCGGCCGTATCGGTTGGTCGAGGGATGGGAGTTCGGCCCGGTCTTCGAGCCGTTCACCGCCGAGGGGCAGGGCAACCAGGTGGTCACGGTCGGCGCCGGGCTGCCGTCCGGTCCGGTCCTCGTCGAGGTCGCGCATGAGGGCGAGGGGTACTTCGCCCTCTGTCCGCTCGACGAACGCAACAAGGACGAGGAGTACGTCTTCGCCGTATCGTTGCCCGACCTGCGGGGCAGCCGCGTCGTCCACGCGCCCAAGGACCGCCCCCTGCGGTTCCGGGTCGTCGCCGAGAACCGGTGGATCGTACGGGTGAAGCCGATGGCCGCTGCCCGCCGGCTGGAGGGGGTCCTTCACGGTTACGGACCCGAGATCCTCATCCATCCAGGCAAGGGGGTCGACTTGAGAGTGGACTTCGCCGGGGGTCCGGGCCATCGCGGTGGCCTCGTCAGCGTCGCGGCACACGAGGTTGCCGGCCACTACCGGATGCGGCTCGATCCGGCTCGGCTGCTCCACGACTCCGGGGCGCTTCGGCAGACGGTCCCCGTCATGGACGGCCCAGTGGTGATGGACCACTACGCCCTGGGTCCTTGGACGCTCACCGCGAAGGAGCTGAATTCCTAGACGACGCCTTCAAGTGATCTCGCGTGGTGGATCAAGGTGTCGTGATACGCCGCCGTGAACTGCCCGACGAGGCAGCGACGGAGGCCGCCCGCCGTCCTTCGACGCAGCGAGCGGACCGACGTCACGCCGGCACCGGCACCGGCACCGCAGCTTTCGGCATTGCGCGGAATCCTTGATCATCTTGGTGCCGTTGCGGGTTACGGTGGCGCCTGCCACATGCCATCTACCGCTGGAAGAAAGGCAACTTCGTGAGCGCATTTGACGGTTCGCAGTCGGCGCCGAGCGCGCGGCCCGGGGACCTTGAGCGGCTCCTGGTCACGGCAGCGGATCTGGACGCCGCGGGCCTCGACGACTTCACCGAGCTGGCGTCGCCCTCGTCCGACGAGGACCCGCCGCCGATGACCGGCCCGACCCCGGAACTCACGGCCCTGCTGAACAGGGCGTTCAACGACAAGGCCGCGGGAGAGGTCAGGACCTCGTTCATGAACGCCGACTCCTCGATCGTCGTCGACGAGGGGGTCTCGGAGCGGGCGGCAGGGGCGGCCGTGGCCTGGATGGCCGACATGCGGCAGGTGTACGCCCAGTGCGCCGCCTGGACGATGAACATCGGCGAGCAGGAGATCACCGTCCAGGTGGTGGATCCGGCCGATGATCCGAGCGAGCCGCTCAAGGTGGAGCAGAGGTTCGGTGACGAGGCATTGATGCGTACGATGCTCGCCGGTCCGGTCGGACAGCAGGCCCGGATCACCACCCTTCTGGTGCGCGACGGCGACCGGGCTCTGGAACTGACGTTCCGCAGCTTGGCGGGCGAGCCCGGTGGGCCCGAGGAGGCGCGGCTCACCGCCGCGATGTCGAAGTTCCTTGAGCTGGCTCCGGCGAAGTTCCTGAGTGTGCCGCTCGGCTAGGGCCTACCGCTAAGTGAGTGCCGCTGTCCCACGCCTCCACCGGCGGCACGCGAGGCACCAGCACCTGATCAGAAAGGCATGCGACCGCGGGCCCGGCGGCCGGCTGAGCCGCTGCGGCCCACGGCGCGCGAACTGGTGTGGAAGGGCTTGCTCAGGAGCCGGCCCAAAACGCCGGGCGCCTTCCCTCCGGCGCGAGCGCCGGCACCGAGGGAACGCTGGGTGCCGCGTTCGGGGTGGCGGGAGATGCGCGGGACGAAGAAGGCCAGCACGGCCAGGACCACACATACGGCGATGACGGCGACCACGATCATGAGGGGCTCCTTTGGACGGGTGAGAGTCGTCTGCCCCGACGCAGCGTCCCTATGTACGGTGCGCCCAGTCCCGCTGCAGCCGCACCGGGACCCCTCACCGGTGGCCCTGCCCCGCGCGTCCTACAGGAACCGGCGGATCGGGGCGACGGCGGCCTCGCGCAGCCGTTGGGTGGTGGAGCGGCGTGTCCAGCGGCCCTTCTCGATGCGTTCGCTGGCCAGGAGGTCTTCGTCGAAGTGCCGGTCCAGGGTGGCGGTGAACTCCTCGTCGAGGACGGCGAGCATGACCTCTTCGTCGTGGTCGAGGGAGCGTCGGTTGAAGTTGGTGGAACCCACCAGCGCGGCGACCTGGTCGACGGTGATGACCTTGGCGTGCATCATCGTCGGCTGGTACTGGTAGATCTTCACTCCGCAGTCGAGCAGGTCCTCGTAGTGGTGCTGGCCGGCCAGCTGGCAGACCCGCTTGTCGGTATGAGGCCCGGGAAGAAGGATCTCCACCTCGACGCCGCGCCGGGCGGCAGCGCACAGCAGGTCGATGAAGTAGGCGTCGGGTGCGAAGTAGGCGGTGGCCACGCGGAAGCGTTGCTCGGCGGATTCGAGCATGACCCGGATGAGGGTCTGCATGTCCTGCCAGCCCAGGCTGGCCGAACCGCGCACGACCTGCACCACCGCGTCCCCGTGCGGCGTATGGCTGGTGAAGCGGTCCCGGTCGTCGAAGAGGGTGTCGTGGCATTCGGCCCAGTTCTGGGCGAAGGCGGCGGCGATGCCGTCCACCGCGGGACCGCGTACCTGGACGTGGGTGTCGCGCCACTCGTTCTCGTTGCGGGCATCGCCGCACCACTCCTCGGCGATGCCCACCCCGCCGGTGAACGCCGTGTGCTCGTCGACGACCAGCACCTTGCGGTGGCAGCGGTGATTCTGTTTGAGCGGGGAGAGGTACAGGGGCTTGCGGAACCAGGACACTTCGGCCCCGGCGTCCTCCATCAGGTCCAGCAGGTCCTGTTCGATGAGGCGGCTGCCGAAGCCGTCCAGCAGCAGTCGTACCCGTACCCCGTTACGGGCCCGGTCGGCCAGCGCCCGGGCGAACTCACGGGCTATCTCCCCGCGCCAGTACACGAACGTCATCATGTCCACGGTGTGCTCGGCGCCGCGGATGCCGTCCAGCATCGCTGTGAAGATCTCATCCCCGTTGCGCAGCGGCACCAGAGCGTTGCCCTCGGTGGCGGCGATGCCGATCAGCCGCTCCAGGCGCCGCCGCATCCGCTGCTTACGTTCGGACACCGGCAAGGCCGACGGCACCGTGGCCTCGGCTGACAGCTCCGGCCCGCTGCTCACGCTCGTCATGGCTTCACCTGCCGGTCGGAAAAGGGGCTGCCCCGCTCGTCCGGCTGCCGCCGGGGCGAGCCGACTGTACACACCCACCTACGACGCCTGACACCTCGCGGCCCCGGGCAAACGCGGCAGAACAATCGGCGACCATCGCTCCTGTGGGGCTGGTCCCGGGCACACGCTCACACGCGCCGCGAGCGCAGCCACATGAAGTAGTCGTCGACGTCCAGGACTTCGTCGCTCGTCAGACGGGCCGGGTTCCACCGTGTCGCGCGGCCGCTCCGGAGGAAGCCCTGCGGGAGGCTTGTGCCGTACGTCTCGACGTACTCCGCCGCGTCGCGCCGCCAGAACCAGGTGCCGTCGCTCAGGATGGCGGAGCCGCCGGTGACGGTGAACCGTCCTTCCAGGACGTCCTCCGTGTAGCCCATGAGGGCGATGATCACGGGAGCGTTCCTCAGGTACGCGCCGATCGCCCCGCGCTCGTCCTCCGGGATCGCTCCGCCGCCTTCCGCGAGCTCCTTCGCCACCTGGGAGAAGGCCGACTGGCCGGCGATCCGGCCGAAGACTCCCAGGGGGGTCACTTGACGCATCTTCTTCCCTCGGTGGTGTGTTCACCCCCACATGCCGAGAGCCATCTCGTCGAGCAGAGCCGACCAAGGGCTGTCGGGACCCAGGGGGGTTTCGTCGTAGTGGGCGATGCACCTCTTGAGCCGGTCGACGGCATCCATACGCGCCTGATAACCGGCTTCGTCTGTGGGCAGCCCCTTGCACTCCTTCTTCGTCCCTTCCAGGAGGATCAGGGATTGCGCGAGCGAGGAGACGTCCGCGTGGAAGGGCACGTAGTCCTCGCCCTCAGGAAAGGCGTACACCTTCCCGTCGGTGGGGTCGAGCGCGACCAGAGAGTAGTGGAACGTGCCCAGAACCTCCCATCCGCAGGCCTCGGGAGGACAGAGACCATCGCGATGCTCCAGCGCGGCGCGCAGGCTGGGCGTGCAGGTCAGCCGCGCCGCGTCGTCCAGGTCGTCCCTCGACGAGAACGCGTTGTCCGCATCGATGGACGGCAGACCGACGTTCGCCAGGAACTCCGCGGTAGCGGCGTGGAGCGTTCCGGCGCGTGGGCGCGGGAAGTACGTGACACGCGTTATCCCGAACGTGGCGATCAGTTGCCCGGGCGTGACATCCACCAGCATGACGTGCTTCTCCTCCTCCGGCAGAGCGTCTCACACGACCGGAGGAGGTCGTCTCGGCGCCATGGCGGCGGTGACGGCCCTGGGCGCGGCCCGGGGGCGGGCCGACGTACGCCTCGCGGCGGCGCTTGACGGTCCGCAGCCCCGCGGCTCATGCGCCGGTCGCCGGAACCGGCGAGAGGTGCCAGAACCCGGCGTAGCGGCCGCCGAGGCGCAGCAGTTCGTCGTGGGTGCCCTCCTCGACGATCCGGCCGGCGTCGAGGAAGACGATGCGGTCGGCGTGGTGCACGGTACCCATCCGGTGAGCCACCATCACCACGGTCCGGCCCGCCGTCAGCCGCTCGATGCCGGCGTGGACGGCCGCCTCGTTGACGGGGTCCAGGGCGGAGGTGACCTCGTCCAGCAGCACGATCGGCGCGTCCTTCAGCAGCGCCCGGGCGATCAAGACCCGCTGGCGCTCGCCGTCCGACAGGCGCGCGCCGCCCTCGCCGACGGGGGTCGCCCACCCGTCGGGCAGGCGTGCGACCACCTCGTCGAGTCGCGCGGCGCCCGCCGCCGCCCGCACCTCGGCCGCGGTGGCGTCGGGGCGGCCGAGGCGGACGTTGTCCTCGATGGTGCCGTCGAAGAGGTGGACGTCCTGGAAGACGATGGCGAACCGTGCCATCAGGTCCGGTGCGGCGATCCGCCGTGGAGGCGGGCGGCTCGCCGTGGAGGGGGTTCGCCGTTCAGGCGAGCTCGGCCACCTCCTCACCGCTCCCTCGTAGGTTCAGTGCGGGGTGAACCCGGCGGCATCCGGCGGCGCCCCGGAAGGACGGCCTCCACTTCGGCCGTCGTCATTCCTCGCGCCGCCCGCGGCCCCGTCCGTCACCCCGTGGCGGCCAGTCGCTCGCGCCACCAGGCCACCGTCGCCTTGACCTGTTCGTCGAGGGGGGTGGCCCGTACCGTGAACGCGGCTTCGTACGCGCTCGCGTCGGCCACGAACGGGCGGTCGAACTGGTAGCGGATCTCCTTCACTTCGCGGATCAGCGGGGAGAAGACCGACGCGACCGCCAGCAGGGCCGGCGACAACCTGCGCACCGCGACCGGTCCCGTGCCCGCCTCGGCGGCGAGGCGGTCGACCATCTGCCGGACGGACAGGGCGGGCTGCGTCGGGACGTGCCAGGCGCGTCCCCAGGCCCGTTCGTCGCCCGCGACCTCCACCATGGCCCTGGCCACATCGGGGATGTAGCTCCAGCTGTGCGGGGCGTCCGGGTCGCCGAGGGCGGCGACCGGCTTGCCGCGCAGCAGCCGCGGCATGACGCGGGCGGCCAGGTGGCCGCCGTCGGTGACGCCGGGGCCGAAGAAGTCCGAGGGCCGCACCTCGACCGCCCTGATGCGCCCCTGCTCGTGCAGGGCCCGCGCCTCCTCCCACAGCGCGGCGCGCAGCCGCCCCTTGGGGCCGGTCGCCGCGAGCGGCAGCTGCTCCGTCAGGGGGCCGTCCACCGGGCCGTAGCCGTAGAGGTTGCCCAGCATGACGAGGACGGCCCCGGTCGCCTCGGCCGCCGCACAGGCCGCGGCGGCGAGCGGCGGCCATTCGCTCGCCCAGCGGTGGTAGGGCGGCCCGGCACAGTTGTGGATCGCGGCGGCGCCCCGCGCCGCCTCGGTCAGTCGCCCGCCGTCCGCCGCGTCCCACGCGAGGTGCTCGATCCCGGGCTCCGCCGGGCGGCCCGACCTGGTCACCACCCTTACCTCATGGCCCTGTTCGGCCAGCAGCCGGGCGGTGGCGGCCCCAGCGGGCCCGAATCCTATGACGACATGAAGACTCACCCTCGAACACTAAGCGAAAGAACTTCCGACTACTCTGCCGTTTCCTGTTATCCGCCCAACCCTCGGCGGTCTCCCAAGCGGTGCACACAACGCGCACCGCCGTCGGAAAAGAGTGGACACGGACCGTGACCCAGCAGAGCATGGCGCCCTTGATCGAGGCCGCACGCAACGGGGACCAGAGCGCTCAGGACGCGCTCGTCGCCGCCTGGATGCCCCTGGTGTACAACATCGTCGGCCGGGCCCTGAACGGCCACGCCGACGTCGACGACGTCGTGCAGGAGACCATGATCCGCGCCCTGGAGGGGCTGGGCGGGCTGCGCGACCCCGCGAACTTCCGGTCGTGGCTCGTCGCGATCGCCATGAACCAGATACGCCGGCGCTGGCGCGACCACCACTCCGCCCCGGTCACCGGCGCGCTGCACGACGCGTACGACGTCGCCGACCCGGGCGCCGACTTCGTCGACCTCACGATCGTGCGCCTCGGGCTGTCGGGGCAGCGCCGGGAAGTCGCCGAGGCCACCCGCTGGCTGGAGACCGACGACCGCGAGCTGCTGTCGCTGTGGTGGCTGGAGGCGGCGGGCGAACTCACCCGCTCGGAGGTCGCCGCCGCGATGGAGCTGTCGCCCGAGCACACCGCCGTACGCGTCCAGCGCATGAAGGCCCAACTGGAGACGGCCCGGCTGGTGGTGCGCGCCCTGTCGGCCGCGCCGCGCTGCCCGGAGCTCGCCGCCCTCGTCCACTCCTGGGACGGCGTGCCGTCCGCCCTGTGGCGCAAGCGCGTGGCGCGCCACGCCCGTGCCTGCGCGGCCTGCTCGGGCCACTCGTCGGGGCTGGTCCCCGCCGAGGGACTGCTCGTGGGCCTCGGCCTGGTGCCGCTCGCGGCCGCGGCCCTCCGGAACGGGGCCGTACAGGACGGGGCCGAGCAGGACGTGACGCCGACCGGTGCCACGGCCCCGGTGGCGTACGGCGGTCCGCGTGAGCCGGGCCGGGGCCCGGGGCGGGGAAGCGGGCGCGGGCAGGGCGGCCGGGCCTCCCGGCGGGACCTCAGGCAGCGTTCCCGGCGCAGGCGCCGCACGCTCGCGGTGGTGCTGGGCGTCGCCGTGGTCGGCGGGACGCTGGGGGTCGTCCAGCTGTGGCCGGGCGCCCGCGACGCCGAGGACGGCGGGACCGTGCGGACGGCGGCGGCGCCGGAAGGCTCCGCACCGGCCGTCCCCACCGCCACGAAGGCCCCGAACACCCCGAAGGCCACGCCGTCTCCGAGCGCGACGCCGACGGCGTCACCGACCCCCTCGAAGAGCGCGTCCTCCTCCCCCGCCGCACCCCGCGAGTCCGCGCGGCCGAGCACCACGCCGCCCCGGGCCACCCCGTCCAGGAAGCCGGCCGCGTCCTCGCCGTCGAACCGCCCGCCGAGTGGCGGTTTCGCGCAGCAGGTCACGGAGTTGGTGAACCGGGAGCGCGCGAAGAGCGGCTGCGCGCCGGTGACCATGAACGACAAGCTCGCGACGGCGGCCCAGCGCCACTCGGAGGACATGGCCGCCCGCGACTACTTCGACCACACCTCCCCCGACGGGTCGGGCCCCGGTGAGCGGGTCTCCGCGGCGGGCTACGCGTGGAGCACCTACGGCGAGAACATAGCGCGGGGGCAGCAGAGCCCGGCGAGCGTGGTCGACTCGTGGATGAACAGCCCCGGCCACCGCGCCAACATCCTGAACTGCGCCTTCAAGGAGATCGGCATGGGCATCCACTCCGGCTCGGGCGGGCCGTGGTGGACGCAGGTCTTCGGCGCGCGGAACTGACGCGCGACCACTGACGCGCGATCACCGACGTGCAACCGTTGGTGCGGTAGTGACGTCCTGTCAGATGTCCCACCGTACGAACGAAAGGCACACGACTGTGCGACCCGTCGAAGCCCGTGCGACCCGCCGGACCGTCCTGACCGCCGGAGCCGCCGGGGCCGTCGCCGCCCTGGCCGCCGTATCCCTGCCCGCCGCCGCGCACGCGGCGGCGCCCCGGGGAGCCGACCGGCGCTTGCGCGCCCTGGAGCGGGAGCACAACGCGCGGCTCGGCGCGTACGCGTACGACACCGCCACGGGCCGCACGGTCGCGTACCGGGCGGACGAGCTCTTCCCGATGTGCTCCCTCTTCAAGACCGTGGGCGCGGCGGCGGTCCTGCGGGACCTGGACCGCAACGGCGAGTTCCTGGCCCGCCGCATCCACTACACCGTGGAGGACGTCGTGCGCGCCGAACACGCGCCGGTCACCGAAAAGGCCCGGAACCTCGCCAACGGGATGACGATCGCCGAGCTGTGCGCCGCCTCCATCACCCACAGCGACAACGCCGCCGCCAACCTCCTCCTGCGGGAGCTGGGCGGCCCCACCGCCATCACCCGCTTCTGCCGCTCCCTCGGCGACGACGTCACGCGTCTCGACCGCTGGGAGCCCGAGCTGAACACCGCGGAGCCGGGGCGGGAGACGGACACCACCACGCCCCGCGCCATCGCGCGCACGTACGCCCGTCTCGTCCTGGGCAACGCCCTCGCCCCCGGTGACCGCCGCCTGCTCACCGACTGGCTGCTCGCCAACACCACCAGCGTCGAACGCTTCCGCAAGGGGCTCCCCGCCGACTGGACGCTCGCCGACAAGACCGGTGGCGGCGACTACGGCACCAACAACGACGCCGGGATCGCCTGGCCCCCCGGCCGTCCGCCGGTCGTCCTGGTCGTCATGACGACCAAGCCGGAGAAGGATGCCCCTTCCGACAACCCGCTGGTCGCCAAGGCGGCCGCCGTGCTGGCCGACGCCTTCGGGGACGCCGTGTGAACGGGGGCCGGGTGTACGACGACGAGCGGCTGGCGGGCGCCTACCAGTCCGGCAACGAGATGCCCGAGGAGTCCCTCCGCGACTGGACGGAACTGATCGGCTCCTTCGCGGGCCGTCCCGCCCCCTCGGTGGTCGAGGTCGGCGCGGGGACCGGCATGTTCTGCTCGGCGATGGCCCGGTGGCTGCGGCCGTCGCGCGTGGTCGGGGTCGACGCCTCCGAGGCCATGCTGCGCCAGGCCCGCCGCTTCAACTCCCACCCGGGGGTCCACTACCTGGTGGGCACCGCGGAAGCCGTGCCCACCGGCTCCGGGCTGTTCGACCTCGCCCTGCTGTCCCGGGTCGTCCACCATGTGCCCGACCGGCGCCGGGCGGCCCTCGAACTGGCCCGCGTGCTCCGCCCCGAGGGCGCGGTGGTCATCCGGACGACGTTCCGGGAGCGGCTGGACGCGCTGGTGTACGACTACTGGCCGCGCCTGCGCGAGTTGGACGAGCGGCGGTTCCCGTCGGAGGCCGAGGTGCTGGAGGACTTCGCCGGGGCCGGTTTCACGGTCCGGACCGTCACGTCGTTCGCCCGGCCGGTCACCGCGACCCTCGGGGAGTACCACGCCCGCATGGTCGCCCGGCCGCAGTCGAAGTTCACCCAGCTCACCGCCGCGGAGTTCCAGGCGGGCCTGGCCCGCCTGGAAGCCGCCGCCCACGCCGAGGCGGGGGCCTCCCCCGCGCCGGTGGTGGAGCGGTACGACGTGGCCGTGCTCGCGTCCGCCGCCTGACCGCGGGTACGCGTACGGGCCCTGGCGCGGGCGCGGCGTACGCCGATCGAGTGCCGGGGCGCCGGCGGTGGATACCCGGGGCCTCGCCGGGTACCCGGCGCTCCATGAGGGAGCGCGCACTGTGGCAAGGGCCCGGAAGCACTCCTCCAGCCGTGGAGAGGGCGTACGCATGCGGCGAAAGCTCGTGGACACCGGGCTGGTCCGGACGGTGTGCCGGTACGTGGCCCGGCGGCGCCGGGCGCCGGCGCTGCACCCGGACGGCCTGAACTGCTCCGGGGTGCTGACCGTGCCCGGCTCGGCCCACCGCGCCTGGGGGGTCGCGCTGCTGGACGAGCCGGGGACGTACCGCGTCACGGCCCGCTGGTCGCGGGCGCTCGGGCTGCCCGAGCGGCTCCCGGACGGCTTCGGTCTCGCCCTGCGGGTCGAGGACGCCTCGGGGCCCGGACGGCCCTGGGACCTGCTGCTCACCACCAGCGGCGCGGGGCGGCTGCTGCGCCATGTGCCGCTGCCGCGCCGGCGTCCGTTGCGCGGCCCGTACGGCACGCTGACGGCGTACCGGGTCGGGCGGCGGACCTGCTGGCTGGCGGCCGTGCCGCGCGGGCCGCACCGCTCGGTGCGCGGGGGCCTCGGGGCCGTACAGGGGCGGCTGGGGCGCGGGGACGTGGTCTTCGACCTGTGCGTCGCCGCGCGGGGGCAGCCGTGGCGGCCCGTGGCCGTGCTGACGCTGTCGGCGCGCCTTCCGTGGACGGGCGCCTCGCCGGGGTACGACCCGTACGGGCGCAGCGCCCCGGGCCTGCGGCCGAGCGACCGGCTGCGCGCGCTGCGCAGGGAGGCGTACGGCGGTTCCCGTGAGGGACGCGCCGAGCAGGGCAGGTGAAGGGTGGGCCGCGCCCACCGGACCGCGGTGCGCGCGGTCGTGGAACAGGCACGGCCCGCCGCCTGGTGGCGGACGGGCCCCTGAGAAAGCGGGACGCAGAGTGGAACTGTTGCGACGTACGCGTCGGCGCTACTCCGGCGAGGAGGACCGCCCCCTGGGCGGCTACCTCGCGGCCATGGCGGGGTACGGGCTCTACGCGTCGGCGTGGGCCGCGGCCATCCGCCGGCGCGGTGCGCGGCCGCCGGTCCGGCCGGAGCCGTGGGACGTGGCGCTGACGGCGGTGGCGACGTTCCGGCTGAGCCGGCTCCTCACCAAGAGCTCCGTGACCAGCCCGATGCGGGCGGCCTTCACGACGTACGAAGGTCCGCAGGGGCCGGCCGAGCTGAGCGAGTCGCCCCGGGAGGGCGGCCACAAGGCGGCGGCGGAGCTGCTGACCTGCCCCTTCTGCATGAGCGTCTGGGTGTCGACCGCCCTCACCGCGAGCCAGGTCCTGTGGCCGCGCGGGGCGCGGACGGTGATGGCGGGCCTGGCGGCGACGGCGGGGGCGGACGCGTTGCAGCTGGCCTACTCACTGCTGACGGAGAAGGCCACGAAGAGCTGAGCAGCGCCGCCCCTTTCGCGGCGCCCCCGGTCAGTCCGTGCGGCGGCGCCGGACGCCGACCGCCGCGAGCACCGCTCCGGCGAGGGTCAGCACACCGGTGACCAGGACGGCCGTGTGGACGCCGTTCATGAAAGCCTGGCCGCTGCCCTCCACCACCGCGCTCCTCACCTGTCCGGCCATGCCGTCGGAGACCGGGGCGACGCCCATCGCCACCGCGTCCTTGGCCTCGCCGAGCCCCCGCGCCACGGGGGCCGGCACTCCGGCGCCGGTCAGCTCCCCGGTGAGGGTGGAGCCGACGCGGCCGCTGATGAGGGACACCAGGACCGAGGTGCCGAGGGCGCCGCCGATCTGCAGGGAGGTGGCCTGGAGGCCGCCCGCCACGCCGCCGTCCCTCACCGGCGCGTTGCCGACGATGGCGTCGGACGAGGCGGCCATCACCATGCCGACGCCCAGGCCGAGCGCGAGGAACGGCGGCCACATCACCGCGTACGAGGAGTGCACGCCCCAGGTGAGCATCCCGAACGACGCCGCGGCCTGCAGCAGCATCCCCAGCGGCATCGTGAACCGCGCGCCGAGGCGCTCGGTGAGTACGGCGCCCAGCGGCGAGGCGACCACGGAGGCGAGGCTCAGCGGCAGGGTGCGCACGCCCGCCTCGACCGGTGTGAAGCCCCGGACGTTCTGCAGGTACAGCATGACGAAGAAGATCACGCCCAGCAGCACGAAGAAGTTGAGCGCGGTGATGACGGTCCCGGTGGTCAGGGCCGGGTTGCGGAACAGGCGCATGGGCAGCAGCGGGTGCGCGACCCGCGTCTCGTACCAGCCGAAGAGCAGCAGGAGCAGCAGTCCGGCGCCGATCGCGGCCAGTGTGCCGCCGGACGTCCAGCCCCACGTCTCGCCCTTGACGACGCCGAAGACGACGGCGAGCAGCCCGGCGGCGAGCAGGACCACGCCCGGGAAGTCGAACTTCTCGTCCGCCGCGGCGGTGTTGCGGCTCTGCGGGAGGACGAAGGCGCTGAAGGCGAGCGCGGCGACGCCGATGGGGGCGTTGATGTAGAAGACGGACTCCCAGTTCACGTGCTGGACCAGCAGGCCGCCGACGATGGGCCCGAGCGCGGTCGACACGGACGAGACCATGGCCCAGATGCCCACCGCCATGCCGAACTTCTTCGGCGGGAAGACCGCGCGCAGCAGCCCCAGCGTGTTGGGCATCAGCAGGGCCCCGAAGAAGCCCTGGAGCGCCCGGAAGACGATGACGCCCTCGATGGAGCCGGCGAGGCCGATCGCCACCGAGGAGAGGGTGAAGCCGGCGACACCGACGAGGTAGTACGTACGCCGCCCGAAGCGGTCGCCCAGCTTGCCGCCGAGGATGAGGGCGGCCGCGAGCGCCAGCAGGTAGGAGTTGGTGACCCACTGGAGGTCGGCGGTGGAGGCGTGCAGGTCCCGGCCGATCTCCGGGTTGGCGATGGAGACGACGGAGCCGTCGAGGCCGACCATGAACAGGCCGAAGGCGACGGCGACGAGCGTCAGCCAGGGGTTGGCGCGGCGCCCGCGCGGTGGCGCGGTGTCCGCCGCCGGGGGGTGGGTGCCGGGCCGCATGGTGAGGTGGTCCACGGGGGTGGAGGGCATGGGGGTGCGTGTCCTTGAGGGGTGTGGGGTGTACGGATGCGGGGGCGGCTCCGCTGGCGGTGTGCAGCCCGGGCGACTGCGGCCCCGCCGCCGTGCGCGTGCGCGAGGCGATGCGTGCGAGGCGCCACGGGGGCCGCGCCCTCACGGGCCATGGCGGGGAAAGCCCCCGGCGCGACCACGTGAACGCGCATAGGCGCATAGGCAGACGTGAGAGCGCCCGCCTGCGGGAAGGCGCGAGGCGACGAGCGCGCGACGGGACGCGTCCGGGACGAGAGCCGGGACGGAAGCCGCGGTCAGCGCGTGGACGCGGGGTGCAGCCTGTGCGTCAGTGCCTGGAGCGCGCCCAGGGCCGAGCCCAGCGCGTCCAGTTCGCCGTCGGTGAGGGCCTCCAGCGCCTCGGTGACGTGCCGGGACTTCAGGTTCCGGACCTCCGCGAGGCGGCTCTTCGCCGTGTCCGTCGGGTAGAGGTGCGCGATCCGCTTGTCGGCGGTGTCCTGACGGCGTTCCAGGAGCCCCTGGTCGGTCAGCGCGGAGACGAGCGCGCTGACGTTGTTGGGCTTCATCAGCAGCGCCTCGGCGCACTCCCGCACCGTGGCGCCCTCGCGTTCGGCGACGAGCCGCAACAGCGCGAGCTGGGCCTCGGGGAGCCTCGGGAACGGGAGGTCCCGGGCGACGCGCCGGTCGAGGGCCCGGTTCAGCGCGGGCAGGCACGCCACGAGCACGGCGGCTACGCGGTCGGTCTGCGCGGTGGGCGCGCTGGTCTCGGGCACGCCTCCACCATAGCTATGGATACATACATACGTCAAAAGACCTAATGGCCGACGCCTCGGCGGGCGGGGGCCCGGTCAGCTGCCGGTGCGCCACTCGTGGCCGGGCAGGAAGCGCACGTCATACCGCTCGGGCACCGTGCCGAACCGGTGCGGCTCGGGAACGAACGGCTCCTTCGGGAGGGTGAGCTCCTCGGTCGGCGTGCCGAGGTTCTCGAAGAACCGCTCGAAGGTGCCGCCGGGGCCGGCCGCCACACCGACGACCCGGCTGTGGTGGCGCTCAATGCGGTAGGCGTGCGCGCAGTTCTTCGGCACGAAGCCGAAGTCGCCGGGCGTGAGCAGCCGTTCGTGCTGCTCGCCCTCCAGGTCCTCGACGAAGAGCCGCACCGCGCCGTCGGTGACGTAGAAGACCTCGTACGTGTCCGGGTGGGTGTGGGACGGGATGAGGTCGCCCTTGGGGCCCTCGACGGTGAAGAAGTTGAAGGTGTTCTCGGTCTGCTCGCCGCCCGCGTAGACGGTGACCAGGTCGCCGAAGAGGTGGGCGCGATCACCCATGCCCTTCTCGATGAAGTACGGCGTGCCCGGCTCGGGCGGGATGAGGGAGCGGGTGCGGTACGGGGTGGCGTACTCGATGGTCATGCGTTCCTCCGGTCGCCCTCTATTGTCAGGTCACCTGACATTAAAGACATGATCCGGCCGAAGGCAAAGGCGGGCCCCCTGGAGACCTAGACTCTCGCCCCGTATGGAGAAGAACGGACAGCCCAAGTCGCCCAACCTGCCGCAGCTGCTCGCCCAGGCGAAGTACTGGTTCGACACGGCCGTGTCCGCCGCCATGGAGGAGGCCGGGGAGAGGCCCGTCACCCTGGCCCAGCAGAACGTCTTCGCCCACCTGGCGCCCGACGGTACGACGATCTCGGACCTCTCCCGCCGCATGGGCGTCACCCGGCAGAGCGCGCACCAGGCCGTGCACGCGCTGATCGGCATGGGACTGCTCGCACAGGTCCCGGACCCGGCGTCCGCGCGCAGCCGCCTCATCGTGATGACGGACGAGGGACGGCGCGTGCACCTCCTCGCGCAGTCCATGATCGCCGGGCTGGAGGAGGAACTGGCCCGCCGCCTCGGCGGCGCCACCGTGGCCGCGCTGCGCGCCACCCTGGAACGCCCCTGGGGTCCTCCGGGGCCGGCTCCCCGGCCGGGGTGACGGCCAGCGTGACGGCCGGCGTGATGGGTGCTTACCCGGCCACCGCGTACGGCTGCTCCAGCACCGCCGCGACGCCCCGCGCCAGGCACGGGATGCGGTGGGCCGGGATACCGGCGATGTTGATCCGGCCGGAGGTGGTGCCGTAGATGGCGAACTGGTCCCGCAGGCGGCGCATCTGGTCGGGCCCGAGCGGCAGCGTCGAGAACATGCCCTTCTGCCGGGCCAGGGCCCGCGCCTCGTCCTCCCGGCCCAGGGCCCCGAGGTGGGCGGTCAGGTCGGCGCGGTTGGCGGTGATGCGGCCGCGCATGACGTCGAGCTCCGCCCGCCAGGCGGCGCGCAGGCCGTCGTCCTCCAGGATGGTGGTGACGACGGCGGCGCCGTGCTCCGGCGGCATCGAGTACAGCGTCCGGGCGGCGTTCTGCAGGGCGGTCTCGACGTGCCGCAGCGCGGTGCGGGAGGGGCCGAGGACGACGGCGCAGCCGGTGCGGTCGCTGTAGAGACCGAAGTTCTTGGAGCAGCTGACGGCGATCAGCATCTCGGGCACCCGCGCCGCCAGCATCCGCGTGGCCCACAGGTCGGCCTCCAGGCCGTCTCCGAGGCCGTGGTACGCCAGGTCGACGAAGGGCATCCAGCCGTTGCGGCAGGCCAGGTCGGCCAGCGCCTCCCAGGTCTCGGGGGACGGGTCCGCGCCGGTGGGGTTGTGGCAGCAGCCCTGGAGCAGCACGACGTCGTCGCGGCGCACGGCGCGCAGGTCGTCCAGCATGTCCGGCCAGGCGTACGTCCGTACGGTCAGGCCGGCGGCCTCCAGGATGGGCCGGTGGTTGACGTAGGCGGGGTCGCTGATCCACACGGTGGTGCCGGGACGGGTGAGGCGTATCAGGTCGGCCAGCAGGCGCAGCGCGCCCGTGCCGGCGACGGTCTGCACGGCGGTGGCCCGGTCGGCCGGCCCGTCGGCGCCGTCGGCCCCGCCGAGAACCATGGTCAGCATGGCGCGGTTGAAGGCCGTGTTGCCGGACAGGCCCCGGTACTCCTTGGAGGCGGACCGCTCCGCCAGGCGTATCTCGGCCTCGCGGACGGCGCCCATCACGGGGGTGGCGCCGGTGTGGTCGCGGTAGACGCCGAGGACGAGGTTCAGCCGCTCGGGGCGCGGGTCGGCGGCGAACGCGGCGGCCAGGTCCCACAGGGGGTCGGCGGGCGGGGCGGGGAGCAGCTCAAGCATCGGTGGGGACCTCGGGTCGGGTGGTGCGGGTGCTGGTACGGGTGCCGGTGCCGGTGCGGCGGCGGTTGGCGAGGACGACGCCCGCGGTGATCAGGGGTACGCCGACGAGCACGGGCAGCGTCGGCGTCTCGTGGAGCAGCGGGATGGCGAGGAGGACGACGGCGACGGGGCTGAGGCTGCCGACGACGGAGGCGCGCTCCGGGCCGAGCCTGCGGATGGCGAACGCGTACAGCAGGCCCGCGCACAGCCCGACGCCGAGGCCCTGCACCACCAGGAACAGCGCGATGTCGCCGGCGGCGGCGTCGGCGAGGCCGGTCGGGAGCACGCCGGTCAGGGCGAGGAGCGCGATCACGGCGAAGGACGGCAGGCACAGCAGGCCGATCGACCCGACGGGGTCGAGGTCGACCTCGCGCAGGCCCACGGTGTACAGCGCCCACAGCCCGCTGGCGACCAGCAGCGTGCCGGCGCCGGCCAGGACGCCGGGGTCGACCGGGACGAGGTGGCGCCACACCAGGGCGACGACGCCGACCGCGATGAGGACCAGCCCGGCGGCCTGCGTACCGCGCGGCACGCCCCGGCCGCCCGCGACCATGAGCGCCGAGACGAAGAGCGGCACCATGCCGGGGATGATCGACCCGACGAACGCGGCGGAGGTCAGGGAGCCGCCGTGCATGGCGGCCAGGAAGAACGGCACCCCGGCCCCGCACACGATCTTCACGGCGGGCCCGGGCCGCACCGCCCGCAGGGCGTGCCGCCGCCGCCACAGCGCGGGCGCCAGCACCAGCAGCGGCACGCCGAACCGCAACAGCGCGGCGTCGGCCGGCAGGAGGGTCGAGGCGCTCAGGGCGCGGGCGCTGAGCGCGAAGGCGGCCCAGATGCCCACGGTGAGGAGGAGCGCGAGCATGCCGAGCGCGTCGGGGGACGCGGCACGGGACGCCCACGCGCGCGGACCGGGCGCGGTCGCCACAGCGCGCGGACCGGGCGCGGTCGCCACAGCGCGCGGGGCGGGTGCGGTCGCCGCGTCGGGGGCCGGCGCATGCGGTGCGTCGGAGGCCGGCGCGTGCGGTGCGAGGCCGGGCGCCGGGGGCATCGCGGCGGTGGCGTGCGCGACCGGGCCGCGCGGCGCACGGGGCTCCCGGCGCGCGCCTCCGGGCGGGGAGTCCGGCGCGCCCGCGTGCGGTGCCCGCGAGGCGGGACTCACCGGGGCGGTGCCTGCGCGGGCGGGCCCGGCGTCCGCGCGCGGCGCGCGGGGCGGGGCCGCCGCGACGGGGGCCGTGCCGCTCGTGTTCGTCGGCGTCACGCGTTCCTCCAGCAGGCTTGCTCCGATCCGGCGATGAGCAACATTAGGTCCTGAGCCGGGGCAGCCGATTGCTACTTCCGCCCCGTACGACGACCATGGGGGCAGAATCTGCCAAAGAACGCGGAAGAACGCCCGAACAGCGAGGAATCATGGACGCCGTCGACCTGCACATCATCCGGGAGCTCCAAGCGGACGGGCGGCTGTCCAACCAGGACCTCGCCGACCGGGTCCGGCTCTCCCCCTCCCCCTGCCTGCGGCGCGTGCGCCGCCTGGAGGACTCCGGGCTCATCAGCGGCTACACCGCCATGGTCGACCAGGTGGCCTTCGGGCTGCCGATCACCGTGTTCGTCCGGGTCCGGCTGGAGCGCCACACCGCCGAGGCCGTCAACGCCTTCGAGGAGCACGTCGGGCTCATCGAGCACATCCAGGACTGCTACCTCATGGCGGGCAGCAGCGACTACCTGCTGCGCGTCGTCATCGAGAGCCTGGAGGCGTACGAGGTGCTCGTCCGCACGCGGATCCACGCCATCCCCGGTATCGCGTCGATCGAGTCGAGCTTCGCCTTCGGCAGCGTCAAGCAGTCCCGGGTCTATCCGCGCCCGTCCCACCCGTCCCACCCGTCCCCCTCCGCCCGCGGCTGACGCATCATCGGAGGTATGAGGCTTTCGTTCCTGGAGCCCCTCTACGCCGAGCGGGGCCCCTTCACCTCGGTGTACCTGGACACCTCGCGGGACGTCGACGACCCCGAGCGGGCGATCGCGCTGCGCTGGCGGCGGCTGCGCGAGCGGCTGGCCCGGCAGGGCGCGGACCAGGAGTCCCTCGCGGCCGTGGAGGAGGTGGTGGGCGCGGACGCGGAGGTGCCCGGGCTGCACGGGCAGGCGATCTTCACCGCGCACGGCTCGCTCGTCCTGGACGACGAGCTGCCGAGCCCGCCGGCGTACGACGTCGCGCGGTACGGGCTGCTGCCGGACGCCATGCCGCTGGTGACGCAGCACGTCCCGGAGATCCCGTACCTCGCCGTGGTGGTGCACTACCGGGGGCTGCCGACCGCCGACGCGCAGGGGAACGTGACGGTGGCCGCCGAGGCCGGGAGGTGGCCCGCCTCGCGCGTCGCCCCGGGCGAGCGGCTGCGGCGGCGGGTACCGGTGGCCGAGTGGCACGCCGCCGCGGTGCGGCTGGGCCGCGAGCTCGGCGCCCGGGTGGGCCGCGGCGGGGCCGACGCGGTCGTGGTCGGCGGTGACGAGTGGGCGGGCAACGTCCTGATCCGCCGCCTGCCGCGCGAGCTGCGCGACCGGGTCGTACGGGTCGGCGGGCCCACTCCGGCGGACACGGCCCGGGCGTTGCTGGAGCCGCAGGTGGCGAGCGTCCTGCGCGGGCGCATGGCCGCGCACGACCGGTCGCTGGTCGGGACGTTCCTCGCCCGGCGGGGGCGCGGCGGAGCCACGACGGCCGAGGGCCTCGCCGACACGGTCGCCGCGCTCCAGCGGGGCCAGGTCACGGCGCTGCTGCTGCACCCGCCGGGCCCGTGGCAGCCGCAGGACCTGCTGTGGATCGGCCCGGGGCCCGCGCAGCTGGCGCTCTCCGAGGAGGAGCTGCTCTCCTTCGGTGTCCGGTCGCCGCGCCGCGAACCGGCCGACGAGGCGCTGGTGCGGGCGGTGGTGGGCACGGGCGCCGAGCTCGTCGTCGTACCGGCGGGCGAGGTGCGGCTGCGCGACGGTGTGGGAGCGCTGCTGCGGTACGCCGACGCGGCCACGCCGGGGGCCGGGCGTCAGCGCTGATAGGTGCCCATGAGGGCGCCGCTCGCGAGCTCGCGGCCGGCGAGCGCCCGGTGCACGGTGTCGGCCGAGGGGGTGTCGTCGAGCGGGAGCGGCTCGGAGACGGCCCACAGGCGGAAGAAGTAGCGGTGGCGGCCGTGGCCCGGCGGCGGGAGGGGGCCGCCCCAGCCGGTGCGGCCGAAGTCGTTGGGCCACTCCCGGCCGCCGGCGGGAGCCTCGCCCTCCTCGACGCCGGTGCTGCCGGGGTCGATGCCGGTGACCAGCCAGTGCAGGAACGTGCCGTTCGGGGCGTCGGGGTCCTCGCAGGCCAGCACCAGTTCCGCGGTGCCGTCCGGCGGGGCCGACCACGTCAGGGGCGGGGAGATGTCCTCCCCCTCACCCGTGTAGCGGCGGGGGATCGCCTGGTGGTCGCCGAACGCCGCGCTGCTGAGGTCAATACCGGTCATGGGCGCGGCTTTACCCGCTCCCGGCCCCGCGCTACCGGTCCCGGCCCGCCGAGTACCCGATCAGCGGCGGCGGCGCAGGACGCAGCGCGCCGGGCCGGTCGCGCGCAGCGTGATGCCCGCGCTGACCGGCACCGTGCGGTCGACGGCGGTGAGCTCGTACTCCTGGAGGACCATCGCCAGCGCGAGCACCGACTCCAGCATGGAGAAGTGCTGGCCGATGCAGGCGCGGGGGCCGCCGCCGAAGGGGAACCAGGCGTAGCGCGGCCGCTCCTTCTCGCGTTCGGGGGTGAAGCGCTCGGGGTCGAAGCGCTCCGGCTCCTCCCAGTAGCGCGGGTGGCGGTGGGTCACCCAGGGGGCGACGATCACATCGGCGCCGGCCGGGATGGTGTGGCCGTCGATCTCGGTGGCCTCGACGGCGCGGCGGCCGATGACCGGGCCCGCCGGGTACAGGCGCATGGCCTCCTTGAGGACCATGGTCAGGTACGGCAGCGCGTCGAGGTCCGCGGCCGTGGGCGTACGCCCGTCCAGTACGCGCGCGGCCTCGGTGCGGGCCCGCGCCTGCTCCTCGGGGTGGAGCGCCAGCAGGTGCAGGGCGAAGCCGAGGGAGGTCGCGGTCGTCTCGTGGCCCGCGAGCAGGAAGACCAGCACCTGGTCGCGGATCTCGGCGGCTTCGAGGCCGTCGTCCTCGGTGGTTCCGGCGTGCGTGAGCAGGGTCAGCAGGTCCTCGCCGTCGGCTTCGGCGCCCTGGGCGCGGCGTTCCTGGATGATGCGGTCGCACACCGCGTACAGCTCATTCGCCGCGGCGGCGGCGCGGCGGTTTGCGGGCGTCGGCCAGTCGCGCGGGAGGGTCAGGGGCGAGTAGGCGCGCCGCAGGACGTACTCGCCGATGACCGGGAAGGAGCGCTCCACGACGTCGACGGCCGCGTCGACGTCGACACCGAAGAGGATGCGGGCGACGGCGCGCAGCGTCAGCCGCGTCATCTCGTCGAGGAGGTCCACGGTGGGGCCGGTCGCGGCGTCGGGCGCGGCGTTCCAGCGGCGGAGCATGGCCGACGTCTCGTCGGTGAGCGCCGACGCGTAGCCGTCGACGCGGCGGCGGGTGAAGAGCGGCTGGACGAGCCGCCGCTGCCGCAGGTAGTCGGCGTCCTGGCTGGTCAGCAGGCCGTTGCCGAAGGTCTCGCGGACTTCCTGGTAGAAGGTGTTGTCCTTGCGGAAGTTGGCCGCCTCCGTCGCGAGCACCCGCTGGGCGCCCTCCGCCGAGAAGACCGCGTACAGCTGGGCCCGCAGCCCGGGCGGGCCGGCCGTGATGCGCACGACGTCCCCGTACGTGCGGTGGGCCCGCAGGTAGGTGGCGAGTGAGTCGTTCTTGAGGTCCAGCAGGGACCCGAGGAGCGGCAGGCCCGCCGGGCCGGGAAGGGGCGTCTCGGTGGTCGCCATGCGTGTCTCCGCTCTCCGCTGTCCTCGTGGCCGCTGTCCTCGTGGCCGCTGTCCTCGTGGCCGCTGTCCTCGGGGCGTCCGCCTCGCGGCCGCCGTCCTGCGGTCGTTGCTGTCCGCCGTGCGCGATTCTGCCCGGGTGGGCGGGCGTGCACGCGGACCGCCGCGGCCCGTTTCCGGCCTACTTTTGGTCTGGACCTGCTTATTGCCCGGGGGTGGCGGCGACGGCCAAGCTGCCCTCATGGAATGGGAGTTGCGCCACCTGAAGACGATCCGGGCCATCGCCGACGCGGGCAGTCTCACCAGGGCCGCCACGGAGCTGGGACTCGCCCAGCCCGCGCTCAGCGCGCAGCTGCGCAGGATCGAACGGTCCCTGGGGGGCGCGCTGTTCGAGCGTGGGCGCAGCGGGGTGCGGGCCACGGCGCTCGGTGAGCTCGTGCTGGAGCGGGCCCGGGTCGTCCTGCCCGCGGTGTGCGCGCTCCAGCAGGAGGCCGTGCGGTTCGCCCGCAACCGTGAGCCCGGGCCTGCGCGGGGGCCCGCCTTCCGGCTCGGCGGGACCCACGGGCCGCTGCTGGGCGGCCTGGTGGACCGGTTGGCCGCCGCCGAGCCGGGCGCGTCGTGACGACCCACACCTCCTGGTCCGAGCGTGAGATCGCCACGGCGGTGGCCGAGGGGCGCCTGGACTACGCGCTGGTCGGCGCCTGCGGCGAGAGCGCTCCGCCCGAACCCGCGGCGGGGCGGCTCGCGTGGGCGGAGGTGGCGCGCGATCCGGTCTTCGTGATGCTGGCCGCCGGTCATCCGCTCGCGGCGCGGCCCGAGATCGAGCTGGCGGAGCTGGCCGCGGAGGCGTGGACGGACGTGCCGGGCGACGGCTGCTTCGGCGACTGCTTCGCGGCCGCCTGCGTCCGCGCGGGCTTCACCCCGGCGTGCGTGTACGAGACGGACCTCGCGTCCTGCGTGCACCTGGTGGAGGTGGGGCGGGCGGTGGGGCTGTGCCGCGCCACGTTCCCGGCCACGCCCGGGATGGTGACGCGGCCGCTCACCGGTGCGCCGCTGGTCTGGCGGCACCTGCTGGGCTGGCACCCCGAGGCCCCGGCGGCGGCGTGGGCCCCGGACGTGGTCGCCCATGTGCGCGCCGCGCACCGGGGCGCGGTGGCGCGCAGCCCGGGCTACACGCGCTGGCTGGCGTCCCGGCGTACCGCCGCCGTCCATAACGCGAGGGAGAGGGTCAACTGACATCTCCCCCGCGGCTCTTCGCCCTTCCTGCCGTTTCGGCAACCTTCACCGAACCGACCGGAAGGGCACTCCCCCATGTCGCACAGAAACGGCGCAGCGGTGTGTGCCGTCGCGGCGGCCGCCGCGGGCGCGCTGCTCCTGGCCACGCCGCAGGCCAGGGCGGGCCCCGCCGCCCCCTTCTCGGCGGGGCCCCGCACCGCCGTCGACACCCTCGCCGTCTCCGCCGCCCCGGCCGAGCTGCTGGGCGCCATGCAGCGGGACCTGAACCTCACCCGCGCCCAGGCCGCGCGGCGGCTCGTCAACGAGGCGGAGGCGGGCGCGGCCGCGGCCCGGCTCCAGCAGCGGCTGGCGGGCGTGTACGCCGGGGCCTGGGTGGACGGCGCCGAGGCCGGCACGCTCACCGTGGCCACCACGCGGGCCGCCGACGCCGCCGCGATCACGGCGGCCGGGGTGCGGGCCCGTGTCGTCCCGCACACCCTGGCCGAGCTGGACCGCACCAAGGCGGCCCTGGACCGCGCGGCCCTGCGCAACAGCACCGCCGACGCGCCCGTCTGGTACGTCGACGTCCGCGCCAACTCCGTGGTGATACGCGCCGTCGAGGCGTCGGCGGCCGAGTCGCTGATCCGCGCGAGCGGCGCCGACCGGACGCGCGTACGGGTCGTGGCGAGCGCCGAACGGCCGCGCCCGCTCTACGACATCAGGGGCGGCGACGCGTACTACATGGGCGGCGGCGGTCGTTGCTCCGTCGGCTTCGCCGTCACCCGCGGCACCCAGCAGGGGTTCGCGACCGCCGGACACTGCGGCCGGGTGGGCGCCAGCACCAGCGGCTTCAACCAGGTGGCGCAGGGCACCTTCCAGGGGTCCACCTTCCCGGGCCGGGACATGGCGTGGGTGGCGGCGAACGGCAGTTGGACCTCGACCCCGTACGTCAAGGGCGCCGGCGGCCAGAACGTCCAGGTGGCCGGCTCCGTGCAGCAGCCGGTCGGCGCCTCGATCTGCCGGTCGGGCTCCACCACCGGCTGGCACTGCGGCACCATCCAGCAGCACAACACCAGCGTCACCTACCCCGAGGGCACCATCACCGGCGTGACCCGCACGTCCGTGTGCGCCGAGCCGGGCGACTCGGGCGGCTCGTACCTCTCGGGCAGCCAGGCGCAGGGGGTCACCTCCGGCGGCTCGGGCGACTGCCGCAACGGCGGGACGACGTACCACCAGCCGATCACCCCGCTGCTCCAGACGTACGGGCTGGCGCTGAAGACGACGACGGGCCCCGGCGACCCGGGGGACCCCGGTGACCCCGGTGACCCGGGCGAGCCCGGTGGCACATGGGTGGCCGGCACGGTCTACGCGGCCGGTGCCCAGGTGACCTACGGCGGCGCCGCCTACCGCTGCCTCCAGGGGCACCAGGCGCAGCCGGGCTGGGAGCCGCCGAACGTGCCGGCGCTCTGGCAGCGCGTCTGAGCAGGGGCCCCGGGGCGCCGCCGGTTCACGCCGGGGGCGCTCCGGACCGCGTACGGGATAATGCCGGGCATGCGCATTTCAGCCAGGGCCGACTACGCGGTGCGTGCCGCGCTCCAGCTCGCCGCCGCGCAGGACACCGGGCCGGTCAAGGCTGAGGCGATCGCCGCGTCGCAGGGCGTGTCCCACAAGTTCCTGGAGTCCATCCTCAACGACCTGCGCCGCGGGGGGCTCGTGCACAGTCGGCGCGGCGGGAACGGCGGCTACTGGCTGGCGCGGCCCGCCGCGTCGATCAGCGTCGCCGACGTCATACGGGTCGCGGACGGGCCGCTCGTGTCGGTGCGCGGGGTGCGGCCGCCGGAGTTGTCGTACTCGGGCGCGGCGGAGTCGCTGCTGCCGCTGTGGGTCGCGCTGCGGGCGCACGTGCGGCAGATCCTGGAGGGCGTGAGCCTGGCCGACGTCGCCTCGGCCAGGCTGCCGGCCGAGGTGTCGGCACTGACCGAGGACCCGGCCGCCTGGACGAACCCCTGATCCTCCCGGCGCTTGCCGGTCTCACCTAATGGGCCGGGAGTGTCCACGCCTCGAACTGCCCCTTGGGCGCGGGGAGTCACCTCTGCCACTATCCCTACTGAATCAGTGGGGAAACCGGAACTCCTGTGAGGTGACCGTGGCGACCGCGACAGCGCCGACTCCGGCGGACGATGTGAACTGGCCGCGCGTCACCCGGGAGGTCGCCGACGACCTGGCCGCCGACGCGCTCGCCCGCGACCGGGCGGGCGGCCCGCCGTCCGACGAAGCGGCGCGGCTGCGCGAGGCCGGGCTGCCGGCGCTGCTCACACCTCCCGCGGCGAAGGGGCCCGGCGGCGCCGACTGGCGGGCCGCCTGCGCGGCGGTGAAGGAGATCGCGGCGGCCGACGGCTCCATCGGCGAACTCCTCGCGCACCACTACGTCCTGGCCTGGAGCGGCCGCTTCCTCGGCTCCGGCGACGCCGCCGCGCGCTTCGAGCGGCGCGTGACCCGCGGCCGGTGGCTCCTCGGCGGCGGCATCGACCTGCCCGGAACAGAAGGCGAGGGCGAGGGCGACGGCTCGGACGGCACCGGGCCCGGCCTCACCCTCGTACCGCGCGGAGGCGGAGCGTACGTCCTGAGCGGGCGGCAGCGGTTCGACGCCGGGGTGACCGTCGCCGACCGGCTGGTCGTCGGCGCCCGGTGCGGCGGGACCGGCGACTTACTCGTCGTCCTGGCCGACCCGGCGCACCCCGGGGTGGGCGTCGACCCGGCGGCCGACCGCGTCGGACAGCGCCTGTCCGGTGGCGGCACCGTCGGTTTCGACGGCGTGCCGATCGGTGTGGCGGACGTCCTCGGAACGGTCCCGCGCGACGACCACGCCGTCGCGCCGTTCACCGCCCTGGCTCCGCTCGCGCTGCGGCTGCTGCGCGTCCACGTCGCCCTGGGCGTCGCGGAGGGCGCGCTGGCGGAGGCGCGCGACGTCAGCCGGGCCGCACGGGCCGCCCGGCCGCCCGCGGCGGACGGCGCGGACCCGTACCTCCTCCTCGCCTACGGAGAGCTGGCGACCGCCGCGCACACCGCGGCCGCGGTCGTCGAGGGCGCGACGGACGCCCTGGCGCGCGGACTGCGGGCGGGGGCGGCGCTCGACGTGGAGGGGCACGCCGACATCGCCGTACTCGTCGCCGCGGCGGAGGCCGTCACCAGCAGGTCCGCCCTGCACATCACCACCCGCGTCCTGGAACTCACCGACAGCGCGGGCTTCGACCGCTTCTGGCGCAACGCCCGCGTGCTGACCGCGCACACCTCTCCGGCCCGGCGCCTGCGCGACATCGGCGACCACTACCTCAACGGGACGCTGCCCCGCCTCGCGCCGCTGTGACGGGACCCTGACCCGCCCGGCGGCGGGCGGGCCACGCCCGGACGGGTACGGCGGGCGTTCCTGGGGACTCGCATCTCCCGGGAGCACACCGGCCGAGGGAGGTGCCATGACCGCGAGGGTGCCGGCGCTGGGCGCGGTGCGGGGCGTGGTGCTCGACACCGACGGGGTGATCACCGACTCGGCCCGGGTGCACGCGGCGGCCTGGCAGGGGGCCTTCGACGCCTTCCTGCGCGACCATCCGCCGCCCGACCCGGAGCAGCGCCGCCCCTTCGACCCCGGCGAGGACTACGCGCGCCACGTGGACGGCAGGTCCCGCGCCGACGGAGCCGCGGCGTTCCTGGTGTCGCGGGGTTTGCGGGCGGACGCCGCCGCGGTGGCGGAGGTCGCGGCCGAGAAGGAACGGCTCTTCACCGGGCTGCTGCGGGAGCGGCACGTCGCCGCCTACCCCGGCACGGTGCGGCTGCTGCGGGCGCTGCGCCTGGCCGGGGTGCCGGTGGCGGCGGCGTCGGCGTCCCGGCACGCCCGCGAGCTGCTGGCGCGCGCGGACGCCCTCGACCTCTTGGACGCGGTGGTGGACGGGGCCGAGGCGGCGCGGCTGGGGCTGCCCGGCAAACCGGAGCCCGCGCTGTTCCTGGAGGCGGCCCGCCGGCTGGGGGTGCCGCCCGGGCGGTGCGCGCTCGTCGAGGACGCGCTCGCGGGCGTCGAGGCCGGGCGGCGCGGCGGCTTCGCCCTGGTCGTGGGCGTGGACCGGCGGGCGGGCCCCGGCACGGCGGACGCGCTGCTGCGCGCGGGCGCCGACCTCGTCGTACGCGACCTCGCGGAGCTCCTGCCCACGGAAGAGGGAGCACGGACGTGACCGACTGGATGTGGGAGTACGAGGGCTACCTGCCGGAGCGGGAGAGCCTCCGGGAGTCCCTGTGCACCCTCGGCAACGGCTACTTCGCCACCCGTGGTGCCGCCACCGAGTGCGCGGCCGACGGCACCCACTACCCCGGTACGTACGTGGCCGGGTGCTACGACCGCCTCACGTCCGAGGTGGCCGGGCGCACGGTCGAGAACGAGGACCTGGTCAACCTGCCCAACTGGCTCGTGCTGCGCTACCGCCTGAACGGCGAGGGCCGGCCGGGCCCGTGGCTCACCCCGGACAGCCGCCGGCTCCTCGACCACCGCCAGACGCTCGACCTGCGGCAGGGCACGCTGGAGCGGCTGACGCGGTACGAGGACGAGCAGGGGCGGCGGCTGACCGTGCGGCAGCACCGGCTGGTGCACATGGGAGACCCGCACCTGGCGGCCCTGCGGACCGTGTTCACCGCCGAGAACTGGGCCGGCACGCTGGAGGTGGAGGCCGCCGTCGACGGGTCGGTCGAGAACACGGGCGTGGCCCGCTACCGGCAGCTGACCACCCGCCACCTCATCCACGTGCACACCGGTGACGCCGCCTCCGACACGGTGTGGCTGCGCTGCCGCACCAGCACCTCCGACATCCGCGTCGGCATGGCGGCCCGCACCACCGCGCCGCCGGGCGTGGACGCCGCGTCGCACCACCCGCAGCGGCGCGCGGTGCAGCGGATGCGGCTGGCCCTGGAGCCGGGGCGGCCGGCCGTCGTGGACAAGACGGTCGCCCTGCACACCTCGCGCGACCCGGCGATCAGCGACCCGCTGCACGCGGCCGTCGACCGGGTGCGGCGCGCCGGGCCCTTCGAGGAGCTGCTGGCCTCGCACCGCGCCGCGTGGCAGCAGCTGTGGCGCCGGGCCGAGCTGGAGGTGCCCGACGAGGCGGGCCGGATCCTGCGGCTGCACCTCTTCCACGTCCTGCAGACCCTCTCCCCGCACACCGCCGACCTCGATGTGGGCGTACCGGCGCGCGGGCTGCACGGTGAGGCGTACCGGGGCCACATCTTCTGGGACGAGCTGTTCGTCCTGCCGTACCTGAACCTGCACTTCCCCGAGGTGTCCCGGGCGCTGCTCACCTACCGCTACCGGCGTCTGGAGCGGGCCCGCTTCAGCGCCCTGGACGCGGGGTGCACCGGGGCGATGTACCCGTGGCAGAGCGGCAGCGACGGCCGCGAGGAGGCGCAGCGGCTGCACCTCAATCCGCGCTCGGGGCGCTGGGTGCCGGACCACTCGCACCTGCAGCACCACGTCGGTTCGGCGATCGCGTACAACGTGTGGCAGTACTGCGAGGCGAGCGGCGACAGCGAGTTCCTGCACACCAAGGGCGCGGAGATGCTGCTCCAGATCGCCCGCTTCTGGGCCTGCCGGGCCGAGCTGGACCCGGCGCTGGGCCGCTACCGCATCCGCGGGGTGGTCGGGCCCGATGAGTACCACGACGCCTACCCGGGCGCGACCGAGCCGGGGCTCGACGACAACGCGTACACCAACGTCACGGCCGCCTGGGTGCTGGCCCGCACGCTGGACCTGCTGCGCTCGCTGCCCGAGCCGCGCCGGCTGGAGCTGGTGGAGCGCACGGGGCTGCACCACGGGGAGCTGGAGCTGTGGGAGGACGTGTCGCGGATGCTGCACGTGCCGTTCCACTCCGGGGTGATCAGCCAGTTCGAGGGGTTCGGCGAGCTGGCGGAGTTCGACTGGGAGGGGCACCGGCGCCGGTTCGGCGACATCCGGCGGCTGGACCGGATCCTGGAGGCGGAGGGCGACAGCGTCAACCGCTACAAGGCGTCCAAGCAGGCCGACGTGCTGATGCTGGGCTACCTGTTCTCGCCGGCCGAGCTGCGCACCCTGTTCAGCCGGCTGGGTTACGTCCTCGACGAGGAGATGTGGCGCCGCACCGTCGACTACTACCTGCACCGCACGAGCCACGGCTCGACGCTGAGCGGCCTCGTCCACGGCTGGGTGCTGGCGCGGGTGCGGCGGTCGGAGGCGTGGCGGTTCTGCCAGGAGGCGCTGGAGGGCGACATCGCCGACATCCAGGGCGGTACGACGGGCGAGGGCATCCACCTGGGCGCGATGGCGGGCACCCTCGACCTCGTGCAGCGCGGTCTGACCGGCCTGGAGACGCGGGGCGGGGCCCTGCGCCTGGACCCGGTGCCGCTGCCGGAGCTGTCCGAGTTCTGCTTCACGCTGCGCTACCGGGGCCACTGGGGCGTGTCGCTGCGGATGGCGCCGGGGAGCCTGCACATCGCCGTGCCGGGCTCCGGGCGCGACCCGATCGACGTGGAGCTGCCGGAGCGGGCGGTGCTGGTGGAGCCGGGCGAGGAGTGCGAGCTGCCGCTGCCGGTGGCGCGGTGATCCGGGGCCTCGACGGGGGCCTCACGCCTGCTCGAGGCGTCGGCGTACGTGCCGGTGGGCGTCCCACACGTCGACCCTGCGGCCGGTGACCTCGGTGGGCGTGAGCGCGACCCACCGCGCGTCCTCGGGGTCCGGCCACGGGGCGCGGTACGCCTGCCGGTCGAGACGGCGTACGGCCTCGGGGTCGGTGACGGGGCGGGGCCGGCCGACGATCAGGACGCTCCAGCCACGGCCCACGACGTCGTCGATGTGGTCGACCTCGAAGGCGAGCTCGCCGCCGGGCGCGGTGGCCGGGAGGGCGTCGGGCGGTGTCCGGAACGCCACCTCGCCGTCGGCCACGACATAGGTCACCGGCATGATCGCGGGGTGGCTGCGGCTGGTCACCGCGACCCGGCCGACGCCGTGGGTGCCGAGCAGGACGCCGCACTCGTCGGGGCCCAGCTCGGTGAGGATCGGCCGCTGGGCGGGGACGCCGGAGCCGGGTGGCAGGTCGGTGGTGCCGCCCTCCAGCTCGATGACGCTGGTCTCCAGGGCGTCGGCCAGGCGCAGCAGGAAGCCGATGCCGGGGGTGGCGGGCTGTTCCTCCAGGTACTGGATGTAGCCGGGCGCCGAGCCGGCGCGGAGGGCGACCTCTTCCCGGCTGAGGCCGAGCTCCTGGCGGCGGGCGGCCACGCGGCGGCCGATGTCCCCGCTGCAGTGGCCGTGGCCCTGGGAATGCTTCTCGGACATGAGGCACCGTCCCTCCGGTCGAAGGGCACCCTGTCCTTACGGTAGCCACCGGGGCCCGGGTCCGCACGCCCCGGCGGGCGGCCCCGCCCGTGGACCTACTGCTCGCCCGGCCTATTGCTCGCCCGGCCCCGGCTCCACCACGTCGCGGCGGCGGCCGAGGGTCTCCTCGCGCTCCCGCTCGACGATCGCGGGGTGGTGCAGGTCGAAGGCGGGCGACTCGGAGCGGATGCGGGGCATGGTGGTGAAGTTGTGGCGCGGCGGCGGGCAGGAGGTGGCCCACTCCAGGGAGCGGCCGTAGCCCCAGGGGTCGTCGACGTCGACCCGTTCGCCGTGGCGGGCGGTCTTCCACACGTTGTAGAGGAACGGGAACGTCGACAGGCCCAGCAGGAACGAGCCGAGGGTCGACACCATGTTGAGCGCGGTGAAGCCGTCGGCGGCGAGGTAGTCGGCGTACCGGCGTGGCATGCCCTCGGCGCCCAGCCAGTGCTGGACCAGGAACGTCAGGTGGAAGCCCACGAACAGCGTCCAGAAGTGGATCTTGCCGAGCCGTTCGTCGAGCATGCGCCCGGTCATCTTGGGCCACCAGAAGTGGAACCCCGAGAACATCGCGAAGACGATCGTCCCGAAGAGCACGTAGTGGAAGTGGCCGACGACGAAGTACGTGTCGGTGACGTGGAAGTCCATCGGCGGCGAGGCGAGGACGACGCCGGTGAGTCCCCCGAAGAGGAAGGTGACGAGGAAGCCGACGGCCCACAGCATCGGGGTCTCGAAGCTGATGGAGCCCTTCCAGGTGGTGCCGATCCAGTTGAAGAACTTCACGCCGGTCGGCACCGCGATGAGGAAGCTGAGCAGCGAGAAGAAGGGCAGGAGCACCGCGCCGGTGGCGAACATGTGGTGTGCCCACACCACGACCGACAGCCCGGTGATGGCGATGGTGGCGCCGATGAGCCCGATGTAGCCGAAGAGGGGCTTGCGCGAGAAGACCGGCAGGACTTCGGTGACCACGCCGAAGAACGGCAGGGCGAGGATGTACACCTCGGGGTGTCCGAAGAACCAGAACAGGTGCTGCCACAGCAGCGCGCCGCCGTTGCGGGGGTCGAAGATGTGGGAGCCGAAGGCGCGGTCCGACTCCAGGGCGAGGAGCGCGGCGGCGAGCACGGGGAAGGCGAGCAGCACGAGGACCGAGGTCAGCAGGACGTTCCAGGTGAAGATCGGCATCCGGAACATCGTCATCCCGGGGGCCCGCATCCCGATGATCGTGGTGACGAAGTTGACCGCGCCGAGGATGGTGCCGAACCCGGAGAGCGCCAGGCCCATGATCCACAGGTCGGCGCCGATCTGCGCGGTGTGCTCCTTCCGGTTGAGCGGGGCGTAGGCGGTCCAGCCGAAGTCGGCGGCGCCGTTGTTGGTCAGCAGGGAGCCGACGACCATGAGGCCGCCGAAGAGGAACAGCCAGTACGACAGCATGTTCAGGCGCGGGAACGCCACGTCGGGCGAGCCGATCTGCAGCGGCATGACCGCGTTGGCGAACCCGGCGAAGGTGGGGGTGGCGAAGAGCAGCAGCATCACGGTCCCGTGGAGCGTGAACGCCTGGTTGTACTGCTCGTTGGTCACCAGCTGCATGCCGGGGCGGGCCAGTTCGGCGCGGATCACCAGGGCCAGCGCCCCGGCGAAGAGGAAGAAGCCGAACGAGGTGACCAGGTACAGGTGCCCGATCCTCTTGTGGTCCGTCGTGGTCAGCCACCCCACCAGGGCGCGGCCCCGGCGGCGCCAGGCGGAGGAGGAGACCGGTGCCGGGGCGACGGGCTCGGTCGAAGTCACCATGGGCCGCAACGCTACGCAGTGCCGCGCGGCGCGGAGGGCCAAGGCTCGCCCGGCCGTGGCCACGTCACTCGTTTTGGGCAGCGGGCGGGGCGGAGTCGCGGGCTGCGTACGCGGTCGCTCAGTCCCTGCCGCGCGCCCGCCGGAACCGGGCGAGGCCGTCGGCGAGGTCCACGATCGGGTCGGGGTAGTCGTACCGGGCCCTCTCCCGGGACGGCAGCTTCCACGGCTCGTGCACGGCCGGGCCCGCCAGCCCGGCGAGTTCGGGCACCCAGCGGCGTACGTACGCGCCGTCGGGGTCGTAGCGCCTGCCCTGGGTGACCGGGTTGAGCACCCGGTGGGGGCGGGAGTCGGTGCCGGTGCCCGCCACCCACTGCCAGTTGAGCTGGTTGTTGGGGACGTCGCCGTCGACGAGCAGCTCCAGGAAGTGCCGGGCACCGACGCGCCAGTCGACGTACAGCGTCTTGGCGAGGAAGCTCGCGGTCAGGAGGCGGCCGCGGTTGTGCATCCAGCCCTCGTGGGCCAGCTGCCGCATGGCGGCGTCCACGACCGGGTAGCCCGTCAGGCCGCGCCGCCACGCCTCGATGTCGCCGGCGGCGGTCCGCTCGGTACGCCAGTGGTCATGGCGGGTGCGGTAGTCGCGGGCGGCCGCGTCCGGGCGGGCGGCCAGGACCTGGCGGTGGAAGTCGCGCCAGCACAGCTGCCGGACGAACGCCTCGGCGCCCGGTCCGCCGGCGCGCCGGGCGCGGTGGACGGCCTCGGTCGCCGAGACCGTGCCGAAGTGCAGGTGCGGCGAGAGGCGGGAGGTGGCGTCACCCGCGAGGTCGTCGTGGCCGTCGCCGTAGCCGGCCGCGCCGGTGCGCAGCCAGGCCGTGAGCCGTGCGCGCCCCTCGCTCTCGCCGCCGGGCGCCAGGCCCGGGGAGGTGCCGGGCACGTCGGCGCGCGCGGGCAGCGGTGCGGAGGGGATGTCGTCGGGGACCGGCACCCGGCGGGGGGCGGCGAGGGGCTCGCGCAGCCGCACGTCCGCCCAGCGCCGGTGGTAGGGGGTGAAGACGGCGAAGTGGTCGGAGGCGGCCGGGGTGAGCACGCCGGGCGGCACCGCCGTGACCACGCCGTCGTGGACGTGCAGGCGGCGGCCGTCCGCCTCCAGGGCCGCGCGGAGGCGGTCCTCCCGGCGGGCGGCGTAGCGCGTGTACTCGGCGGACATGTGCACCGCGCCGGCACCGGCCAGCGCGGCCAGCGCGCGGGTCTCCGCCACCACGTCCCCGGCGCGGACGACGAGCCGTCCGCCGCGCCGGCGCAGGCCCGCGTCCAGGTCGCGCAGGCAGTCGGCGAGGAAGGCCCGACGGTTGGGCACCGCGAAGCCGGCCGCCTCGATGGCGGCGTCGAGGACGAAGAGCGGCACGACCCGCTCGCCGCCGGCGAGGGCGGCCCGCAGCGGCGGGTGGTCGTGGAGCCGCAGGTCGCCCGTGAAGAGCACGACGGAGACGGCGGTGGCGGCGGGGCCGGTGGCGCCGCTCACGGTGCCGCTCCGGTGGTCCGGGCCGCCCGCGGCCGGGACCGGCGGCGGGCGCGCTCCTCGTCCTCCGCGGCGCGGGCGATGTTGCGGGCCATGCCGCCGAAGACGGTGGCGTGGAAGGGGGATACGGCCCACCAGTAGGCGTGCCCGAGGAGGCCGTGCGGGTGGAACAGGGCGCGCTGGCGGTAGCGGCTGCGGCCGTCGCCGTCGTCCTCGGCGTACATCTCCAGCCAGGCCAGGCCGGGCAGCCGCATCTCGGCGCGCAGCCGCAGCAGCCTGCCGCGTTCGATCTCCTCGACGCGCCAGAAGTCCAGCGAGTCGCCCACTCTGAGGCGGTGCGCGTCCCGGCGGCCGCGGCGCAGTCCGACGCCTCCGGCGAGCCGGTCGAGCCAGCCGCGCACCGCCCAGGCGAGGGGGAAGGAGTACCAGCCGTTCTCGCCGCCGATGCCCTCGATGACCCGCCACAGGGTGTCGGGTGAGGCGTCGACCGGGCGGGCGCGCCGGTCGGTGTAGAGGCTGCCGCCCGCCCAGTCGGGGTCGGTCGGCAGCGGGTCGCTCGGGGCGCCGGGTACGGACGCGGAGGACCACCGGGTGGTCACCCGGGCCTCGCGGACCCGGCGCTGGGCGAGGGCGAGGGCCTGGTCGCAGCCGATGGGGTGGCCGGGCGGGTCGGGGACGTGGGCGGCGATGTCGTGTTCCCGGCAGACGACCTCGTGGCGCAGCGACTCGGCGAGCGGCCGGGCGATGCCGGGGGGTACGGGCGTGACGAGGCCGATCCAGAGGCTGGAGAGGCGCGGGGTGAGCACGGGCACGGGCAGGATCAGCCGTGGGGGCAGCCCGGCCACGGCGGCGTAGCGGCGCATCAGGTCGCGGTAGGTCAGGACGTCGGGGCCGCCGATGTCGAAGGTGCGGTGCACGTCGGCGGGCAGGCCGGCGCTGCCGACGAGGTAGCGCAGGACGTCGCGTACGGCGATGGGCTGGATGCGGGTGCGGACCCAGCTGGGGGTGACCATGACGGGCAGCCGCTCGGTGAGGTAGCGCAGCATCTCGAAGGAGGCGGAGCCGGAGCCGAGGACGACGGCGGCGCGCAGGACGGCGGTGGGCACGCCGGAGTCGAGCAGGATCCGGCCGACCTCGGCGCGGGAGCGCAGGTGCGGGGAGAGCGCGTGCTCGGGTACGCCGGCGGGGGTGAGCCCGCCGAGGTAGACGAGGCGCCGTACACCACTGTCCCGGGCGGCGCGGCCGAAGATCCGGGCCGCCGCGCGGTCGGTCCGCTCGAAGTCCCCTTCGCCGCCCAGGGCGTGGACCAGGTAGTAGGCCACGTCCACGCCGCTCATCGCCGCGCGCACCGACTCCTCGTCGGTGACGTCGCCGCGGACCACGTCGACCCGGTCGGCCCAGGGGTGGTCGCGGAGCTTGCCGGGTGAGCGGGCCAGGCAGCGGACGCGGTGGCCGGCGGCCAGCAGCTCGGGGACGAGCCGGCCGCCGATGTAGCCGGTGGCGCCGGTGACGAGGCAGAGCGCCGGGCCGTCGGGGCGGTTCATGGGGCTCCCTGGGGGTCCGTGGCGGTGGTGCGCGTCCGTCGCGGTGGTGCGCGTCCGTCGCGGTGGTGCGCCTCCTTCTACCCTCCCCTCTGCGCTCCACGTCCGCCCGGTGGACGTCCGAAGCGTTGACAGCCGTGGGCCGCGCGCCGAGACTTTTCGCGCGCCACGCGAGTGAAACGAATTTCACCACGCGAACGAGCTCCCCAGGGACGGTCATGACCTCTTCCCGCACCACCCCCGGGCTCCGCCCGCCCCGCACCTTCCGCACCGTCTTCCCGGTGCTGGCCCTGTGCTGGCTGGCCGTCTTCTTCGACGGGATGGACGTCAACATCTACGGCGCCGTCATGCCGCACATGCTCGACGACACGGACCTCGGCCTCACGAAGGCGAGTGCGGGCACCATCGGCAGCTGGACCACCTTCGGCATGCTCATCGGCGCGCTCGCCGCCGGGAACGTCACCGACTGGCTCGGGCGCAGGCCCCTGCTGGTCGCCAGCATCACGCTCTTCTCGTTCGGCTCGGCGCTCTGCGCCCTCGCCGGCAGCCCGGCCTCCTTCGGCTTCGGGCGGTTCGTGTCGGGCCTCGGGCTCGGCGGGCTGATGCCGCTGTGCCTGGCGATGGTGATGGAGTTCGCGCCGCCGCGCCGGGCCGCCCTGACGACGGGGCTGCTGATGACCTCGTACCACGCGGGCGGCATGGCGGCGACGGGCCTCGGGCTGACGCTGGCGCCCGCCTTCGGGTGGCGCTGGGTGTTCTGGGCGGGCGCGGTGCCCGCCGTCATCGCCGTACCGCTGCTGCTGAGGCTGCTGCCGGAGTCGCCCGGGGTGCTCCTCGCGCGGGGCGAGCGGGAGCGGGCGGACGCGGTCGCGGACCGGTACGGGCTCGCGCGGCCGACACCTGTGGAGGCGCCGGCGGCCGGGGCGAAGGGGCGCCTGGAGGCCGTCCGGGCGCTGTTCCGGCCGGAGTCGCGGTGGGCGACGCCGCTGCTGTGGCTGGCGGCCTTCTGCGGACTGCTGCTGGTGTACGGGGTGTCGACGTGGCTGCCGCAGATGATGCGCGCCTCCGGTTACGGGGTCGGCTCCTCCGTCAGCTTCCTGCTGGTCATCAACGCGGGCGGCATCGTCGGCCTGCTCATCGCGGGCCGCACCGCCGACCGGTTCGGCCCGGTGCGGGTCTCGGCGGTCTGGTTCGTGCTCACGGCGGCCGGGGCGCTGCTGCTGAGGTCGCAGCTGCCGCTCGGGTGGACGTACGTGGTGGTCGCGGGCACCGGTGTCGTCCTCTTCAGCGCACAGGTCATGGTGTACGCCGCCGTCACCACGCTCTACCGCGACAGCGAGCGCGCCGCGGGCCTCGGCTGGGTGACCGGCGTGGGCCGTACGGGCGCGGTGTTCGGCCCGTGGCTGGGCGGGGTGCTGGCGGCGAGCGGCCACGACAGCTGGGGCTTCACGGCGTTCGCCCTGGCCGGGCTGGTGGGCGCCGCCGCCATCGCGTGCGTCCCGCTCGCCGCGCGCGCCCCGCGGACCGGGCCCGCTCAGCCCATCGGCAGACCGGTGTAGTTGTCGGCCAGTTCGGCGGCGGCGTGCGGCGACGCGGCGATCCGGTCGAGCTGCGCGAGCTGGAGGCGCGTGTCGAACGGCGACTGGGCCGGGTCGGCGTGCAGCGTCGTCGTCATGGCGTACGAGAAGTGCTCCGCCCGCCACACCCGGCGCAGACAGGTGGCCGAGTACGCCTCCAGGAGCTCGTCCGAGCCCGTGTCCACCCGGTGGGCGAGCGCACGGGCGAGCACCACCACGTCGGCGACGGCGAGGTTGAGGCCCTTGGCGCCGGTCGGCGGCACGATGTGCGCGGCGTCCCCGGCGAGGAGGAGCCGCCCGTGGCGCATCGGTTCGGTGACCCAGCTGCGCATCGGCAGCACCGCCTTCTGCGTCACCAGACCGCGCTCCAGCCGCCAGCCGGGGTCGGCGTCGAGCGCGAAGCGGGCGTCCAGCTCGTCCCAGACGCGCTCGTCGGGCCAGTCGGCGGGGTCGGTGCCGTTCGGGACCTGGAGGTAGAGGCGGCTGACGGCCGGGGTGCGCATGCTCGCGAGGGCGAAGCCGCGCGAGGAGTGGGCGTAGATCAGCTCGTCGTAGACGGGCGGGGCCTCGGCGAGGATGCCGAGCCACGCGTAGGGATAGGTCCGCTCGTACGTGGTGCGCAGGTGCGCGGGTACGGCGGTGCGGGCGATGCCGTGGAAGCCGTCGCAGCCGACGACGTAGTCGCAGGTGAGGGTCTGCTCCCGGCTCTCGTGGGTGTAGCGGACAGCGGGCCGGTCGGTGTCGGCGCCGTCGACGGCGTGGACCTCGGCCTCGAAGAGCAGCGGGCCCCCGTCGGCGAGCTGGAGGGCGATGAGGTCCTTGACGACCTCGGTCTGGGCGTACACCGTCACCCTGCGCCCGCCGGTGAGCGCGGGGAAGTCGACGCGGTGGGCGCGCCCGTCGAAGCGCAGCTCGATACCGTCGTGGACCAGGCCCTCGCGGTCGAGGCGCGCGCCGGCGCCGGCGGCGCGCAGCACGTCGACGGTGCCCTGCTCCAGGATGCCGGCGCGCTGGCGGCGCTCGACGTACGCGCGGTCGCGGCGCTCCAGCACGACGCTGTCGACACCGGCGCGGTGGAGCAGCCGGGCGAGCAGCAGTCCGGCCGGGCCGCCGCCGATGATCCCGACGGTGGTGTGCATGCGCTCTCCTGTTCGCGTGGTGAAGTAAACTTCACGGAATTGGGTGCGCCGAGTGTGCGCCCGACGCCCGACGCTGTCAACGCCCGCGTCCCCGCCCTGAGTACGACGGAGAGCCGATGCCTTCCACCAGCCCCTCGGAGCCGCCGCCCGGCCCGCCGCCCGAGGCCGTGGCTCCGCTCATGCGCGGTATCGCCGTCCTGCGCGCGCTCACCGACGCCGGAGGCTCACTCAGCCTCAGCGCGCTCGAGCGCGCCACCGGCCTCGCCCGCGCCACCGTCGACCGGGTCGCGGCCACGCTGGCGCGCATGGGGTACGTACGCCTCGACGGCCGCGACGCGACGCTCGCCCCGCGCCTGATGGAGCTCGGCAACGCCTACCTCGCCGCGATCCGGCTGCCCGACCTGCTGGGGGCGCACGCGGACGCGCTCGCCGACGCACTGGACGAGTCGGTCTCGCTGGCGGTGGGCGACGGCGACGGCATCCGGTTCGTCCACCAGGCGACCCGGCGCCGCGCCATGTCCCTGAACTTCCGCATCGGCGACCTGCTGCCCGCCGAACGCACCGGCCCCGGGCCACTGTTCGCCGCCGAGTGGACGGCGGCGGAATGGGCCCGGTGGCACGAGCGCCGCGCCGCCGACCCGGAGGACCGGGGCTTCCCCGCCGTACCGCCGCGCCACCGCGAGGCGGACTTCGAGGAGCGGGTGGCGCGGGCCCGCGAGCAGGGGTGGGCGCTGGACGACCAGCTCATCGAGCCGGGCCTGGTCGCGGTCACCGTGCCGGTGCGGGCCCCCGACGGCGGAGTGGCGTGCGCACTCAGCGCGGTGAGCCACACCAGCCGGCACAGCGCCTCCTCGCTGCGCGACGCCGCGCTCCCCCGCCTGCGTGCGACGGTGGACGGCATGGAACGCGCCCTGCGCGAGGCCCCGCCGCCGCGCCCGGGGCCCCGACCGGACGCGCTCGCCGCCTGGACCGGCGGCTCCAAGCAGGAGCTGGGCCGCGACTTCATCGAGTCCCTCGCCCGGGGACTGACCGTGCTGACCGCCTTCGGCGAGGGCCGCGACGCGCTGACGCTCAGCGCCGTGGCCGAGGCGACGGGCCTGGCCCGGGCGACCGCCCGGCGGGCCCTGATCACGCTGGAGCACCTCGGTTACGTCACGGCGCACGAGCGGACCTTCCGGCCGGCGCCGCGCGTGCTGGGCCTCGGGTATCCCCCACTGTCCCGTACGACGCTGCCCGCCATCGCCGCGCCGCACCTCGCGGCGCTCGCCACGCGCGTGCACGACTCGGCGTCGCTGGCGGTGCTCGACGGGGACGACATCCGGTACACGGCGCGCGTCGCCACCAGCCGCATCATGAGCGTCAACATCACCGTCGGTACGCGCTTCCCGGCGTACGCGACCTCGATGGGCCGCGTGATGCTGGCGGGGCTGCCGGGCGGGGAACGCCGGGAGCGGCTCGCCCGGGCGGAGCTCACCGCCCTGACCCCGTACACCGTCACGGACCCGGCCGAGCTCGCCGAGCTCCTGGACGGGGTCGCCGCCCGGGGCTACGCGCTCGTCGACGAGGAGCTGGAGGAAGGCCTGCGGTCCATCGCCGTCCCCGTACGCGACCGGGCCGGGACGGTGGTCGCGGCGGCGAACGTCGCCATGCACAGCGTGCGGCGCAGCGCCGAGGAGTGCGTCGCGCAGGTGCTGCCCGAGCTGCGGGCGGCGGCCGACCGGATCGAGGCGGACCTGGCGGTGGTGGGGCGCTTCACGCGCGTCCCGTTGGAGTGAGTCCGCGGGGGCTCAGAAGACGGACAGGCCGGTCAGGGTGGTGAACCGGTCCAGGGCGGCCACGCCCGCCACCGAGTTGCCGCGCCGGTCCAGGCCCGGCGACCAGACGCACAGGGTGCAGTGGCCGGGCACGACCGCGATGATGCCGCCGCCGACGCCGCTCTTGCCGGGCAGGCCGACCCGGTGGGCGAAGTCCCCGGCGGCGTCGTACGTGCCGCAGGTCAGCATCACGGCGTTGATCTGCTTGGCCTGGCTGCGGGTCAGCAGCGTCGAGCCGTCGGCCCGTATGCCGTGGCGGGCGAGGAACCCGGCGGCGAGCGCCAGGTCGGCGCAGGACGCCTCGACGGAGCACTGGCGGAAGTACTGCTCCAAGAGCTCCGGGACCGGGTTGGTGATGTTGCCGTACGAGGCCATGAAGTGCGCGAGGGCGGCGTTGCGGTCGCCGTGCGCCGCTTCGGAGGCGGCGACCTTCTCGTCGAAGTCCAGCCCGGGGTTGCCGCTCTCGGCGCGCAGGAGGTCTCGCAGCGCCCCGGAGGCGTCGCCGCCGGTCAGGGACTGGAGGCGGTCGGTGGTGACGAGGGCGCCGGCGTTGATGAACGGGTTGCGCGGGATGCCGTTCTCGTACTCCAGCTGCACCAGCGAGTTGAACGGGTTGCCGGACGGCTCGCGGCCGACCCGCTCCCACAGCGCCTCGCCGTCCGACGACAGCACCAGGGCGAGGGTGAAGACCTTGGTGATGGACTGCGCCGAGAAGGGCGTGCGCCAGTCCCCGACGCCGTACACCGTGCCGTCGAGCTCGGCGACGGCCATCCCGAAGCGGCCCGGGTCGGCCTCGGCGAGCGCGGGGATGTAGTCGGCGGGGCGGCCGCGGTCCCGGTCGGGGACGGCGGCGATCTCGGCGGCGATGCGGTCGAGGACGGGGGCGAAGCGCGGTGACACGCCCACACAGTACGGGCTAGGGGGTGTCGTGTGGGTCAGGCCGGATCAGGGAGCGGGGTCTGGTGCGTGCAGCTGCAAGGCGGAGGAGGGAGCCACTGCGGAGCATTGGCGACCGACGACAACGCGGCAGATGTGCGTGCCAGACCCCGCGAGCCCGGCAAGACCCGCAGGACACCCCCTACGCCAAGAATGGGAGCACCCGGTCCGGGGTGAGGGGCAGCTCGCGGAAGCGGACGCCGGTGGCGTGGTGGACGGCGTTGCCGATGGCGGCGGGGGTGCCGACGATGCCGATCTCGCCGATGCCCTTGCTGCCCATCGGGTTGAGGTGGGGGTCCTCCTCGTCCACCCAGTGGGCCTCGACGTCCGGCACGTCGGCGTGGCTCGGTACGTGGTACGCGGCCAGGTCCCGCTCGGCGAAGTCGCCGAAGGCCGGGTCCACGGTGGAGTGCTCGGTCAGCGCCATGCCGAGCCCCATGACCATGCCGCCGATGAACTGGGAGCGGGCCGTGCGCGGGTTGAGGATGCGCCCGGCGGCGTACACGCCGAGCAGCCGCCGCACCCGGACCTCGCCGGTGGCGGTGTCGACCGCGACCTCGGCGAAGTGGGCGCCGAAGGCGTGCCGGGCGAACGGCGGCGTGCGCTCGGCCTCCTCGGTGGTGTCGGCGGTGGAGGTCAGGCCGCCCGCGGGCAGCGGGCCCTCGTGGCGGGCGAGCCGCTCGGCCAGCCGCGTACACGCCTGGTGCACGGCCGAACCCCAGGAGGCGGTGCCGGACGAGCCCCCGGCGAGAGGGGCACGCGGGAGGCTGGTGCTGCCGATGCCGATGCGGACCGAGCCGAGGCCGGTGGAGAGGGCGTCGGCGGCGATCTGGGCGAGGACGGTCCGGGCGCCGGTGCCGATGTCGGTGGCGTTGACGTGGACCGCGTACGTGCCGTCCGGCAGGGCGCTCGCGGTGGCCGTGGACGGCGAGAGCAGGACGGGGTAGGTCGCGGCGGCCACACCGGTGCCGGTCAGCCACCGCCCCTTCGGGCCGCCGCGGCGGGCCGCCGGGCGCGGATCGCGGTCGTGCCAGCCGAAGCGGCGGGCGCCCTCGCGCAGGCAGGCGACGAGGTTGCGGCTGGAGAAGGGCAGGCCGCTGTCCGGCTCGGTGGCGGGATCGTTGCGGACGCGCAGCTCGACGGGGTCGAGGCCGAGGGCGTCGGCCAGCTCGTCCATGGCCGACTCGAGCGCGTACATGCCGGACGCCTCACCCGGAGCGCGCATCCAGGACGGCGACGGCACGTCGAGGGGCACGACCCGGTGGCTGGTGAGGCTGTGCGGCGAGGCGTACATGACCCGCGCGGGGACGGCCGCCTGCTCGACGAACTCGCTGACGCGCGAGGTCTGCGTGGTGACCTCGTGGGCCACGGCGATCAGCGTGCCGTCGCGGTCGGCGGCGAGCCGGACGCGCTGGACGGTGGGCGCGCGGTGCCCGACGGTCGTCGGCAGGTCCTTGCGGGGCAGCGCCAGTTTCACAGGGCGGCCGGTGTGCCGGGCGGCCATGACGGCGAGCACGACGTGCGGGCGGGGCGTGCCCTTGGAGCCGAAGCCGCCGCCGACGTGCTCGGAGCCGACCGTGATCCGTTCCTCCGGAATGCCGAACATCCCCGCCAGGACGGCGCGCACGGGCCCCGCGCCCTGGCTGGAGTCGTACACGGTCAGGTGGCCGGAGCCGTCGGCGCCGTCCCACCGGGCGTAGGCGGCGTGCGGCTCCATGGGGTGGTTGTGCAGCGGCGGTATCCGGTAGGTGGCGTCGACGCGTACCGGCGCGGCCGCCCAGGCCCCCTCGGCGTCGCCGCGCACGCGGCGGGCGGCGCTGCCGCCGTTGGCCTCGTCGGGCTCGTACGCGTCCGGGTGGTCGGGGCGCAGGATGACGTCGTGCGGCTCGGCGGCGTACGTGACCCGGACGGCCTCGGCGGTGGCGCGGGCGGCCTCCAGGGACTCGGCGACGGCGAGGGCGACGTACCAGCCGCGGTGCGGCACGCGGTCGTTCTGCAGCACGGCGAGGGCCGGGTCGTCCGGCTCGGCGACCCGGGGCGCGGTCCACGGCGTCAGGACGGCGAGCGCGCCGGGCGTGGCGAGGGCGGCGGCGGTGTCGACGGCGGTGACGCGGCCGCGGGCGATGGTGGCGGGGACGGGCCAGGCGTACGCGCAGTCGGGCGGGGTGTGCGCGAGCTCGGTGGCGTACCGCGCGGTGCCGGTGACCTTGTCGCGGCCTTCGAGGCGCTCGGCGGGGGCGCCGAGTCCTCCGCCCGCGGGGGCGGTCGTCGATGCGGCGGCGGCGCCGGAGGTGGTCTGGGTGGGGCGCATCGCGGCTCTCCGGATCCGGTCGGCGGGGCGGTCGGGTGGGGCGACGGCGGTCGGCAGTCGGCAGTCGCGGTCAGCGGTGGGCGAGCTCCCGGGCCCGGGCGAGCTCCGCCAGGGCGCGGCGGGCGAGGTTGCGGGCGAGCGGCACCTTGAAGGCGTTGTCGCCGAGCGGCTCGGCGAGGGCCAGTTCGGCGTTGACCGCGTGGCCGATGTTCGCGGTGTTCGGCGGGTGGCCGAGGAGCGCGGCCTCGGCGAGGCGGGCGCGCCACGGGCGGTGCGCGAGGCCGCCGAAGGCGAGCCCCACATGGCGTACGAGCCCCCTGTCGTCCACGTCCAGGACGGCCGCGACGGAGGCGAGCGCGAAGGCGAAGGAGGCCCGGTCGCGGGCCTTGTGGTACGCGGACGGCAGTCCGGCGGTCGCCGCCGGGAGGGCGACGGCGGTGATCAGCTCGCCTGGGCGGATGACGGTGTCCCGTTCCGGGTGGTCGCCGGGCAGGCGGTGGAACTCGGTCGCCGGTACGGTCCGCCCGCCGTCGGGGCCGCGCAGCTCGACGGTGGCGTCGAGCGCGGCGAGCGCGACGGCCATGTCGGAGGGGTGTGTGGCGATGCAGTGCGGCGAGTGGCCCAGCACGGCGTGGTCGCGGTGGACGCCGTCGCGGGCGGCGCAGCCGGTGCCCGGCTCGCGCTTGTTGCAGGGCTTGGCGGTGTCCTGGAAGTACGGGCACCGGGTGCGCTGCAGGAGGTTGCCGCCGGTGGTGGCGACGTTCCGCAGCTGCCCCGACGCGCCCGCGAGCAGCGCCTGCGACAGGGCCGGGTAGCGGGTGCGCACCAGGGGGTGGGCGGCGAGGTCGCTGTTGCGTACGGTCGCGCCGACGCGCAGCCCGCCGTCCGGGAGCTCCTCGACGGTGTCCAGCGGGAGCCGGCTGACGTCGACGAGCGTGTCGGGTCGCTCGACGCCGTGCTTCATCAGGTCGACGAGATTGGTGCCGCCGGCGAGGTAGCGGGCGCCGGGGTGCCCGGCGTGGGCGGCGGTCGCTTCCTCGACGCTGGTGGCGCGTACGTACGCGTAGGGCTTCATCCGCGGATCACGTCCTCACGTGCTGCTGCTGACGTCCTCGACGGCGGCGACGATGTTCGGGTACGCGCCGCAGCGGCAGAGGTTGCCGCTCAGCCGCTCGCGGATCTCGTCGGCCGTGAGGCGGACGGGGCCCTGCGCGGGCGGGGCGGCGGGGTCGGTCGCGTACGAGGGGTGGCCGGCGGCGGCCTCGTCGAGAACGCCGACCGCCGAGCAGAGCTGGCCGGGGGTGCAGTAGCCGCACTGGAAGGCGTCCCGGTCGAGGAAGGCGCGCTGCAGCGGGTGCGGCTCGCCGTCGCCGTCGGCCAGGCCCGCGAGGCCCTCCACGGTGGTGATGTCGCGGCCGTCCTGGGCGACGGCCAGCAGCAGGCAGCTGTTGGCCCGCCGGCCGTCGACGAGAACGGTGCAGGCGCCGCACTGGCCGTGGTCGCAGCCCTTCTTCGCGCCGGTCAGGCCGAGGCGCTCGCGCAGCAGGTCGAGCAGCGTCGTGCGGTGGTCGACGGCGAGGGTGTGCGGCGCGCCGTTCACCGTGAGGGTGACGCGCGAGTGGGTGGGGGTTTTCGAGGACGGCACGGTCGGCATCAGTAGACCTCGTCGCCCTCGTCGGGGACGGTGTGCATGGCGGCTTCCTCGGCGGAGGCCGCGGCACCGGCGATGCCGACGTCCCGGGCGACGACGTCCTTCTCGGTGTCGGGGTGGGCGCCTTCGTCCGGCGCGACGAGCCGGCCGGAGCGCTCGCGCCCCACCTGGTCGTCGAAGGGCTCGCCGTCCCCGCCGGGCAGGTCCCCGATCCCGTTGGACGCGGTCGCGGGGTCCTCCGGCTGCAGCGCCGGATCCGGAACCTCCTCGGCCAGCCGCTGGTCCAGGCTCTCTCGCTCGCGCTGCTCGCGCGCCGTGGTGCCGGTGTGGTCGACGGCCAGCGGCCGCTCGGGCGGGGACCAGCCTTCGTCGTACGGGTCGGCCTCGCGGTCCGACAGGGTGTCCTCGGGGTCGAGGATGCCCGTGTCCTCCCGGTCCTCGGCGACGGGCTGGTAGACCTCGTCCCCCATCGATTCTTCGGTTCCCATGGCGTGGCTCCCCTGTCCTGATCCGGCCTGATCGGTAAGTCAGGCGCTACGCCTGATCGCGTATCCAGACTGGAACAGGTCACACCTCCCGGCATTCCGGACGAAGCGGCGCACCCCGGCCACGGCGAGCGATGGCGGCCCGGCGGGAGGATCCGCCGGGCCCGCCGCCGTCGGGCGCCACTCGCCCGCGTGTTCAGCGCTTGAACATGCCCTTGGCCTTCTTGCCCATCTGGCGCAGATCACCCTTGGTCCGCCCCGCGCGCCCCTCCGTGGTCATCCGCTCGTTGCCGACCGCGCGGCCGAGGGTCTCCTTGACCGCGCCCCTCATCTGCTCGATCTTGCCGGGCGTCTTCTTGTTCCTGGTCACGGTCGCACTCCTCACTACCGAGCCGTCCCCCGACGACAGGCTTGTGCCCAACGCAATCTCGGACAAACCCGGCATATCAGGACCGTTCCGCGTCCTCCCACTCCACGAAGCCCAGCGACGGCAGGTCCCACCTGAGCACCCGGTCGGCCTGCCGGTGGGTGAGGTCGGCCAGTCGTCTCGCCTCCTTGATCACGTCTCCGTGCTCCTCGACCAGCTGGTCGTATATCGGCGAGCCGGGGCGTGAGGGATGGGTGCTCATGAGTGGTTCTCCTGGGACCGGGGACAGGGCAGCGGTGCGACGGCCGGGGCGTGACCCGGCCGGGCCTCCCGCCGCCTGCCCGGAGTTCCGCGGATCATGCCACCCCGTTCGCTCCGCGGACGCGACCTCAGTACACGTGCTCCTGGGTACGGCGTACGCACGCGAGGACGACGTCGCGCAGGCTGCCGGTGCGGCGCAGCAGCTCGCGCTGGACGCGCGCGCCGTTGCCGTGGGCGAGCAGTTCGGCGGTGCCCTTGCGGGCGTCGGGCAGGTCGCCGTTTGCTTCCAGCGCCTCCTCGACGTGGGCGAGCAGCGCGTGCACGACCTGCTCGGCGGGTGCGGGCCGCATGGTCTCGGGGTGGAGCAGCTCGCCGTCCACACCGGAGCGGCTCGCCCGCCACGACGCGGCGCGCAGCAGGCTGACGGTGTGGCGGGCCGGGGGCAGGCCCGCGCGCCACTCGCGGGCCGCGGTGTCGACCAGAGCGCGGGCGAGAGTGGCGATCAGTGCGGTGGTGGACGCGTCCAGGCAGACGTCCGGGGCCCTGACCTCGACGGTCGGATAGGCGCGGGACAGCCGGGCGTCGAAGTAGATCATGCCTTCGTCGCGCAGGACCCCCGTGCCGATGAGGTCGCGGACCTGCTGGTGGTAGTGGTCGGCGGAGCCGAAGAGCTCGACCGGGCCGGCCGAGGGCCAGCGGCCCCAGACGCGGTTGCGGTAGCTGCTGTACCCGCTGTCGTGGCCCTGCCAGAAGGGCGAGTTGGCACTCAGCGCGAGCAGCACGTGCAGCCAGGGCCTGATGCGGTCGAGGACGGCGACGCCCTCCTCGTCGGACTCGACCGACACGTGGACGTGGCAACCGCAGGTGAGCTGCTCCTGGGCGGTGAGGCCGAAGTTCTCCTGCATCCAGCGGTAGCGCTCGCCCTCGGTGAAGGCGGGCCCGGCGGGCAGCGGCGAGGTCGCCAGGGCCGCGACGGCGCCACCCGCCCCGGCCGCGTGGCGGGCCGCCTCGGCGCGCCAGCGCTCCACCTCGGCGTGCAGCTCCCGCATGCCGGAGCGCGGGTGCGTGGCGAACTCCAACTGCTGGCCCTGCAGTTCCTTCTGGAAGGCGTGCTCCCTGCCCTCCCGGCTCTCCTTCGCGGCGAGGGCCAGCACGGCCATGGACAGCGCCCGTGGCTCGCCGCTGTACGGATCCACCAGCAGGAGTTCCTCTTCCACTCCGACAGTGCGCAACGGAAACCACCTTTCCATCGCATCCGGCGGGGACCACGCGGGACGCCCATCATCCCGGGTCCGGGCAGGCCGCGCACCGCCCCCCACCGGGATCTGGCGAGTTCCCGTCGAACCCGGCTTGAACCCGGACCCGGGGCCCGACCCGGTCCTGCCCCAGTCCTGGCCCGGACCCTGGCCCGGCCCTGGCCCCGGTCGGCGCCCATCCGTGGTGAAGCACTGACGCACTGTCACCGCCCCGCTATACGATCGACTCCGATCGGCGTGACCCCGGGGCCAAGGGAGGCGGAATGTACGAGATGGAACTGAGGGTGGATGCCGGACCCTCGGCCTCCGCGGAGCAGATCGACCGCCAGGTCACGTCCCTCTACCAGGACTTGCGCGCGCTCGGGCACTTCCAGGTCCGGCGCAAGCCGGCCCCGGCCCCGGGCGGGTCCATGGCCTCGGCGGGGTACGAGCTCGGGGTCCTGGTCGTCAGCGGGGCCTTCTCGGCCGCCGCCGTGAAGGCGGTGGGCAATGTGCTGGTGGCGTACATCCAGCGCTCCAAGGCGCGCTCCGTCACGTGGGAGTTCGACGGCCACCAGGGCACCTTCGAGGCGCTGTCCGCCAAGGACCAGGCGGCGCTCGTCGAGGTGGTGGCGGCGCGGATCGCGGCGGGCACGGCCGGCACGGGGGCGGACGGCACGGGCACGGACGGCACGAGCGCGGCCGGCACGGGGACGGACGGCACGAGCGGGGACCGCACCGGCGCGGACCGCACGGGAAACGGCACGGGGGACGGCGATGGCGGGACGCAGAATCGCGCTGCTGGTCGCGACTGACGGGTACGTCGACCCGGGTCTGAACCAGCTGCGCTCCCCCGCGCGCGGCGCCGGCGAGCTCGAGGCACTGCTCAGGGACCCGGCGGTGGGCCGCTTCGACTTCGTCCGTACGCTCTCCAACCGCCCCAAGGAGGAGATCGAGCGCGAGATGGAGGCGCTGCTCGCCCACCGCGCCCCCGACGACCTGGTGCTGCTCTACCTCTCCTGCCACGGCGTCCGCAACGACACGGGCCGGCTCTTCTTCGCCACCATCGGCACCGACCTCGGCCGCCCGCACACCACCGCCGTCCGCGCCGACCTCGTCCACCACCTCCTCGACGAGTGCGAGGCCCGCGCCAAGATCGTGCTGCTGGACTGCTGCTACAGCGGGCTCTTCCACCGCGGCACCCCCATGTCGCCCGCCCCCGTCGACGTCGAGTCGGCCCTGGCGGGCCGCGGCACCTTCGTGATCACCGCCTCCACGGCGCTGGAGTACGCGTACGAGGGCGACCAGCTCACCCTCGACAACGCCCGCCCGGGCTCCCGGTTCACGGCGGCGGTCAACGAAGGGCTCGGCACGGGCCTGGCCGACCTGGACCGCGACGGCGTGATCACGCCCGACGAGCTGTACACGTACGTCCACGACGCGGTGGTCAACCAGGGAGGCCCGGAGCAGACGCCCACCAAGTCGGGCCAGTACGAGGGGCACGTGCCGCTCGCGTACGCCCCGGTGATCGACGCCGCGGCGGGGCCCTTCGCCGCCCGCACCGCGAAGGCCGACGAGCTGCTGCTCGGCGCGCTGCTCCCGCCGCCGGTGGACACCCCGGACCGGGGGTTCATCTGCGACTCCTGGGAGGGCGCGTCCCGGCTGCTGGTGCCCATCGGCCGCACCGAGGCCACCTCGGGCGGGGAGCCGATGTTCCTGGACCTGGCCGGGCGGGAGGGCAACGCCGCGGTGGTCGGCAGGCTGGGCAGCGGCAAGACGACCCTGCTGCGCGTGATCGCGATGTCCCTGGCCCTCACCCACACCCCGCACGAGGTGGAGTTCTACCTCCTGGAGGGGGCCGTCAACCGGCTCGGGGTGCTGCGCTCCATGCCGCACGTGCGGATGGTGGCCGCGCCGCACGAGCACAGCGCGGTCGAGCAGGTCCTCTCGGCCGTGCAGGACGCGGTCGCCGCGCGGCGCGCGCTGTTCCGGGACCGGGGCATCGACTCCGTCGAGGAGTTCCGCGAGCTGCGCGCCGCCGGTGAGCTGCCGGACGGCAGCGGCAGCGACATCTTCGTGGTGATCGACGGCTGGCTGGACTTCCACTGGGAGAACCCGTCCTTCGCCGCCACCATCCACCGCCTGGTCAACACCGGGCTGAACTACGGCGTCCACCTCCTGGTCTCCGCCCGCCGGTGGAGCGACTTCGGCTCGGGTCTGCTGGGGCTGCTCGGCACCCGGGTCGAGCTCGCCCTGGAGGATCCCTCCGAGTCGTACGTCGACGCCGGTCTCGCCTCCAGCATCGGCGTCGGCTGGGCGCTGGCCCGGCGCCGGCGCTTCCGCGTGGCCGTGCCCCGGCTGGAGGAGGCGACCAGTACGGCGGAGGCCCGGCGGGCCCTGGCCGACACGACGCTGCGGATGCGCGAGCGCTGGCTCGGCGCCCAAGGGGGCGGCGACTCCACCACACGGCCCGACCCGGTCACCGCCTACGCCACGCTGCTGGGCCTGGAGGGCGGCGCCCGCCCCCGGCGCCGGGCGGAGGAGCGGCTGCGGGTGCCGCTCGGTCTGGACGACAACGGCGGGCCCGTCCACCTCGACCTGAAGGACGCCTCCCAGGGCGGCATGGGCCCGCACGGCCTGTGTGTCGGGGCGACCGGCTCCGGCAAGACGGAGCTGCTGCGGGCCCTGGTGCTGGCACTCGCCGTCACCCACTCCTCCGAGACGGTCAACTTCCTCCTCGCGGACGCCAAGGACGGCACGGGGTTCGCCGGCCTGGCGGATCTGCCGCACGTCTCGGCCGTCGTCAGCGGCCTGGCGGACGACCCCGCCCTCGTTGACCGGCTGCGCGAGGCGCTCACCGGCGAGCTGCACCGCCGACAGGACCTGCTGCGCGACGCGGGGAACTTCCCGCACCTCGCCGCGTACGAGAAGGCGCGCGCCGACGGCACGCCCCTCGACCCGCTGCCGTCGCTGGTGCTCGTGGTGGACGAGTTCGGCGACCTGGTCACGAAGCCCGACTTCCTGGACCTGCTGGTGCGGATCGGCCGGCTCGGCCGGTCGCTCGGCATCCACCTGCTGCTCGCCTCGCAGCGCCTGGAGGAGGCCAGGCTCCGCGGCCTCGACCCCTTCGTCTCGTACCGCATCGGCCTGCGCGCCTCCTCGGCGGCGGAGTCGCGCGCAGCGATCGGCGTGGCGGACGCGTACCACCTGCCGAGCGACCCGGGCCTCGGCTACCTGCGGTCCGGCACGAACACGCTCGTCCGCTTCAAGGGGGCGTACGTCTCCGGCGCGGCCGGCCCGTCGAAGGACTCGCTGCTCGACATCGCCGTACGGCGGCTGCGCGGCCAGGAACCGCCCGCGCACGAGGTGTGGCTGCCGCCGCTGGACACGCCCCCGGCCCTCGCCGACCTGCTGCCGCCCCTGGTCACCGACGCGGAGCGCGGACTGCACCCGCAGCACACCGCCGACGGCCTCCAGGGGCCGGCGCTCTCCGTCCCCATGGCGGTGCTCGACAAGCCGGAGGAGCAGCGCCGCGAGGTGCGGTACGCGGCCTTCGCGAGCGGGACGGGTCACGCGCTCGTGGTCGGCGGGCCGCAGTCCGGGAAGTCGACGCTGCTGCGCACGCTGGTCTGCGGGCTCGCCCTCGTCCACACGCCGCGCGAGGTGCAGTTCTACGTCCTCGACTTCGGCGGCGGCTCCCTGCGCCTGTTGGAGGGCCTGCCCCACCTGGGCGGGCGGGCGTCCCGGCTCGACGGGGAGCACGTGCGCCGTACGGTCGCCGAGGTCGCCGGCGTCCTCGCCGAGCGCGAGGAGTTCTTCCGCGCCCACGGGATCGGCTCCATGGAGGAGTACCGCGGGGCCCGTGGCGCCGGCGAGTGGGCCGAGCACAAGTGGGGCGACGTCTTCCTGGTCATCGACGGCTGGTCGGGCTTCAAGAGCGACTACGAGCAGCTGGAGGACACCATCGTGGACCTGGCGGCGCGCGGCCCCGCCCACGGCGTCCACCTGCTGCTCGCCACGCCGCGCTACGCCGACGTACGCCCCGCCCTGCGCGACCGGCTCGGCCCCGCGGTCGAGCTGCGGCTGGCCGATCCCAAGGAGTCGGAGATCGACCGGGGCAAGGCGGAGGCCGTCCCGGTCGGCGTGCCCGGCCGCGGTCTGAGTCCCGGCGGGTACCACTTCCTGGCCGCCGTACCGCGCCTGAGCGGGGGCCCGGACGGCCCGGACGCGCCGGCGGAGGCCGCCACCACGCACCTGGTCACCGCGATCGGGGAGGCCTGGGCGGGCCCGCCGGCGCCGCCGGTGCGGGTGCTGCCGGCCTTGCTGCCGCTGGAGGAGCTGGGGCGGGAGCGGGAGGACGACCCCGGTCGGGAGATCACCGTCGGCATAGACGAGGCGAGCCTGTCGACGGTGACCATCGACTTCGAGGCCGACCCGTACCTCGTCGTCGTCGGGGACAGCGAGTTCGGCAAGTCCTCCCTGCTGCGGCTGATCGCCCAGCAGATCACCTCGCGGTACGCGGAGCGGCAGGCGGGCCTGGTCGTCGTCGACTACCGGCGTTCGCTGCTGCACGACCTGCCCGCCGACCGCACGCACTACTGCGCGAGCGGCGCCCAGCTCAAGGAGGCGGTGGCCGAGCTGGCGGCGGTCCTCCGGGAGCGGATGCCGGGCGTGGACGTCACGGCGGAGCAGCTGCGCAGCCGCAGCTGGTACACGGGCCCCGACCTCTTCGTCCTGGTGGACAACTACGAGCTGGTCGCCACCGCCTCGGGCAACCCGCTCCACCCGCTGCTGGAGTTCCTGCCGTTCGGCCGGGACCTCGGGCTGCGTCTGGTGCTGTGCCGCAGTTCGGTACGGGCCTCACGGGCGATGTACGAGCCGCTCACGCAGGGCGTGCGGGAGCAGGGCGCCCAGGAGATCACGCTCTCCGGCGACCGCCCGGGCCGCTGCACGATGACGGACCGGCGCGGCGCGTCCCGGCGGGTGCAGCTGGCGTACGTGCCTCCGCGGGGCACGGCCGGCCGGGCGGGGGCCTCCGGGGGGCCGTGAGGGGGCTCAGGCGACGGAGCCGATGCGGCCCGCCGGGGCGTCGGGGCCGTCGTGGTGGATGGGGGTGTGGGCGCCGGTGAGGGAGACGCCGCTGCCGCCGCGCCGGGCGGCGACGATCTCCGCGCCGATCGACAGGGCCGTCTCCTCGGGCGTACGGGCGCCGAGGTCCAGGCCGATCGGGGAGCGCAGGCGGGCGAGTTCGAGTTCGGTGACGCCGACCTCGCGCAGCCGCTTGTTGCGGTCCTCGTGGGTGCGGCGGGAGCCCATCGCGCCGACGTACGCGACGGGAAGCTTCAGGGCCAGTTCGAGCAGGGGCACGTCGAACTTGGCGTCGTGGGTCAGCACGCACAGCACGGTGCGGCCGTCCACCTCGGTGGACTCCAGGTACTTGTGGGGCCACTCGACGACCACCTCGTCCGCCTCCGGGAAGCGGGCGGGGGTGGCGAAGACGGGACGGGCGTCGCACACGGTGACGTGGTAGCCGAGGAACTTGCCGACCCGTACCAGCGCCGACGCGAAGTCGATGGCGCCGAAGACGATCATGCGGGGTGCGGGGACGCTGGACTCGACCAGCAGCGTGAGCGGCTGCCCGCAGCGGGAGCCGTCCTCGCCGATGACGAGCGTGCCGGTGCGGCCGGCGTCGAGCATGGCGCGGGCCTCGCCCGCGGCCGTGCGGTCCAGCTCGGGGTGGCCGCCGAGGCCGCCCTCGTACGAGCCGTCCGGGTGGACCAGCAGAGCCGTACCGAGCAGCTCCGCCGGTCCCTCCGTGATCCTGGCGAGGGCCGCCGCCTCCCCTCCGGCGGCGGCCGCCAGCGCGGCGGGGTAGACCCCGCCGCGAACCGGGGTGACGAGGATGTCGATGATGCCGCCGCAGGTCAGGCCGACCGCGAAGGCGTCCTCGTCGCTGTAGCCGAAGCGCTCCAGGACGGTCTCGCCGTCCGCCAGCGCCTGCTGGCACAGTTCGTAGACCGCGCCCTCCACACATCCGCCGGAGACCGAGCCGATCGCGGTGCCCTCGCTGTCGACGGCGAGAGCGGCGCCCGGCTGCCGGGGCGCGCTGCCGCCGACGGCCACCACGGTGGCCACGGCGAAGTCGCGTCCCTGCTCGACCCACCGGGTGAGTTCCTCGGCGATGTCCAGCATGTCGGCCTCCTTCGAGAGAGCTTCTGTGTGGAGGGCCCGGCCTTTGTCAGTGTCCGGTACCCATGGCGAAGTAGAAGATGAACACTGCCGAGAGCACCCACATCAGGATGCTGGGCTCGCGCCACTTGCCCTGAGCGGCCTTGATGACGCAGTACGCGATGACACCGGCGCCGACGCCCGTGGTGATGGTGTAGGTGAACGGCATCAGCACGACCGTGAGGAAGACCGGGACGGCGACGGACCAGTCGGTCCAGTCCACGTGCCGGGCGTTCTGCAGCATCATCGCGCCGATGACGACCAGGGCGGCGGAGGCGACCTGGCCGGGCACCAGCTGGGTGAGCGGGGTGAAGAACAGGCACGCGGCGAAGAAGAGGCCGGTGACCGAGGCGGACAGGCCCGTACGGGCGCCCTCACCGACGCCGGTCGCGGACTCGATGAAGACGGTCTGGCCGGAGGCACCGGTGCCACCGCCGATGATGCCGCCCGCGCCGTCGATGAACAGCGCCTTGTTCAGGCCGGGCATCTTGCCCTGGGCGTCGGCGAGCTTGGCCTCCTGGCCGACGGCGATGATGGTCGCCATGGCGTCGAAGAAGCCGGCCAGCACCAGGGTGAAGACGATCATGCTGACGGCGGCGTAGCCCAGCTTGTCCCAGCCGCCGAAGCTGACCTGGCCGAAGAGCGAGAAGTCCGGCATGGAGACCGGGCTGCCGTGCAGGATCGGCGCCTTGCCGCCCCACTCCTTCTCACCGATGAGGCCGGTCGCGGTACCGATCACGGAGACGACCGTGCCGACGACGATGCCGAGCAGGATGGCTCCGGGGATCTTGCGGGCCTGGAGCGCGAAGATCAGCAGGAGCGTGAAGGCGAAGAGCGCGACCGGCCAGCCGGTCAGGGAGCCTCCGACACCGAGGGTGACGGGACCGCCGCCCTGGCCCTTGCCGACGAAGCCGGCGTTGACAAAGCCGATCATCGCGATGAAGAGGCCGATACCCATCGTGATGCCGTGCTTCAGCGCCAGCGGTATGGCGTTCATGATGACTTCACGGACGCCGGTGACCACCAGCAGACAGATCACGGCGCCGTAGACGACGCACATGCCCATGGCCTGCGGCCAGGTCATTTCGGGGGCGACCTGGGTGGAGATGACGCCCGCGACGCTCAGGCCCGCCGCGAGGGCGAGCGGAACCTTGCCGATGAAACCCATCGCCAGAGTGGTGACCGCTGCTGCGAGGGCGGTGGCCGTGATCAGCGCGGGCTGGCTCAGCTTGTCGCCGAGCGAATCCTCGCCGCCGAGCAGCAGAGGGTTGAGCAGGAGGATGTAGGCCATCGCCATGAAGGTGGTGATGCCGCCGCGCACCTCACGCGCGACCGTGGATCCTCTGTGGGTGATGTGAAAGTACCGGTCGAGCCAAGACCGTCCGGCGGGGACGCGAGAGCCGGAGCCCGCGTCTTCGGCGACGGTCTTCGGCTCCACTGACGACTGGGTCATGGTGCCTACTCCCAAGGTTCAAAGGGGCACCCGCGTGCACAGGGGCGTAAAGCTGCGGGATTTGGGATGGTGCGTTGGCTGCACGACCCGGGGGACGGCCCGAGACGAACGGGGTACTGCGTGGGGGGTACTTCGCCGGTGGGGGGGTCGGGGGATGGGTGGGGGGTGAAGCGTGGGGGGAACCGCGAGCGGTGCGGTTGCTACTCCGGGCGGTGCGGGCTGGGAAGTGTGACGTTCCTGGGAGGCACACACCGCCCGGAGGGCTTGCGGGGCCCCGGGGCCTTGCGGCCCCGAGGGCCTACAGGGTGCCGGTGAGGTGCTCGGGGCGGACCGGCGTCTTGTTCAGCTCCAGGCCCGTCGCGTTCCGGATCGCCGCGAGGACGGCCGGGGTGGACGACAGGGTCGGGGCCTCACCGATGCCGCGCAGACCGTAGGGCGCGTGGTCGTCGGCGAGTTCGAGCACGTCGACCGGGATGGTCGGGGTGTCGAGGATGGTGGGGATCAGGTAGTCCGTGAAGGAGGGGTTCCTCACCTTCGCGGTCTTCGGGTCCACGATGATCTCCTCCATGACCGCCACGCCCAGGCCCTGGGTGGTACCACCCTGGATCTGGCCGACGACGGACAGCGGGTTGAGCGCCTTGCCGACGTCCTGGGCGCAGGCGAGCTCGATGACCTTGACCAGGCCGAGCTCGGTGTCGACCTCCACGACCGCGCGGTGCGCGGCGAAGGAGTACTGGACGTGGCCGTTGCCCTGGCCGGTGCGCAGGTCGAAGGCCTCGGTCGGGCGGTGACGCCACTCGGCCTCGATCTCGACGATCTCGTCCTCCAGGACGTCCACCAGGTCGGCGAGGACCTCGCCGCCGTCGGTGACGACCTTGCCGGCTTCCAGCACCAGCTCGGCGGTGGCCCACGCGGGGTGGTACGTACCGAACTTGCGGCGGCCGATCTCCAGGACCTTCTCGCGGACGAGCTCGCAGGAGTTCTTCACCGCGCCACCCGTGACGTACGTCTGGCGGGAGGCGGAGGTGGAGCCGGCGGAGCCGACCTGGGTGTCGGCCGGGTTGATCGTCACCTGGGTGACGCCCAGCTCCGTGCGGGCGATCTGGGCGTGGACGGTGATGCCGCCCTGGCCGACCTCCGCCATCGCGGTGTGGACGGTCGCGACCGCCTCGCCGTTGATGACCTCCATGCGCACCTTGGCGGTGGAGTAGTCGTCGAAGCCCTCGGAGAAGCCGACGTTCTTGATGCCGACCGCGTATCCGACGCCGCGGACGACGCCCTCACCGTGCGTGGTGTTCGACAGACCGCCGGGCAGCGCGCGGACGTCGGCGCCCGCGGTGGTCTCCCACTGGCGCTCCGGCGGCAGCGGACGGGCCTTGATGCGGCGCAGGAGCTCGGCGACCGGGGCCGGGGAGTCGACCGGCTGGCCGGTCGGCATGAGCGTGCCCTGCTCCATGGCGTTGAGCTGGCGGAACTCCACCGGGTCCATGCCCAGCTTCGCCGCGAGCTTGTCCATCTGGGCCTCGTACGCGAAGCACGCCTGGACCGCGCCGAAGCCGCGCATGGCGCCGCAGGGCGGGTTGTTCGTGTAGAGCGCGATGGCCTCGATGTCGACGTCGTCGATGACGTACGGGCCGACGGAGAGCGAGGACGCGTTGCCCACGACGGCCGGGGAGGCGGAGGCGTAGGCGCCGCCGTCCAGCACGATCTTGCACTTCATGTGCGTGAGCTTGCCGTCCTTGGTGGCGCCGTGCTCGTAGTAGAGCTTCGCCGGGTGCCGGTGGACGTGGCCGAAGAACGACTCGAACCGGTTGTAGACGATCTTCACCGGCTTGCCGGTGCGGAGCGCCAGCAGGCAGGCGTGGATCTGCATCGACAGGTCCTCGCGACCGCCGAAGGCACCGCCGACGCCGGAGAGCGTCATGCGGACCTTCTCCTCGGGCAGGCCGAGGACCGGGGCGATCTGGCGGAGGTCGGAGTGCAGCCACTGGGTGGCGACGTACAGGTCGACACCGCCGTCCTCGGACGGCACGGCCAGGCCGGACTCCGGGCCGAGGAAGGCCTGGTCCTGCATGCCGAAGGTGTACTCCCCCTCGACGATCACGTCGGCGCGCTTGCGCGCCTCCTCCACGTTGCCGCGGATGATCGGCTGGCGGTGCACGATGTTCGGGTGCGGGACGTGGCCGGCGTGGTGGTCGTCCCGGCCCGGGTGCAGCAGCGGGGCGTCCGGCGCGAGCGCGGAGGCCTCGTCGGTGACGACGGGCAGCTCCTTGTACTCGACCTTGATCTTCGCGGCGGCGCGGCGGGCGGTCTCCGGGTGGTCGGCGGCCACGAGGGCCACCGGCTCACCGTGGTGGCGCACCCGGCCGTGGGCGAGGACGGGGGTGTCCTCGATCTCCAGGCCGTAGTTCTTCACCTCGGTGGGCAGGTCGTCGTAGGTCAGGACGGCGTAGACGCCGGCCTGCGCGAGGGCCTCGGAGGTGTCGATGGAGACGATCTCGGCGTGCGCCACGGGCGAACGGAGGAGCTGGCCCCAGAGCATGTCCTCGTGCCACATGTCCGAGGAGTAGGCGAACTCGCCGGTGACCTTGAGGGTGCCGTCGGGGCGGAGCGTGGACTCGCCGATACCGCCCTTGGTCTGCGAGCCCTGGGTGACCTTGGTGGGAGTGCCCGCCGGGGCGGACGCGACTCGGGTGTTCTGAGCCATCAGACTGCCTCTCCCTGACGAGCGGCCGCCAGGCGGACCGCGTCGAGGATCTTCTCGTAACCGGTGCAGCGGCAGAGGTTGCCGGAGAGCGCCTCGCGGATGTCCTCGTCGGACGGCGACGGGTTGCGCTCCAGCATCTCGTCGGCCGCGACCAGCAGACCCGGGGTGCAGAAGCCGCACTGGACGGCGCCCGCGTCGATGAAGGCCTGCTGGATCGGGGAGAGCTCGCCGCCCTCGCCGGTCTGCGAGTCGGTGCCGCCCTTGGCGGACCACTGCTGGGCGGCCTGGAGGGGGGTGCCCTCCTTGCCGTCGGAGGCCGTGGAGCCGCACGCGCCGGTGCCGCACGCGCCGCTGTGCTCGGCACGCTGCTTGGCGTAGTCGGCGAGGCCCTCGACGGTGACGACCTCGCGGCCCTCGACCTGGCCGGCGGCGACGAGGCAGGAGCAGACCGGGACGCCGTCGAGGCGGACCGTGCAGGAGCCGCACTCGCCCTGCTCGCAGGCGTTCTTGGAGCCGGGCAGGCCCAGGCGCTCACGCAGGACGTACAGGAGGGACTCGCCCTCCCAGACGTCGTCGGCTTCCTGCGGACGTCCGTTGACCGTGAAATTGACGCGCATGGTTATGCAGCTCCTTCAAGGGTGCGGCCGGTGCCGCGGTACTGCTCCCAGGTCCAGCCGAGCGTGCGGCGGGCCATGATCCCGACGGCGTGACGGCGGTACTTGGCCGTGCCTCGTACGTCGTCGATCGGGTTGCAGGCGGCGGAGGCGAGCTCCGCGAACTGCTTGGCGATCGAGGGAGTGATGATCTTGCCGTTGTCCCAGAAACCGCCCTCTTCGAGCGCGGCGTTCAGGAACTCCTCGGCCGCCTTGGCCCGCACCGGGGTGGGAGCCGCGGAGCCGATGCCCGTGCGCACGGTCCGGGTCTCCGGGTGCAGCGCCAGGCCGAAGGCGCAGACCGCGATGACCATGGCGTTGCGGGTACCCACCTTGGAGTACTGCTGCGGGCCGTCGGCCTTCTTGATGTGCACCGTCTTGATGAGCTCGTCCGGGGCGAGCGCGTTGCGCTTCACACCGGTGTAGAACTCGTCGATCGGGATGAAGCGGGAGCCGCGCACGGACTCCACCTCCACCTCGGCACCCGCCGCCAGCAGCGCCGGGTGGGCGTCGCCGGCCGGGGACGCGGTGCCCAGGTTGCCGCCGACGCCGCCGCGGTTGCGGATCTGCGGGGAGGCGACGGTGTGGGAGGCCAGGGCCAGGCCCGGCAGCTCGTCACGGAGGTTCTCCATGATCCGCGTGTACGGCACGGAGGCGCCCAGACGGACGTTCTCCTCGCCGACCTCGTATTCGCTCAGCAGCTCGATGCGGTTGAGGTCGAGCAGGTACTCCGGCCTCCGGTGGTCGAAGTTGATTTCGACCATGACATCGGTGCCACCCGCGATGGGCACGGCCGTGGGGTGCTCGGCCTTGGCGGCGAGCGCCTCCTCCCAGCTTGCGGGGCGAAGGAAGTCCATGAGTGGCTCTCTTCTACGTGATCCGGTGGTACGTGATCCAGGTGATCGACGTGTGCCGTGATCTGCGTGATCGGTCGTTCGCTGGGGCACGGGGGACGGCCGGGCCCACGTTCTCGTCTTCATGTTCACGTGCTGTTAACGCGTCGTGGAGCAAGTACACCCAGCGGTGCTCCACCCGGTGCAGTCGCTGAACATATGAAGGAGTTGGCTGGCCGCCCTCCTCGTCTTGTAGATTCGAACGAAAGGCGAGGACCAGTAACCTCTCCGTTTCCCCCCGGAAACGGTGGCCACGGGTCACCGGCCACAACCAGACACCCACGAAAAAGATCGGCGGCGACGAGATGCGGCTGCGCGCACTGCTGGAAACCGACGCGCTGGGGCTGCGGCTGCTCGGCGGCGAGGACGAGCTCGACCGCACGGTGCGCGGCGTGATGACGACGGACCTACGGGACCCCAGCCGGTACCTGTCAGGCGGCGAGCTGGTGCTCACCGGCCTGGCCTGGCGACGGGACGGACACGACTCCGAGCCGTTCGTCCGGATCCTTGCGGCGGCCGGCGTCGCGGGCCTGGCGGCCGGTGAGGCGGAACTGGGCGCCATCCCGGACGACTTGGTCCAGGCTTGTTTGCGCCACCGCCTCCCCCTCTTCGCAGTAAACGAATCAGTTGCTTTTGCAACGATTACCGAGCATGTTGTTCGACAGGTGTCGGGTGAGCGGGCCGGTGATCTCGCGGCTGTCGTCGATCGGCACAGAAGGCTGATGACGTCCGGCCCGGCGGGCGGCGGACCCGAGGTCGTCCTGGACCTCCTCGGCTCCGACCTGGACCTGCACGCCTGGGTGCTGTCCCCCACCGGGCGCCGGATCGCGGGCGCCGGGGCGCCGCTGCCCGCCGAGGTGGGCGCCCGGCTCGCCGGCGAGCACCTGGCCGCCACCCGCACCGGGCGGCGCGGCCCGCACCGCGCGCAGGTCGGCCCCACGACGTACTCGCTCTTCCCGATCCGTAACACCGGGCGCGGCGCGGCGCCCGCGGCGCGCGATGTGCGCGAGACCGTGCTGTCCGATTGGCTGCTGGCCGTCGAGGCCGACGCCAGCGACTGGCCGGCCGCCCGGCTCGATCTGCTGCAGGGCGTCACGCAGCTGATCGCCGTCGAGCGGGACCGGCGGGACGCGGCGCGCACGGTGCGGCGGCGCCTCGCGCAGGAGGTCCTGGAGCTGGTCCAGACGGGAGCGGCCCCGGCGGAGATCGCGGCGCGCCTCAGGGTGGCCGCGCCGGTCCTGCTGCCGGGCCTCGGGACCGCGCCGCACTGGCAGGTCGTGGTGGCGCGCGTCGAGTGGGGCGAGGAGGGCGCGGCGCCCGCCGTCACGCCCGCGGGCGGCGCGGGCGGGGCGAAGAGCGCTCCGGCCCTCGAGTCCGGGCCGGTCGCCCAGTCGCTGCTGGAGGAGATCCTGGTCGACCCGGCGACCTCGGGCCCCGACTCGGCCGACCGGATCGCGGTGGCACACACCGGGGACGAGGCGATCGCCCTGGTGCCGCTGCCCGCGGTGCCGGGACTGGACGGCTCCGGCGCCTCCCCGGAGGACGGGGAGGAGGAGGGCGCGGTCGCGGTGCACGCGGGCGGCCCCGGGCTGCACGCGGACGCGCTGCTCGCGGCCGTACGGGAGCCGCTGTCGGCGGGGCTCGGGGACGACGGGCGGCTGACGCTCGGCGTGAGCGCCGCCGTGCACTCGGCCGAGGGGCTGCGCGGCGCGCTGGAGGAGGCGCGGCACGCGCGGCGGGTGGCGGCGGCGCGGCCCGGGCGGGTGTGCGCGGCCGGGCACCACGAGCTGGCGTCGCACGTGCTGCTGCTGCCGTTCGTGCCGGACGACGTGCGACGGGCGTTCACGGCGCGGCTTCTGGACCCGCTGCGGGACTACGACCGGCGGCACCGGGCCGAGCTGATCCCGACGCTGGAGGCGTTCCTCGACTCGGACGGGTCGTGGACGCGGTGCGCGACGCGGCTGCACCTGCACGTGAACACGCTGCGGTACCGCGTGGGGCGGATCGAGCAGCTGACGGGGCGTGACCTGTCGCGGCTCGAGGACAAGCTGGACTTCTTCCTGGCGCTGCGCATGTCGTGACAGACCGTAAGAATGTCCTGACATCCAGTCAACCACCCTCACAGATAACGAGTACGCGAATCACCATGTCCGGACATAAGGACACCCTGCATCACCAGGACGCCCCGCATCAGGACCCTCCGTATCAGGACGCCCCGCACCAGGACGCCCCGCACCGGGACGCCCTGCGCGGTGACTGCGCCAACTGCTTCGGCCTCTGCTGCGTCGCCCTGCCCTTCACCGCGTCGGCGGACTTCGCCGTCGGCAAGTCCGCCGGCACCCCGTGCGCCAACCTGCGGGACGACTTCCGCTGCGGCATCCACACCCGCCTGCGCGACGAGGGCTTCCCCGGCTGCACGGTGTACGACTGCTTCGGCGCCGGCCAGAAGGTCTCCCAGGTGACCTTCGGCGGCCGCGACTGGCGCCGGAACCCGGACACGGCCCAGGCGATGTTCGCCGCCTTCCCCGTCGTACGACAGCTGCACGAGCTGCTCCGGTACCTCACCGAGGCGCTGGCGCTGAAGCCTGCGCGCCCCCTCCACGGGGAGATCCGCCGCGTCCTCGACGACACCGAGCGGCTCACGCTCCTCTCCCCCGACGAGCTCGCCGCCCTCGACCTGAACGCCCACCGCGCGGTCGTCGGCGATCTGCTCCAGCGCGCCGCCGAGCTCGTCCGGGCGGGCGTCCCGGGCGCGCGGTCCAAGAAGAAGAACCGCCGCGGCGCCGACCTCATGGGCGCCCGCCTCACCGGCGCCGACCTGCGGGGCGCGAGCCTGCGCGGCGCCTACCTCATCGCGGCCGACCTCACGGGCGCCGACCTGCGCCAGGCGGACCTGCTCGGCGCGGACCTCCGCGACGCCCGGCTGGCCGGCACCGACCTCACCGGGGCGCTCTTCCTGACCCAGCCGCAGCTCAACGCGGCACGGGGCGACGCCCGGACGGTCCTGCCCGCGGGGCTCGCCCGGCCCGCGCACTGGGAGGCGTAGAGCGCGGCGCGGAACCCGGCCGACCGGGGAGCCGCCGAGGGCCGAGCCGAGGGTCGGGCCGAGGGCCCGGGCCAGGGCACAAGAGGCACAACTCACCGGACAGATGTGCGACATCACACCAAGCGGACCGATGAGACGTTCTATATTCGGATCGTCATGCCGGATGAAGCATGCCTTTTCCTCGCACCGAGAGAGCCACAGCGATGACCCGAAGCGCCCGCAGCCGGGGCCGCAGACGAGCCGGCAACCGCAGCTCCCGCGCCCGTACCGCCCTGATGACCGTGTCCGCGCTGTTGCTCGTCGCGGTCGCGCTGTTCCTCGGGAGGACCGTCACCGGCGGTTCCGAGACCCCGGCGGCGGCGACGGGCACCGGCGGCGAAGGCGACGGCGAGGCGGCGCAGGCGCAGGGTGAGCGGCGGCCCGCCGGGGCGAACGCCCGTAAGCGCGCCGAGCCCTGGGACGGCAAGGTGGAGGTGCTGGGCGACGGCTCGACCTCGCACACCGGGCCGCAGCCGGACCAGCTGAAGCCCGAGAAGCTGAAGCCGGGCCAGAAACCCCCGCAGTTCGTGGTGTTCTCCTGGGACGGCGCGCTGGAGGGCGAGGACCACCTCTTCTCCCACTTCCGCCAGGTGGCCAAGGAGAGCGACGCGCACATGACCTTCTTCCTGACCGGCATCTACGTGCTGCCGAAGGCGAAGAAGGACCTGTACGACCCCCCGAAGCACGACCGGGGCTCCGCCGCCATCTCGTACCCCACCGACGAGCACATCCGGACGACGCTCACCCAGCTGAGCGGCGCCTGGAAGGACGGGCACGAGATCGGCTCCCACTTCAACGGCCACTTCTGCGGCCCCAAGGGCGGTGGCGACTGGAGCGTCGAGGAGTGGAAGAGCGAGATCGACCAGACCTACGACTTCCTGAAGAAGTGGAAGTCCAACACCGGTTTCACGGACATCCAGCCGCTGCCGTTCGACCCCGACCGGGAGTTCGTCGGGGGCCGGGCGCCCTGCCTGGAGGGCCAGAAGAACCTCATCACGGCGAGCAAGCAGTACGACTGGCGCTATGACGCCAGCTCGCCCGGCGGCTTCCAGGCCTGGCCGCGCAAGCAGGAGGGCATCTGGGACTTCCCGCTGCAGCTGCTGCCGTACCCGGACAAGGAGATCCAGGTCCTCTCCATGGACTTCAACTTCCTCTACAACCAGTCCAAGGGGAAGACGGACGGCGACCCGGCCCTGTACCCGGCCTGGAAGAAGACGACGCTGGACGCGTACATGAACGGCTTCAACCGGGTCTACAACGGCAGCCGTGCCCCGCTGTTCATCGGCAACCACTTCGAGCAGTGGAACGGCGGCATCTACATGCAGGCCGTGGAGGAGATGATGCGGGACGTCTGCCCGCGGAAGGACGTGGAGTGCGTGTCCTTCCGCGAGCTGAGCGACTGGCTGGACGTCCAGGACCCCGCCGTCCTGGAGCAGCTGCGCTCGCTGGACCCGGGCCAGGCGCCCGACTGGAAGACGCTGGTCAAGTAGCCGGAACGGGACACGGTGGCGGTACGGCCCTCACGGGCGTACCGCCATCATCGTTCACCGGGTGTACCGCCCCCGCCGGCCGCGGCCCTCAGGGGCGTGCCGCCCCCTTCGTCCTGCCCTCCGTGTAATCCCGCCAGATGTCCGCCGGAAGGCGGCTGCCGAGCGTACCGGTACCGGCTCCGGCCACCCCGTCCAGCGGCATCAGGTCCAGCTTGCGCAGGTCCATCCGGTACAGCACCACGGCCGTGGCCTCCTGCTCGGTGTACCCCACGAACCACGCCGCCTTGTTGTCCTGCGTCGTGCCCGTCTTGCCGGCCGCGCGCACCCCTGGCACCCGCGCCGTCGCGCCGGTGCCCTCCTCCATCACGCCCTCCAGCGCCTCGGTCACCTTCCGCGCCACATCGGCGGAGAGGGCCCGCTGGGAGCGCACGGCGGGCAGCGGGACCTTCTGGCCGTTGCGGGTGACGCTGAGGACCGAGTACGGCTCGGTGTGCATGCCCTTCGCGGCGAACGTCCCGTACGCCGTCGCCATCCGGATGGCGCTGGGCGTGGAGGTGCCCAGCGAGAAGGCCGGTACCTGGGGGCCCATGCTGGACGGCAGCAGTCCGGCGTTCACGGCGTGGCGGCGCACCCGGTCCAGGCCCACGTCCATGCCGAGCTGGAGGAAGGGCGTGTTGACGGAGTTCACCATCGCCTCGCGCAGGGTGATGGCCTCGCCCCAGGACTTTTCACCGTCGTTCTTGCCCTTCACCACCTTGCCGTTCTTGTCCCAGTAGGGGCCCTCGGGCGTCATCACGGAGGCGTTGTGCCGGCCGTCGTACGGGGTGGAGGGGGTGACGGGCGCGCGGGGGCCCTGGCGCTCGCGCATGACGCCCTCGCTGAGCGCCGCCGCGTAGACGAACGGGGTGAAGGCCGACCCGGCCGGGACGGTCACCGCGTTGGACTCGTTGAACCCCTGCTTGAGGAAGCCGGGACCGCCGTACAGGGCCAGGATCTTCCCGTCCGCGCCGACGGTGGCCGCGCCCGTGCGGACGAAGGTGTCCTCCTCCCGCTTCTTCGGGTCGAGCTTGGCCCGGGCCGTGTGGACGGCCTTGTCGAGGGCCTCGGTCCGGGTCTTGTTGAACGTCGTGTAGACCTGGTAGCCGCCGAGGTCGAACTCGGCGTCGGAGACCTTCCCGCTGCGGGTGACGTACGACTTGGCGAGTTCGACGAGGTACCCGTGCTGGCCGCTGAGGTCGGTCCGGCCGCCGGTCACCTCGGTGGGCTCGGGGAACTTGGTGTACTTCGCCCGCTCGGCCGGCGAGAGCTTGCCGATCTCGACCATGCGGTCCAGCGTCCACTCCCAGCGCTCCACGGCCCGCTCGCGGTTCCCGCCGCCGAGGGCCGGGTCGTACAGTCCGGCGCCCTTCAGGAGGGACGCCAGGAAGGCGCCCTCGCTCGCGTTGAGCTCGGACACCTCCTTGCCGTAGTACGCCTGCGAGGCGCGCTGGATGCCGTAGGTGCCGCGCCCGAACCAGCTGGTGTTGAGGTAGCCCTCCAGGATCTCGTCCTTGCTGAACTTGTTGTCCACCTTGAGGGCGAGCATCACTTCGGTGAACTTGCGCGAGAACGTCTGGTCCTGGTTGAGGTAGGCGTTCTTGACGTACTGCTGCGTGATGGTGGAGCCGCCCTGCGTCTCGCCGCCCCCCAGCATCCGGGTGATCGCGCGCGTGATGCCGGACGGCGAGATGCCCGGGTCCTCGTAGAAGCTGGCGTTCTCCGCCGCCAGCACCGCCCACCGGACGTCCTCGGGCACCTCCTCCAGGGGCATCTCCTGGCGCCGCACCCAGCCGGTACGGGCCATCACGGTGCCGTCGTCCCAGTAGTAGACGTTGTCCTGCTGCGTGGCGAAGGAGTTCAGGTCCTCGGGTATCTCCGTACGCCAGTACACGAGGGCCAGACCGGTCGTGACGAGTCCCACGGCGATGAGCAGGGAGCCCACGAGCTGCCGCCACGAGGGGATCCACCGACGGAAGCCCTGGCGGCCCGGGCGGGGGTAGTGCGGTCGCATGCGCCGCGCCAGCGGGAGGAGCACCGCCAGCCGGTCCACGGGCACCCAGGAGGGCGGCTTCCGTCGGGGCTGCCGGGCGGCCCGGCGGGAGCCGGCTCCCGCGCGCGGCTCTCCGGCGGAGTCCCCGCGGCCCGTGGCGGCGGGGACTCCGCCGGAGAGGGTCCGCAGGGCCATGGTGGACTCCACGTCCGCAGGTCCGGCGGACTCGGAGCGCTCAGAGGTGCCCGGGTGTTCCGGGTATGCCGAGTGCTCAGGGTGCTCGGAGTGCTCCGGGTATCCCGGGTGCTCCGAGTCGGCTGAGCGTTCCGGCCCGGTATGGCCGGCGTGGTCCGGGCGCGCGGAACCGAGGCGTCCGGTCCTCCGGCGCGGTGCGGGCTTTCCCCTCTTACCCATGGCACATCACCGCGGCCCCACGCCCCACGTCACGGCCGACCACCGTCATCGACATCATTCCCCCCGAGTCTGCTCACGTCTTCTTTACGGTATTCACCCTATGAAAGATGAAGTTTCACCGACTGCGGGGGGCGGTTCCAGCAGGCGGACGCGCCCGTGCTCACTTCCGGGCGTAGTCCGCAAGGGCGGGTTCCAGCAGGTCGAACGCCCGGACGGCCTCCCTTTCCAAGGTCGCCGCGATCTCGGGGTTGGCGTGGCCGGCGAGCGTGAGCTCCTGGATGCGGTGGAACAGGACGCGGTGCACCGCGCCCAGCAGGGCCGCGGCCGTACGCGCCGTGATGTCGTCGGCCGGGGCGCCGGTCGCCTCGGCGAGGGCGGCGGCGAGGGCGTCCTCGCGCTGGTCCTGCAGGCCGCGGAGGCAGGCGGTCAGGGTGGGGCTGTCCGCGATCATGCCGGTGAACTCCGGCCCGGCGAATCCCGCGACGGGGTCCTGGGCGGCGACGGCGGCCAGGAAGGAGCGGCGGAGCGCCGTGAGGGCGGTCTCCCCCGGCGCCCGCTCGGCGACGGTACGGGCCAGACCGGAGGCGAACTCCTCCTGGTGGTCGAAGGCCAGGTCCTCCTTGCGCGGGAAGTAGTTCGTCACCGTCTTCTTCGCGACGCGCGCGGCGTCGGCGATGTCGGCGATGGTCGTGGCCTCGAAGCCCCGTTCCAGGAAGAGCCGGGTCGCCCGGTCGGAGATCAACTGCCGCGTCTCGCGCTTCTTGGTCTCCCGCAGGCCGGGGGCCGCGGTGTCCGTCGCGCTGCTCGTCTGCTGGGTCATGGAGCGCATCTTACATCGGTCGTAAATTAACTCCCGTTGTAAGGTGTGGTACGCCGCAGCATCTGGCCGGCGGCCAGCGCACGGTACAGCGGGCTGGTCTCCAGCAGCTCGTCATGGTCGCCGCAGGCGATGGCACGGCCCTCGTCCAGCACCACGATCCGGTCGGCGTGCTGGACCGTGGAGAGCCGGTGCGCGATCACCAGCACCGCGCACTCCCGGGCCGCGTCCCGCATGACGGCGGTGAGCGCCGCCTCGTTGAGGGCGTCCAGGTGGGACGTCGGCTCGTCCAGCAGCAGCAGGGACGGCCGGGCGAGCAGGGCGCGGGCCAGGGCGACGCGCTGCCGCTCGCCGCCCGAGAGGGTCGAGCCGCGCTCGCCGAGCCGGCCGGAAAGCCCGCCGGGGAGGCGCCGCACGACACCCTCCAGCTGGGCGAGTCCGACCACCCGCCGCACCTCCTCGTCGGTGGCGCCGGGCACCGCGTAGGCGATGTTGTCGCGCAGCGTGCCGTGGACGACGTGGGTGTTCTGGTCGACCACCGCGATACGCGCCCGGCACTGCGCGCGGGTCAGCTCGGCGGCGGGCCGCCCGTCGAACAGCAGGGTCCCGGAGTCCGGTTCGTAGAACCGCGCCGCGAGCGCGAAGACGGTGGACTTGCCCGCGCCGGAGCGGCCCACCAGGGCCACCTGCCGACGGGGCGGGACGGTCAGGGTGACGCCGCGCAGCACCGGGCGCCCCGGGTCGTAGCCGAACCGGACGTCGCGCAGGGCGAGTACGGGTGGCGGCGCCGCCTCGGCGGGAGGCGGGGTACGCGGTGTCACCCGGCACCTCGCGGTGGAGGGCTCGTCCGGCTCCGCCTCCAGCGCCAGCGCCTCCGCGATGCGCTGGTGGGCGCCCATGCCCCGCTGGATCAGCCCGACCGCCCGGAAGACGGACGACAGCGGCAGCACCAGGTACGACGCGTACAGCAGGAAGGCGACGAGGTCGCCGAGGGAGTCGGAACTGCCGTTCACCCGCAGGCCGCCGATGACCAGGACGATGAGGAACGAGCCCTGGACGGCGAGTTCGACGGCCGGGCTCATCACGGACGCCAGCTTCGCCGTCCGTACGCCCGCGTCGTACGCCGCGTCCACGCGCTCCCCGATGCGCCGCGCCTCGCGCTCCTCCGCCCGGTGCACCCGCACCATCGGCAGCGCGCCGAGCGCGCGCTCCAGGTCCGCCGCGAGAGCGCCCACGGCGTTCTGCATGCGCGTCGACGCGGCGCGGATGCCCTGGAGCAGCGAGGCCACGACGGCGGCGGCACCGGCCACCGTCAGTGCGACGAGGAGCAGCAGGACGGGGTCGAGCCACGCCATGAGCGCGATCGCCCCGGCCGCGACCAGCGCGCCCGTCACGAGGTCGACCAGCGCCTGCGACACCACCTCCCGCAGCAGCGTGGTGTCGGAGGTGACCCGGGCGATGAGGTCGCCGCCGCGGTGGCGGTCGTACTCCCGCATCTCCAGCCGCAGCAGCCGGGCCACGAGCCCGTGGCGGAGTTGCCGTACGACGCCCTCGCCCATGCGCTCCAGCACGAAGCGGCCCACCGCGCCGGTGGCCGCCTCGGCGACGAACAGCGCGCCGAGCAGCGCCAGCGGCGTCCAGAACGCCGCGCCGTCCCCGGCGCGCCCGCTCCCGTCCACGACGAGCCGGGCCACCAGCGGCTGCGCCAGGCCCAGCGCGGAGCCGACCAGGGTGAGGGCGGTGGCGGCGGCGACGGAGGACCGGTGCCCCGCGGTGAGCCGGTACAGCGTGGCGACCGCGGCCCGGGTGGAGCGGTCCCCCTCCGCGCCCGCGCGGTCGCCGGCCACCTGTGTGCCGGTCATGGGACCGGCGGCCCGCTCGCCGCCCGGTCCGCCGCGTCGGCCGTGGGCGCCGCGTGCGCCGCGTGGACCGGTCCCACTGCGATCAGGCGCCGGAAGTAGTCGTCCGGCACGCCCTCGCCCACCGGCCGCCCCTCCGCCTCGATCCACGCGTGCGCGGTGAAGGGCGGCACGACCCGTACGCCCGTGCACCACGTGGGCCAGCTCCCGCCCAGCCGGCACAGCAGCGCCGCGCCCAGCGAGCGGGGCAGGCAGCCGCGCGGACCGGCGCAGCGCAGGCTCACCGCGCACAGGGCGTCGCGGGCGGCCGCGGCCTGCGCGGCGGTGGCGGGCCGGGCCCCGCGGCGTACGACGCCGAGCACGGCGCGCATCCGGCGCGGCGGCAGCAGCGCGAGTGCGAACGCGGGCAGCAGCACGAGCCGCGCGGCCAGCCGCCGGGCGAACGGCACTCCGGTGGGCCGCTCCAGCGCGCTCGGCGTGGTCATGAGACCAGCCCCGAGGAGCGCAGCTCGGCCACCAGGGCCGCGACGTCCTGCTCCGCCCGCACCCGCTCGATGTCGTACGCGGTGACGAGCGCGTCCGCCGCGGCGGCTTCGTCGCCGCCCGCCATCAGGGTGCGGACGACGACGGTGCCGGCGGGGTTCAACTCCCAGTACTGTCCGCTGCGTTCGTCGAGGAGGACCGTGCCGTAGTCGGTGTCGGCGGTGGAGACGTCGGCGCCGAAGCGCAGTGCCATGGCTGGTTCCCTTCGGTCGGGGGGGTCGTGGCGGGGGTGAGGCCGCGCAGCCAGACCTCGCAGGCGATCGTCGAGTAGAGGATGGCGTCGCGCAGCCCGGGCGTGGAGGGCCGCTCGGCGAGGCGGCGCAGCGCGGTGCCGTCCACCAGGCCGAGGCGGGCGAGCCGTGAGTCCTCCCAGAGCGCGACCAGGTCGGCGCGGTGTGCGCGCAGCCCGTCGGCGGCGTCCATGGAGGCGGCGGCCTTGTTGGTGCGCCGCAGGCACACCTCGGGCACGATCCCGCTCATGGCGGCGGTGAGGAGGGGCTTGTACGCCCAGGGCGTGACGCGTTCGTCGGGCCGGACGGCGAGGCAGGCCTCGATGACGCGGTCGTCGAGGAACGGCGAGGCCATCGGTACGCCGGCGCGGGCGGCCATCCGGTCCCACTGCCGGATGATGCGGCTGCCGGCGCGGATCTGGTCGAGGTCGGCGTGCAGGCCGCGGTCCCGGTGGAGCGGTCGGGCGGTGGCGGCGGCCTCGCGCAGGGCGCGCCGCGCGGCCGCCTCGGCGTCGGGGGTGACCCAGTCGAAGAGGCGCGGGGGCATGCCCCAGCCGAGGCTGGTGGTGACGGTGGCGGGCAGCCCAGGGTCGCGCAGCCGGCCGCTCGCGTCCGCGAGCCACGTGCCGTACGGACGGGAGTCGGCCAGGGCGCGGAGCGTGGCGCCGAGCGGCCACTGCCACAGGGCGCGGAAGCCGCGCAACTGCCGTGCGGCGAACAGGGGTCGGGTGCGGGCGAGGCGGTGGTAGTACGCCTCCGAGCACCAGGCCACGTGGTCGCCCCCGATGCCGGTCAGGTGGAGGCGGCTGCCCCGCTCGGCCATGGCGGGCAGGTGGTGCAGCATCCGGGAGCGGTCCATGACGCCGATGGTGGGTTCGTCCAACAGGTCGTCGATGGCGAGGAGGTCGGTGTAGACGAGCGGGGAGGCGTCGGCGTCCCACACGACGTGCTCCACGTCGGGCAGGAAGCGGGCGGCCTGCCGGGCCCAGTGCAGGTCGGTGTCGGCGGGGTCGCGACCGGGCCAGGTGCTGGCCACCACGTGGGCGGGTGAGTCGTCGGCGAGGAAGCAGATGGTGGTGGAGTCCAGGCCGCCCGACAGGTCGCAACTGACCGTGCCCCCGGCGCGGGTGCGCGCGGCGACGGCTTCGGTGAGCGCCTCGCGGACGAGCGGCGCGCCGTGGGCGAGGGTCCGTGTCGGCTCCGGCGGGGTCCACCAGCGCGCGTGCCGTGCGCCGCGTCCGTCCGGCGCGACGACGAGCGCGTCCTCGGGCGGTACGGCGGTGACGCCGCGCCACATCGGCGCCTCGGCGAGCGGGTGCGGCACGGGCCACAGCAGCCGGACGGCGAGCTGCTCGGGGTCGGGGTCGCGGCCGAGCGCGGCGGCGAGGACGTCGGCGCGCGGCGCGGCCACCCGTACGCCGCCGATCGGGGCGTGGAAGACCAGCCGCAGCCCCGAGGCGGTGCCCTGCACGCGGAGCCGGCCGTCGAGGACGGCCAGCAGGTGGAAGCTGCCGGGCAGCGTACGGGCCAGGGCGTCCAGTTGGGCGAGGTCCCGGAGACGGGCGGCGTGCCGGTGCAGTTCGGCCTCGTCGAGCGGGCAGCAGCCGATGACGGCGAGGAGCGTGGTCCCGGCCCGGGCGGCCACGATCTCGTCGTCGTGCCAGCGGCCGACGAGCCAGGGCCGTCCGGAGGGGTGGCACAGCGTGCGGGTGCCCTCGTGGGCATCGGTGCGGGTGAAGAGCCGGGCCACGGCGGGCGCGGCCGCGTGGTCCGGAAGGACCACGAAATCCGCGTCGCCGGGGCCCGGTCCCGCACTCTCGTGCGTGTCAATCATGGCGTCGATTCGCTCGCGCCGTCCGCCGTCAGTTCTTGCTCAGGATCAGACGGTCGTTCCCGGACCTCTGGAGGAGTCCGGTCTTCTTACGGAAGGAACCCAGGCGGACGAGCATCGGCGCTTCGTATGCCTTCTTCACGGTTGTCTCCTTCTGTTCGGTTGTCCACCCGCCCTGCAATGGCGGGTGGCCCGGTAACAGAAGCAAGCCCCAGGTCAACGCCGTGCCGCAAGAGGCGATCTGTTTCTCAGATTGTCGTACTAATCTGATGGTTGGGTGATGAAAGCAGACAGGGAAGGGCGCGTAACCCCATTGCCTGCACGGAGGCTTGATTTCGCGCCACGAGCCGCGCGTCGTGGCAACAGTTCGCCACCTGCGTTTTTCCGGAATGCAAGACTCCCGTCGCCCGGGGGCGCACACCCCGCCGATATGGTCGCCGCCCGGCGCGGAAAAGACGTCCCGCGCGCCCATTTCCCGCTCACACTCACCGGGTGAGCACCCGCGCGAACGCCCCCTCCTTCGCCGCCGACAGCTCCTCCCACGTACCGGTCGCCGCGATGCGGCCGCCCTCCAGGACCGCGATCCGGTCCGCCCGACGCACCGTCGCCGGGCGGTGGGCGATCACCACCGTCGTACGGCCCCGCGAGGCGGCCGCCAGCGCCGCCGACAGCTCGGCGTCCCCGGCCGTGTCCAGGTGGGCCGTCGTCTCGTCCAGGACCAGCACCCGCGGGTTCGTCAGCAGCGCGCGGGCCAGCGCCACGCGCGAACGCTGACCGCCGGAGAGCGTCGTACCGCGCTCCCCCACCTGGGTGTCGTAGCCGTCGGGCAGCGCCTCGGCGATCCGGTCGACACCGCACAGGCGGGCGGCGGCGCGCAGCTGCGCGTCCGTCGCGTCCGGCGCCGCCAGGCGGAGGTTGTCGGCGAGCGTGCCGTGGAACAGCGGCGCGTCCTGGCCGACCACCGCGACCGTGCGGCGCAGTTCCTCGTCCGCCAGGTCCCGTACGTCGACGGGCTCGCCGTACGCCCCGACGAGTTCGACCGCGCCCTCCGCCGGGTCCCAGAAGCGTGCCAGCAGGGCCGCGCACGTCGACTTGCCGGCGCCGGACGCGCCCACCAGGGCGAGGGTCTCGCCCGCATGGACCGTGAGGTCGAGGCCGTCGAGCACGGGGGCGCCGCCGTAGTCGAAGCGGACGCCGCGCAGCCGGATGCCGAGCGGTCCGGTCGGCGCCGGGCGCGGCGCGTCGGGCGCGGGTGCGCCGGCCCGGGCGCGGATCGCCGCGCCGACGCGGGACGCCGCGGCGCGCAGCCCGCCCGCCTGGCCGAGGGCGGCCGCCGAGTCGGCGACCGGCGCCAGGACGCCGAGCGCCAGGGCCATGGCGGCCGGGGCCCATGCCCCGTCGAGCGTGTGCGCGGCCGCCGCGACCACCCCGACGACCGCCGCCACCACCAGCAGGTCGCGCACCGCCGCCGCGCCCGCCTCCCACGCGTGCTCGGCCCGCTGGGCCTCGCCGAGCCGCTCGCCGTGGGCGCGCAGCCCGGCGCGGCGGCGCTCCAGCGCGTCGAACGCCAGCAGTTCGCGCATCCCGTCGACCGTCTCGACCACCTCGGCCGAAAGCTCCGCCGCGGCCCGGCGGGTACGGGCCCCGCGCACGGCCCTGCCCCGCCCCTCCAGCAGCGGCGCAAGGACCAGCAGCCCCGCCACGGGGACGACCGGGGCCAGCAGCCAGGGGTCCAGCACCGCCAGGACCGCCGTACCGGCGGTGAACACGACGCCGGAGGCGAGGAGTTGCGCGACGGCGTGCGCGTAGAAGAACTCCAGCGCCTCCACATCGCCCAGCGCGGCCGCCGCCAGGTCCCCGCTGCGGCGGCCGGCTATCCGGGCGGGCGCGCTGCGGGCCAGGCCGTCGAAGACCCGGATGCGCAGCTCGGCCAGCACCCGGTACGCCAGGTCGTGTGAGAGGTCCATCTCGCGCCAGGTCGCCAGCGAGCGGACCACCACCAGGACGATCAGGGCGCCGACCGTGGTGGCGGCGGGGGCGGTGCGGTCCATGACGGCGGTGCCGACGGTGTGCGCGGCGAGCGCCACCAGGGCGACGAGCGCCGCCTGGTCGACGAGCGCGGCGGCGAAGGTGCGTGCCGTCATCGCCTTGTGGGCGACGAGGACGGGCAGCAGGGCGCGCAGCGCGCCCCGCTCGGGGGTCGGGGTCGTGGTCGTGGTTCCGGCGCTCACGCCGCCTCCTCGTGGGTGCGTCCGGCGGCGACGAGCCGCGCGTAGAGGGCGCTGCGCGCCAGCAGGCCCGTGTGCGTGCCGACCGCGTCGACCCGGCCGCCGTCCAGCACGACGATCCGGTCCGCGTCCCGTACGGAGGCGAGGCGGTGCGCCACCACCAGACACGTACGGCCGCGCGCGGCGCGGAGCAGCTCGCGCCCGATGAGGGCCTCGCGGCGCTCGTCGACCGCGCTCGTCGCCTCGTCGAGGACGAGGACCGGGGCGTCCGCGAGGAGCGCCCGGGCCAGGGCGAGACGCTGGCGCTGGCCGCCGGAGAGCGTCGCGCCGCGCTCCCCGACCTGGGTGTCGTAGCCGTCGGGAAGGCGGGTGATCTCGTCGTGGACGCCCGCGGCGCGGGCGGCGGCGTACAGCTCGTCGTCGGTCGCGCCGGGGCGGGCCAGGCGCAGGTTGTCGGCGACGGAGGCGTGGAAGAGGTACGTCTCCTGCGACACGACGGCGATGCCGCGGCGCAGCGCGGCGAGCGCGAAGGCGGTGTGGTCCGTGGAGTCGAGGGTCACGCGGCCGCCGTCCGGGTCCCACTGGCGCAGGAGCAGGGCGACGAGCGTCGACTTGCCCGCGCCGGAGGGGCCGACGACGGCCGTCGTGCGGCCCGCTTCGGCGGTGAACGACACCCCGCGCAGGGCGGGCGCGGTGGCGCCGGGGTAGGTGAACCGCACGTCGTCGAAGCGGATGGCCGGGGGGTGCGCGGGGGTGCGCGCGGTGCCCCCGTCCCGTACGGACGGTCGCGCGGTGCGGAGTTCGGCGATGCCGTCGGCGGCCGAGACGCCGAGGTAGCCCGCGTGCCACTCGCGCGACAGGTCGCGGACCGGGCGGAAGCACTCCGAGGCCAGCATGAGGAGCAGGTACGTGCCCGTGGCGGCGGTCCGCCCGGACGCGGCCGACGCGCAGGCGACCAGCGCGGCGGCGACCGTACCGCCCTGGACGGCGAGGTCGGTGATGCCGGTGTCGATCAGCGACACGCGCAGCTTGGCGACGGTGGCGCGGTGCAGGGCGGCCGAACGCTCCTCCAGGCGGGCGCGCACGCGGGCGACCGCACCGGCGGCCCGCAGCGCCGGCATGCCCTGCAGCGCCTCCAGGTAGTCGGCGGAGAGCGCCTCGTACGACCCCCAGTGCTCCTGCCCGCGCCGGGCCAGCAGCGCGTCCCACCAGCGGGGCGCGAAGAGGGCTAGGACGAGGGCGGGCACGAGGGCGAGGAGCGCGGCCGGCTCCACCACGGCGACGGCCACGAGCAGGAGCGGCGGCAGCACGCAGGTGACCAGGAGCTGCGGCAGGTAGCGGGAGACGTACGCGTCGACGCCCTCGACGCCGTCGACGAGCGTGGCGCGTACGGCTCCGGCGCGGGCGTCCGTGCCGCGGCCGACGGGGCCCAGGGCGCCGAGCCGCTGAAGGAGCGCGTCGCGCAGGCCCGTCCGTACGCGCGCCCCGGCGCGGACGGCGAGCGTGCGCTGACGGCGGGTCAGCGCGGCGCGGACCGCGACGGTGGCGAGGACGGCGGCCAGGAGGCCGGGCAGGGCGGCGGTCTCGCCCCGGGCGATCCGGGCCAGCGCGAGGGCGAGGAGCACGGCCTGGGCCAGGTGCGTGACGGCCACGGCACCGAGCAGAGCCGTGGCCCCGAGGAGGGGGCGGCGCGCGATCCTGGCGGCGCGCAGCAGCTCCGGGTGGAGCATCATGGCCGGTCGGTCCCTTCTGTGTGGGTGGTGTCGGCGGTGCGGAGCCCCAGCGCGAGGGCGTGCACGAGATCGGGCGGCCCCTCGGGGCCGTGCTGCCACGAGCCGATCGGGCGCGAGGCCTGCCCGAGGTGGACGGCCACGGCCTGGGCGAGGCCCACGGCGTACCCGGCGTGCAGGTGGGCATGGCGGACCCGGGCGGGGGCTGCGTCGTCGGGGCAGCCGTGCGCGAGGAGCAGGGCGCCGACGTGTCCGAGCCAGTGCTGGCCCGCGGCGCGGGCGGCGAGGGCCGGGGGGATCTCGGTGGTGAGGTGCCACCGCACGGCCGTCGTGCGGCGGGCAGCCGCCAGGACCGTGTCCAGCGCAGGCCGTTCGGGTACGACGGGGAAAGGCGGCTCCGCGCTGCGGCGCGAGAGCAGCGCGGCCGCCGGAAGCGCGGGGGCCTCCGTACGCAGCCACGCCGTCCCGCCGCCCAGCCCGTCGAGCGCCTGCCAGATGTCCTCCAGGACCGGGGGCGGCGCATGGCGCGTCGGCGGGGGCGGGGCCCCGGGCCCGTACGCCGACCAGCGTTCCAGTACGTCGCGGGGGCCGGGTGTCAGGCGGACGGCGGCAAGCGGGTGTTCCGGTTCGGCGCCGCGCCAGTCGGGCGGGAGGCCCGCCGCCCGGGCGAGGAGCGTGACGTTCGCGTCGGGGCACCACTCCGGCGCGCCCGCGAGCGCGAGGGCGGCCGCGGCGTGACCGGTGTCCAGGAGCAGCAGCGGCCAGGCGCGGTGGCCGTAGTGGGAGGCCGTGCGCCGCGCGGTGACGGTCAGGACGGCGACCGCACCCGGCGGGGCGCCGACGGGCGCGGTACCGCGCGGGATCAGGCGGTGGCGTACGGGGTCGTACGCGTACCGGCCGGGCGGCAGCGCGGTGCCCGGGCCCAGCAGGAGGTGGGCGTTGACCGGGTGCAGGGCGCCGGCGGACGCGGCCGGGCGCAGGCGGCCGCCCGCGAGGGACAGCCGCAGGAGCCGGTCCAGCGGCGGCGGGACGGGCCGGGGTTCGCCGGGCCAGGGGGTGACCTGGTGCCCGGCCGGGAAGTCCGGGCCGGGCGGCTGGGGGGAACGGGCTCGAGTCAGGAGGTTCATCACATGTGGGGCGGCGGCGCGAGGGTGAAGTCGGCGGCCGTGGCGGGCGCCTGGGTGCGCCAGTGGCGTTCGAGGGCCGCTTCGGCGAAGCGCGGGCAGCCGAGGTAGGCGAAGGCCGCGGGCTGGTTGGGGATCAGGCCGGAGACGAGGACGCGGGCGACGCGCAGGGGCGTCTCCCGGACGTCCTCGGTCGTCAGGTCGAAGGTGAGGATCCGGTGGCCGGCGAGGCGGGCCTCCAGGTCGCTCCGGGTGCCGGGCTTGACGTCGGTGACGGGGACGGTGCCCAGCGCCGGGTCCGTGAAGCGGCGCGCGTACGGCTCCATGCGCGGGTCGAGCCACACCTGGACGTGGGCGCCGAGGTCGCGTACGGCGGCGAAGTCCGCGCCGCAGTCGTCGAGGTAGCGGCGGTCGGGGCGGTGGTCGAGGTAGAGGCCCCGGGCGAGCATGCCCGCCTCGATGGCCTGGAAGACCCAGCCGTCGGCGTCCGTGGTGCCCTGGGTGAAGACCCACGTGTGCACGGCTTCCAGGACGGCCTTGCGGGCGGCTTCGGCCGGGTCGTAGCGGCAGGCGAAGCCGGCGGCGTAGAGGCCGCGGGCGGGGTCGTGGACGAGGGCGGCCATGCAGGGCGCGAACTCGGAGGGCATCTCGACGATCCACACGTCGAGTGCGCAGCCCGCGAGGTCGTCGAGGAGGCCGGGGACGCTGGCCGGGTCGATGCCCCGGGTCGGCCCGTCGAGGTGCCACCAGAGTTCGAGGGCGTCGCGCTCGACGATCTCCAGGAGCGCGCGTTCGACGGCGTCGTCCAGGCCCTGGCCGGTGGCGATGCCCGCGTAGTTGAGGTGGTGCGTGCGCGGGAGCGAGCGGTGGGCTCCCTGGCGCCAGTTGAGGTGGGTGAGGGCGACCGGGGCCCACACCTCCTCGCCGTTCTCGCTGCCGCGCGCCCAGAGGGCGGGCGTGTCGGGGGTGAGCGGCCGGTACGGGAACCCGGGCCGGGCGTACTGCCAGGGCGCGTAGGCGGGCAGGTCGCCGGGGCCGTACAGGCGCTTGCCCTCGGCGGCGAGTTCGGCGGCGGTGGCGCGGCGCGGCGCGTCGGGGTGGCCGGGCGGCGGGACGCGGTTGCCGCAATAGCGTTCGACGGCCTCGGCGATGGCCGCGACGCGGGCGCCCGCCGGGTCGCCGAAGGTGGTGCCGAGCGAGACGCGGTCGGCGGGCCAGGCGCCGAACCGGCGGGCGTCGGAGACGTCGGCGGTCATGGCGGTGTAGCGGGGCGGGGCGCCGGTGGTGTGCGGTACGGGCTCGACGCCGCGTATCAGCCCGCAGACCGGGTCCACGAGGGCTTCGATGTTCACGTCTGGATCTCCTGTACGGGGTCGACGGGGTGGGCGCCCCGGACGACGGGGAGGAGCAGGGCGCTGCCCCGGGTGCGTACGGTGCGGTGGGAGGGCAGCAGGCAGGTGGCGGTCACCGGGTCCTCGCCGGTGTGCGGGTTGCGGGCGTGCGCCGGGAAGTGGTGGCCCGCGACCTCCAGGCGCAGGCGCGTACCGGCGCGCAGCCGCCGGGCCAGGTGCCCGAGCGGGACGGTGAAGGGCCCGGGCTCGGTGCGGCGTACGACGCCGGTGGCGAGCGGCTCGGCCCGGCCCTCGGGGTCGAGGGCGACGAGCCGTACGGCCCAGTCGGCGCTGGGCGCGTCGGCGGTGGCGTCCAGGGAGACGTCGGCGGGGCCGAGCAGGTCCAGCGGGCGCGGCAGGGGCGGCGAGAGCAGCAGGCAGCGGTCCGGGGTGCCGTCGGCGGGGACGTCCAGGTCGTCGGAGCGGACGGGGCGCTCGGGGTCGGCGGTGAAGTCGGCGCCGCGCAGCAGCCGCAGGCCGGTGCCGAAGGCGTACGGGGTCGGGTCGGGCGGCTGGGGGCGGTACCAGTGGTCGCTGCCGCCGAGGGCGAGCGCGCCGGTCCGGCCGGTGAGCGCGCCGGCGAGTGCGGCGCGGGCCCAGCCGGTGTAGAGGGCGCCGAGGGACAGGCGGTGCGCGGGGCGGGCCTCGGGCGCCGGTTCGGCGGTGAGCCGGTGGCCCCAGGGGCCGAGCAGCAGGCGGGCGGGGCCGGGCCAGCGCCGCCACAGCCGGAGGGTGTCCTCGGCGAACGGGTCGCGGCTGCCGCCGACGGCGAGCAGCGGCACGGCGGAGGCGGGTGTCTCGCGGCGTGGCGCCCGCCACAGGGCCCGCCAGGCCGGGGAGTCGAGGATCCCGGTGACGGGGAGGTGGTCCAGCGCCGCGGGGCCGGCGGTGAGGCCGCCGTGCTGGGACCACCAGCCCGCGCGGGCCTGGAGGCGTTCCGGACCGGTCGCCTCGCGCGCGGTCTCGGCGAGGCCGAGGGCGGGGACGGCGGCGATCACGGCGTCCGCGCCGGGTGTGACGAGGGCGCAGTGGGCGGCGTAGGAGGCACCGGCGGCGACGACCCGGCCGTCGCTCCAGGGCTGGGCGCGGACCCAGTTCAGGGTCGCCTCGCCGTCCGCGCGTTCGTGGTCGCCGTACGGCTGCCAGTCGCCGTCGGAGGCGTGCCGGCCGCGGACGTCCTGGGCGAGCGCGGCGAAACCCCGGGCGGCCCAGCCGCGCAGCTCGGCGCGGTGGTGGCGGCGGTCGTACGGGGTGCGGACGACCACGGCGGGGTGGGGGCCGGGCGCCGGGGGCAGGCAGACGTCCGTCGCCAGCCCGTCGATGCGGACGGTGCCGGTCACGGGCGGGCGTCCAGCGGGGCGACGTCCGGCACGGGCAGGACGGGGTGTTCGGTGACGGTGAGGTCGCGCACGTCGAGGCGGCGCAGCCGGCGCCGTACGGGCAGGGGCGCGCCGTTCGCCCAGGCGATGAGGTCGCCGGTGAGCAGGGCGGCGGTGAGCGCGGCGGAGGCCTCGGTGTGGCCGCCGCCGTCGGGGGTGGTGTGTCCGGCCCAGTAGGCGGCGAGTTCGCGGTGCGCGGGGGTGGCGGCGAGGCGCCGGAGCCGTACGTCCGCGGAGGTGACGTCGCCGGGGGCGCACGCGAGGGGCTCCAGCCAGGCGTGGGCGCCTTCGCGGTGGCAGCGCAGGAAGGCGGTGCCGTGGGCGGTGAGTTGGTCGGCCTCGTCCCAGACGCCCGCCGGGGCGGGTCCGTCGAGGCACCAGACGACCGCGGTGCGCGCGGGGTCCTGGTCGAGGTCCGGGTCTTGAAGGTCCTCCCGCACGCGGGCTCCCGCGTCGCGGACGTACCGCGTGAGCGGCCCTGTCAGCCCGGGGTCCCCGAGCACGACCACGGTGCGTCCGTCGAGCGGGGCGGAAGCCCGCGTGCGGGTGGTGTAACCGGCCTCTTCGAAGGCGTCGGCGAGGGCTGCCAGCTCGCCGGACGCCGGGTGACCGGTCGTCAGGTGCGCCAGGAGGTCCGTCTCGTCCACGTCTCCGGTGTTCACCCGCAGAAACGTTCCATCGGGCGTGCGGACGGCAAGGCCCTGGTCAGGGACGGTGACGAGGGCGACGCCGGGGGCGAGCCGCACGGTGGCCACGAGGTTCCTCCATGGGGAAGGGCGGGACGGGGACGGGACGGGCCCGCCCGGGAAGGCGATCCGGGCGGGCCCAGGCACGGGTGACGCGGTGTCGGCCTGGCTCGGCCGACTCGGCTCTACTCGGCCTTGGTCGGCCTTACTCGGCCTGCGTCGGGCCTTACTCGGCCCTGGTCGGCCTTACTTGGCCGCGTCGGCCTCGACGGCCTCGACAGCGTCGTCGAAGGGGTTCTCGACGAGGGCGTTGGAGTGGGTCGCCGACAGGTGGGCGAGCTGACCCTGCTCGGCGATCGGCGTGAACACCTTGTTCTGCTCCATGAGTTGAGCCTCCGTTTTCTCCGGGTGACCGCGCCGCCGGACCGGCGACGCACTGCAGACATTAATGAATATGATTTTCATTCCGCAAGGGGTGGGACGGTCGGGAGAGGGTGATCCGGGTAACACACCGGCCAGCCGCCCTCCGGATCGCGCCCCACCCGGCCCGCCACGCCGAGGACGTCGGCGAGCAGCGCCGGGGTCACCACCTCGGCCGGCGGCCCGTCCGCCGCCACCCGGCCGCCCCGCAGCGCCACGATCCGGTCCGCGAACCGTGCCGCGTGCCCGAGGTCGTGCAGCACCATCACGACCGTCAGCCCCCGCTCCTCGCGCAGCCGTACGACGGTCTGCATCACCTCCAGCTGGTGCCGCAGGTCGAGGTAGGTGGTCGGCTCGTCGAGCAGCAGCACGCGGGTGTCCTGGGCGAGCGCCATGGCCAGCCGTACGCGCTGGCGCTCACCACCCGACAGCGCGTCCACGGGCCGGTCGGCCCACGCGGTGACGCCCACGTCCGCCATGGCACGGACACACACCGCGTCGTCACCGTCCCGCAGCATGCCGAGCGGCCCGCGGGCCGCGTACCGCCCCTGACGTACGAGCTGACGCACGGTCATGCCCGGTACGGCGGGGGCCTGTTGGTGTAGCAGGGCGACCCGGCGGGCGGCGGCGCGGCGCGACAGGCGGGCGAGGTCGTCGCCGTCGAGCAGCACCCGCCCGGCGGCCGGTTTGAGCAGCCCGGCGCAGAGCCGCAGCAGGGTGCTCTTGCCGCAGCCGTTGAGGCCGACGAGGGCGACCAGGTCACCCGGGGCGATGGTCAGGTCGACTCCGTCGAGCACCTCGCGGCCCGGGTAGCCGAAGCGGAGCCCCTCGACGCGTACCGAGCCGGTGGCCGTGGCCACCGGATCCAACAGAACGCTCACGTTCTCACTCCTCACTCGCCGTGCGGCGGCGCGCCACGATCAGCAGCAGCGCCGCGCCCACGCAGGTCGTCAGCGCCCCGGCGGGTACGCTCAGCCTGTCCATCTCCAGGGCCCGTGCCGCGACTTGCGACAGCCACTGGGCCCCCGCGTCCGCCCCGCCGACCACCACCGCGCCGAGCAGCGCGGCGCCGGGCAGCGCCACGCGCAGGTCGGCCCCGAAGAGCGCGAACGCGAGGTGCGGCACGAGCAGTCCGACGAAGCCGAGCGCGCCGACCGTCGAGACCGCCCCGGCGGTGAGCGCCACCGCGCACACGAGCGCGGCGACCCGCGCCCGGCCGGTGTGTAGCCCGGCCGCGGCGGCCTGTTCGTCGCCGCAGCGCAGCAGGGTCAGGGGCGCGGCCAGGGCGTAGGCCGCGACGGCCCACACGGTCGCCCACGGCCACAGCAGGTGCCAGTGGGCCCACACCCGGCCCTCGGTGGAGCCGACGAGCCACTGGACGACGCTGCCGAGTTCGCCGGGTGCGACCAGCAGCATCACGGCCGTGAGGCCGGCGAGGACCGCCGAGACCAGTACGCCGTACACGGCCATCTGCGCCGGATCGCCCTTGTCCCGCCCGGCCAGCAGCCACAGCAGGCTCGCCCCGGCGAACCCGCCCACGCAGGCGGCGGTCACCACGGCCGCCGGGGACTCCCACCCGGCCAGGCCGAGCCCGGACGCGGCGACCGCGCCGAGCACGGCGCCCGGCGTGACGCCCGTGACCTCCGGCCCGGCGAGCGGATTGCGCAGCGCCGACTGGAGGACCGTACCGGCGAGCCCGAGCGAGGCGCCCGCGGCCAGGGCCACCAGGGTGCGCGGCAGGCGCAGGTGGAGGACGACGTGCCGGGCGGTGGCGTCGCCGCCGCCGCTCAGGACGTCCCAGACGCCGGAGGCCGGGACAGCACGTCCGGCGACCAGCCCGGCCGCCGCCACGGCGACGGCGAGGAGCAACAGGGCGGTGGTGCGTCGTGCGTACGTCACCGGCGCGACCTCGCCTTCAGCAGGGCGACCCCGGCCGGGACGCCGACGAGCGCCGTCCAGGCGCCGACCGGCGTCTCGATCGGCGCGAGGGCGAGCCGCGCCGGCTGGTCGGCGCAGGCCACGACGAGCGCGCCCCACACCGCCGACCAGGGCAGCCAGCCGACCGCGTCCGAGCCGGGGCGCAGCTTCCGCGCCAGATGCGGCGCGAGGAAGCCGACCCAGGCGACCGGCCCGCACACGGCGACCACCGGCGCGATCAGCAGCACGGAGATGGTGAGCGCGGCGAGCCGCGCGCGCCGTACCCGTACGCCGAGGGCCTGGGCGTCGTCGTCGCCGAGCCGCAGCACGCCGAGGACCGGCGCACAGAGCACCAGCGCCGGGACGGCCACCACCAGCCAGGGCGCGAGGCCCGTCACGTCGTCCCAGGTCCGGGCGGAGAGGCTGCCGAGGAGGTAGCGATAGATGAGCTGGAGGTCGAGCTGGTCGGCCAGCACCATCAGCACCAGCAGCGCGGCCTGGAGCGCGGCGGCGACCGCCGCGCCGGTGAGCAGCACGGCGGAGGGGCTGCGCCCGAACCCGGCGGCGAGCAGCGTCAGTACGCCGCCGGCGGCCGCGCCCGCGAGGGCGAGGAGCGGCTGCACGGCGAGCGGCACGGACAGCGCGAGGACGAGCGGGGCGGCGACGCCGAGCGCCGCCCCGCTGGAGACGCCGAGCATCTCGGGGACGGCGAGCGGGTTGCGCAGCGCCTCCTGGAGGACGAGCCCGGCGGCGCCCAGGCAGGCGCCGGCGACGAGCGCCAGCACGAGCCGGGGCAGCCGCAGTTCGGTCACGATGACGCCGGCGAGCCCGTCCCCGCCGAGCGCGTCGGCGAGCGCGGCGGGGGGCACGTACGGCGTACCGAGGCAGAGCGCGCAGCCGATGACCGCCAGCAGCACGACGGCCACCGCGGCCCCATGGCGTACGGAGACTCGTGCGGACACTCGTGCGGTCACTTCAGCGCGGCCGTGGCCTCGTCGAGGACGATGCCGAGCGATCGGGTACCGCGGCCCTTGGCCCAGACCTCGGAGTCGACCTCGTGGACGTCACCGTTCTTGACGGCCGGGATGCGCGACCAGAGCGGGTTCTTGGCGAGCTTGTCGGACAGCTTGCCGTCGGAGGGGCCGCCGAAGGAGAGCGTCTCGACGAACATCACGTCGACGTCGGCGGCGAGGATCTCCTCCATGCTGTACGTGCCGTCGACGCCGCGGCTCTTCCACGGGTAGTGGGCGATCTTCGGGAAGAGGCCGGCGGCGACGTCGTTGCCGGGGGTGGCGACGCCGAAGTTCTCGTCGCTGCCGAAGATGATCAGCGCGGTCTTGTCGCTCTTGGCGCTCTCGGCCTTGGCGAGCTTGGCGCGGAACGCCTTCTCGGCCGCCTCGCCCTGCTGCGTACGCCCGGTGAGGGCGGCGAGGTTGCGCAGGTAGCCGACGCTGTCCTCCCACTTGTCGGGCTGCACCGGCCAGAAGACGGTGGCGCCCTTGAGCGCGGGGGCGAGCTTGCCGTGCGTGTCCTCCAGGCCGATGACGAGGTCCGGCTTGTACGACAGGATCGCCTCGGCCTCGGGGGCGAGGAACCCGCCCGGTACGACCGGGATCTTCGCGGCCTTCTCCTTGCCCAGGAACTTCGGGTGGGCGAGCAGCTTGGAGTTGGTGGCGGCGGGCGTCATGCCGAGCTCGGCGAGCATGTCGTCGCAGAGCGCGACGAGGCAGACGACGCGCTGCGGCGGGGCCTTGGTGGTGACGGTGACGCCCTTGGCGTCGGTGACGGAGCGGGCGGCGGCGATGGGCTCGACCTTCCCCTCGGTCTTCGGCCCGGCCTTGGCACCGTCCTCGGCGCCGCCCTTGGTGGTGTCGGCGGCCCCGCCGCAGCCGACGAGCAGCGCCCCCATGACGGCCGTGGCGGCCCAGCGGCGCACGGTGATCCCCAGCATTCTGCGTGACATATGGCTCTCGATTCCCTGTCTCGGTCCCGGGGCGGGATCGGGCGTGCGGCAAGGGCGCCCCGGGCCGCTCCCCCCACCACACAGATGTGCCACATGATAATCATTATCAACAATGCCGCCGTTCCACCACCCCTACGACCTCACCGGGAGCCCCGCCATGCCGCTCGCCCCACGCCTGCTGGTAGCCGATCAAGTCGCCGGATCCATCAGCGTGTTGGACCTTCCGGACGGCCGCGTCCGCGGTGTCGTGGAAGGCCGGCACCTCGCCGAGCACGCCGGGTTCCTGGCCCTGCCCGGCGGCCGCTGGGCGTTCGTCGACGACCTCGCGGGCGAGCTCGTCGTCCTCGACCCGTACGGCCCCGACGCGGGCCGCCCGCTCGTCGCGGCGACCACGCCGGTGGCGATCCCGGCCGAGCACCTGGCCGTCGACCCGTCGGGGCGGTACGCGGCGGTCACGACCGGCCTGGGCCGCAGCTGGGAGCCGTGGTCGGACCTGCTGACGGTGGTCGACCTCGACGGCGGCAGGTCCGTCCGGGTCCGCACGCGAGTGGGCGAGCCGGGCGTCACGGTGCTGGGCGGGCCCGGCGAGCCCGGCGGCCCGCTCGTCGTCCTGCGGCACCGGGAGCCCGGCGCCCTGGCCGCGTACCGGTACGACGACCTGCTGGCCGCCGCCCCCGCGTGCCCGCCCGCGACGCCCGCGTACGAGACGCGGCTGCCGGACCACGACGGCCACGGCGACGCCCACGACCCGCTCACCGGGCGGCTGTTCGCGGCCGCCGGGTCCGGGGTGCACCGCGCCCGGCGCGACGGCGACCGGCTGGTGGCCGAGGAGCCGCTGCCCTGGGCGGGCCCGGGACGCGGCTACTACCTGCGCCTCGATCCGGTACGCCGGGTGCTGTGGTCCTGCGTGCGCGGCGGGCCCGCCGACCCCGGCCGCTGGCCCGAGTGGACCAACGACGCCTGGTTCCACGCCCTCGACGGCGGCCGCACCGGACGCGTGCCCCTCGGGCCCGGTCTGGTCTTCCGGCTCGCGGTCGCCGCGCGGCACGTGGCGTACGCGCGCGTCCACCCGGACGGCGACGAGCTGGTGCTGCTCGACCGCGACGAGCCGAGGGTCGTGGCCCGCCGGCCGCTGCCGCCGATGGACGGCGCGCCGAAGCCCGGCGCCACACCCTGGGACGGGGTGCAGCGGCGGGCGATCGCCGCCTCGCCTGGCGCGGGGTTCACCGCCGTCACCCGGGGCGGCCACGGCGAGGTTCACCTTTTCGACGGAACCGAGCCGGTGGCCACGTACACCCTGCCGACCCCCCTCGACGACGGGGGCCACCTGGCCCTGACGGCCCCGGGAGACGGCGCCTGGGGCGACCCGGTGGGCCGCTGAGGGGCTGCGGCGGGCGCGGCCGACGGTGGCCGGCCGCCCACTGATTGTGAATTAATTCACCTGACCCTCTTGGCCGGGCGTGCCGTTCCGTGCTGAGATTCGTCCGGGCTCAACGGCACTCACAGCACTCAACAGCTCAATGGCGCGCTCGGGGAGGGCAATGTGGCGCATACCGCCATGTCTGGTTCCGGAACGACCGCAAGCGACGATCCCCTCCAGACCGCGGTATGGCGGCTGCGTTCCCGCGGCTGCTGGAGCGACGCGGCCGCCCTGCTCGCACCCCGCGCGGACGAACCCGCGGCGGCGCTGCAGCGGGCGGCCCTGCTGATCGAGCGGTGCCTGTACACCGAACAGGGCTGGGCCGAGGCGGAGGACGCCCTGCGCGTGGCGGAGGCGCTCGCCCACGACGACGGCGAGCGCGGCGCGGCCGCCTGCGAACGCGGCTACCTCGCCTACGCGTCGACGCTGCACGGCGTACGGGACCGGGCCGACGAGGCCCGCGCGGCGCTCGGCCGCGCCGCCGCGCTGATCGGCCCCACCGCGCCGGGCCGCCCGCTGCTGGACTTCCGGCGCGGCCTGCTCGCCCAGAACCTCGCCGACTCGCCGCAGGCCGCCCGCGCCGCGTACCGCCGCGCCCACGCGGGTGCCACCGCCCAGGACGACCGGCTGCTGATGTCCTTCACCTGGCGGCACCTGGCGGGGCTGGCCCTGCGCGACGGGGAGCTGGCCGAGGCCCGGCACGGCTTCGCCGAGTCGCTGCGGCTGCGCGAGGAGCTCGGCTACCTGGTCGGTACGGCCCCGGCCCTGGCGGCCCTCGCGGAGGCCGAGCCGGAGCCGGAGGCGGCGCGGCTGCGCGAGGAGGCGCGGCGGCTGTTCCGGCTGCTGGGCGGCGTACCGACGTGGCTGGCTGCGCAGTTGGCGGTCCGGCCTGCCGCCTGAGGGGCGCGCGCCCGGCGTCAGGGGGCGTTGTCAGAGGGCGTTGTCAGAGGGCTCTGCCATGATCGGCGGCATGAGCGACACCAGCCTCGACCAGGCACGCAGAGCCCTCGACGCCCTCCGGACACGCGAGGGCGTCGAACTCCTCGACGGCATCCCGGACACCGAACTCGACACCTGGCCGATCGCGATACCGGCGGCCGTCCGCGCGGTGCTGCGCGAGGTGGGCGGCATCCGTTACGGCCGCGAGCGCTACGACTTTGAGCCCCGCGGGCTCGACGTCGGCCAGTGGGGCACCGGGGACCTGCTCGTGGGCGTGGGCGGCGACGAGGACTGGGGGCCGATGGTCCGCGTCGAGCAGTACGACGGCGTGGAGATCGTCATCGAGGCGCCGACGTTCACCTCCTGGCTGCTGACCCTGGGCGCGGAGCGCTCCGCCCCCGAGGCGACCCTCGCCGCCATCCCCTCCATCGAGGCGGCCGAGGGTCCGGACGCCGAGCTCGCCGCCCTGGCCGACGGCGGGGACTCCCTCACCGACCTGGTGGACCTGCGGGCGGTCCCCGGCTACCCGTGCCGGGTGGCGTGGGAGCCGCACTACTCCCTGGAGTACGAGACCGCCGACACGGGCAGCAGCGACATCGAGTACGAACTCATCGGTGGGGGACGGGCATTGCTGCTCCGCAGCGTGCCCTGCGGCGACTTCCTGGACCGCCCGGTGCGCCGCCACCGGGTCCCCGCAGACGCGCCGCGCCGCGCCGTCACCGAGCTGCGCGCCCTCGCCGCCGACCACCCCGACCTGGTGACCCTCGAACCGGGCTGCACCGACGAGGAGATGGACACCTGGCCGGTCCCGGTCCCGGAGGACATCCGCACGGTCCTCCGCGAGATCGGCGGCGTCCGCATGCCGGGCCTGCACGCCCTGCGCCTGCTGCCCGGGGCACCGGAGCACACGGTCGACCCGGAGGTGCACCGCATGATGGGCGGCGACGGCACGTACTGGCCGATCGCCCGGGTCACGTACGGCTTCAGCGTCGCGCTCGCCCAGATCCGCATCGACCCGGACACCGGCGAGTGGGGCTACGCCGTCTCGATCCCCTCCGGCCTGCGCGACCTCGGCGAGGAACCCGAGCTGTCCCTGCTGGCCGAGTCCCTCCCGCACCTGCTGCTGACCGTCGCCCGCACGGCCCGCGAGGCGGCCGCCTCCCCTGACTTCGGGCGCCACGTCTCCTCCGCCCTCTGCTGGTTTATGCCCAACACCGGTGAGCCGTGGACCCGCCCGGTGCCCGTCGAGGAGTGGTCCGACTCCTCCGACCCGCTCCGCGCCGCGCTCGCCGCCCTCCCCGCGGGCACCCACGTCGCCGACCTGCGCGACTCCCCCATCCCCACGGACCTCTGCTTCCACCGCTCCGACCTGTGGCCCTACGGCGCGGACTCCCTGGACCGCCTCCACTTCGTGGCCGGGGGCCGCCTGGTGGCGGCGATACCGAGGAAGCCCTGACCGGGCCTCGGGTGTCACAGGTCGGCGAGGGTGCTGTCCACGGTGGCGAGCAGGGCCTGCCTGTCGTCCCGGACCCTGCCGAGTACGCGCAGTCCGTAGTACGTGCTCTGGATCCGGCGCGCCAGGGCGCGGACATCACCGGAGGCGCGGATCTCGCCCGTGTGGCGGCCGGCGGTGAGGGCCGCGTACAGCTCGTCCTCGACCCGGTCGAAGCTGCGTCGTACCGCTTCCCTGATGTCCTCGTCCAGTCCGGCCGCCTCGATGGCCGCGTTGATCGCGAAACAGCCCCTTCGGTCGGTCTCGTCGAGGTCCGCGTCGATGGCGTGGATCATCATCTCGCGCAGCCGGTCCTTGACGGGGCCCGGGCGCCGGAGGAGCGCGATCTGCTCGGCGGTGCTGGTCTCGTAGTACCGGTTGAGGGCACGCAGGTAGAGGAGGCGCTTGCCGCCGAAGGTGTTGTAGAGGCTCGAGGGCCCGAGGCCCGTGCTGTCGCACAGGTCGCGGGTCGACGTGCCCTCGTACCCATGGCGCCAGAAGGTCTCCATGGCGGCGGTGACGACGCGGTCCTCGTCGAACTGTCGGGGCCTGGCCATGTCCCCCACCCTAGGCGTTTTGGAAAAGGCTGACAAAACGCGGCTATGGGCGGCCTTCGGGCGGTACGCGCCGCCCACAGTCCGGGTGTCAGGCCACGGCACCCACCGCCTCGATCTCGATCATCCAGTCCGGGTCGGCGAGCGCGGCGACCTGGACGAAGCTTTCCGCGGGGAACGGCGGAACGTAGTACTCCGCACGGAGGGCCGCAAAGACGTCCTGGTGGGAGAGGTCCGTAACGAAGACGGTGACCTTCACCGCCTGGTCGAGACCGGAGCCCCCGTTGGCCAGGACAGTGGCGACGTTGGCCAGGGCCTGCCGCGCCTGCGCCTCGAAGTCCCCGCGCCCGACGGTGGCGCCCGTCGTGTCGACCGGCGCCTGACCGGAGGTGAAGACCAGCCCGCCCGCGCGGATGCCGAGCGAGATGCCGTCCTGCGCGTACCAGTCGGGGTCCGCCGTGACGCGGGTACGGGTGAGGGGCGGCGTGGAAAGCGGTGTCATGTCTGCTCCTTCTGGCGTGACGTGGTGGTCGGATTCGGATGTGTGCCGGGGAGGCCCCACGTTTTGGATCGAGCGCTTCATAACGCGGCGCGAGACATCAAGCACCTCGCCCCGGCAGGGACCGTAGCACGTTATGAAGCGAATGCTTCAAAACCAAGGCCGGACCGGAGGCGCACGCGGGGCGGTGACCCCAGCGATAACCCCTATGCGTCCTCCGGCAGATGGAAGTAGACGGTCCCCGAGCGCCAGGCGCCGTACTCCGTCATCTCCGCCTCGATGACGACATCCTGGACCTCGACGGGCCCCAACGCCTCGACGGCATCGGCCAGTCGCCGCAGGAGAGCCGGAACACTGTCGCAGCCCGGACCGGCGGGGTTGGCCAGCGAGAAGTGGCGCACGGTCCAGTGCTCGGGGGTTTCAGTCACGGGCCGATCGTAAGGTCGGCAGCTACTCCGCCCACACCTTCAGCTCGGCCCACACGGTCTTGCCCACCGGCACCCGGTCCGCCACGCCCCACGCGCTGGCGAGTGCCGCCACCAGGAGCAGCCCGCGCCCGCCGTCCCCGTACGGCTCGGGCGCCACCACCACCGGCCGACGCTCGCCTCGGGTGTCGCTGACCTCGACCCGCAGGACACCGTCCCCCGACAGCGCGAGCCGCACCTCGAAGTCCCGCCCGGGCACCCGCCCGTGCGTCACGGCGTTCGCCGCCAGCTCCCCCACGACGAGCGCGGCCGCCTCGGCGCCGTCGCTGCCGTACGGAACACCCCACACGTCCAGCCGGTGCCCGGCCAAGTGCCGGGCGAGACGCGCACCGCGCCGGGTGGAGCTGAACCGCTGGGTGAACACACGTACGGTAACCGGGCTTTGCTCTGTCACATGACCGCTCATGTGCCCACCGTGGCGGCCGCGCAAGGGGGTTGACCAGCCCAACCACTCGTACGCTGCCGCAGCGTACGGGCTCACCCTGTGGACAGTACGCGTCACGGTCCGTGACGATACGGGGCGGAGGTGTTGCCTTATGACAGCCAACAACACGGAACCCGAGTCGTCCGACAGTCTCAAGGCATTCGGCGCGGTACTCAAGGCTTTCCGCATCCGGGCGGGCCTGACGCAGGAGGAGTTCGCCGCGAGGGTCCACCACTCCGTCCACTTCGTGGCCTCGGTGGAACAGGGCCGCCGGATGCCGTCGCCGGAGTTCGTCGAGCTGGCGGAGGAGGTGCTGGACGCGTTCGGGGCGCTGCGGGGTGCGGCGCAGCACCTGTCGCGGGAGAGGTTGGCATCCTGGTTCCGCCACTGGTTCAAGTTGGAGGAAACAGCACGGACCGTGTGCACGTACGAGTGCCGAGTGATTCCCGGTCTGCTCCAGACCGAGGCGTACGCGCGAGCACTGATCCTGAGCGTTCCGCCGCCTCCGACACCTGAGGAGGTCGAAAACCGGGTGTCCACGCGACTGGCACGCCAGTCCCTCTTGGCCCGCAAGCAGCCCATCGCGTTCAGCTTCATCGTCGAGCAAGCCCTGCTCCAACGCCAAGCGGGCGGGGTCGAGGTCACGCGGGAGCTCCTCGACCACCTGATGGCCTGCGCGTCTCGTACCAACATCGAACTGCAAATCGTGCCGCTACAACTCCCCGACCACGCCGCCCAGGACGGCCCCATGCAACTGGCGGAAACACCGGACCACAAATGGCTCGGCTACGTGGAGGGCCAGGAATCCGGAGCCCTGATCACGGACCCGAGAGCCGTCAGCAGGCTCCAGCAGCGCTATGCCAAACTGCGCTCACAGGCACTCACCCCTGCGGATTCCCTGGACTTGCTGAAGAGAATGCGAGAGGCCCTATGAACAACACGACGGAACTTGCCTGGTTCAAGAGCAGCTACAGCAGCTCGCAGAACGACAGCTGCGTCGAGGTCGCCACCTGCCCCACCACCGTCCACGTGCGCGACTCCAAGGACCCGGCGGGCCCGCAGCTGGCACTCTCGCCCGCCGCTTGGGCCGCCTTCGTGCCGCACGTCAGCTTGGGGTGACGGGCGGCAGATCGTCGGGCGGCGTGATGCCGAAGATGTCGGCGAGGACGCCGGACAGCTCCTCGTCGGTCACGTCGCGCTCGGTGCGGCTGCCGTCCGCGCGGGTCTCGGTGAGGCGGCCGTTCGCGAGGGACAGGTGCGTGTCGTCGGTGACGCGCTGGACGTAGAGGGTGCGGGAGAACGGGGAACGGGGGTTGGTGGCGATGTGCCAGTTGATGACCTCGAAGTCGGGTGCCTCGAAGGGCTCGACCGTGAACGCGTACTGATCGGCCCACGTCCCGGCGGCTCCGTCCTCGGCCGGCTCGTACGCCTGGAGGACCCACATCTCCAGCGGCCCGTCGTGCGGCGCGTGCACGAGACGGTGGCGACGTGCGCCCGCGCGGAACTCAGTGTCGGCGACCAGCGGCACCGCCTCGATGAGCGAACCCGCCGCGCCGAAGCCGACGTCCGCGAGGAAGTCGCCCTCGCCCGGTACGTGGACGAGCAGGCACATGTGCGTACGCGGCCGGATCGCGCCGTCGGCACCGACGAGGACGCGGGCGGCGAGCCGGGTCACGCGGAAGCCGAGGGCTTCCAGGGCGGCGGCGAAAAGAGTGTTGTGCTCGTAGCAGTAGCCGCCGCGTCCACCGTGGACCAGCTTCGCGACCAGGTCCGGGAGGGCGAGGGACGGCGCGACGCCCCGGATCGGATCCAGGTTCTCGAAGGGGACGGCGTAGAGGTGCGCGCGGTTCAGGGCCCGCAGCGTGTCGGCGTCGGGCTTGTGGTCGCCCCGGAGCCCCACATGGGCCAGGTAGGCGTCGAGGTCGAAGGGCGCAGTGTCGTCAGGTCTGGGCATGATCCAACCGTACGCATGTGCGGGGCGGTCCGACCAGCACCCGCCTCCACAGCGGGGCACGCCCGTTGTCAGTGCCGTGCGCTTCACTGTGCTCCAGAGAGCTCACGCATGCCGACGTCAATGATCTGCTGGCCCGACTCGACCCGCCGGGCGGCTTCATGTACCTGCCCAGCGACATGGACCCGCAGGTCCTGACCGACCTGCTCTCCGGCATGTTCGGCGCTCCGCGCACCCTCGTCCTCGACGGCTTCACCGATCCGACGGTCGACGAGTCCAGGGGTGCGGCGCTGCTCGCCTTCTTCGAGGGCCGGGCCGTGAAGATACGTGCGTGGACGTACGGCGATCAGTGGATCGGCGCGGGTACGGCGCGGGACGCGGAGGGGGCCGAGCGGCCGGTGCTGGCGGTTGCGCGGAGGGTGGTGCCCGAGCCGGTGGCGGCCGCTCCGGGGGAGGACGTCGACTGGGTGCGGCGGCTCATACGGATCACCGGCTGGACACGGCCCGCGCAGCGGCCGGACGTGGACTGGGCGGAAGTGGAGTCGCGCCTGGGCACCGCGCTGCCGAGCGACTACAAGCGCATGGTCGAGACCTTCGGCGAGGGTGCCTTCGACGCGTGGCTGGCCCTGAACCAGGAGCCGTGGACGGACCTCAGGGAGGACGGGCTGCTCGTCTGGGCGGGTACGGAGCACAAGGACGCGTACTGCTGGAGGATGGACGGCGACGACCCCGACCGCTGGCCCGTAGTGGTCCAGACGTTCGACGGCGAGGACGTCGCCTTCGACTGCCAGACCGCCGAGTTCGTCTGCCGCATCCTCGTCGACCCGCAGCACCGGTTCACGCTGGCCCGCTATTTCGACACCCACTGGTACGTGAGCCACCGGAACGAGGGCTGACCCCACCGCCCACGGTGGCGTACCGACGAAATGCCCTCACTCTCCCCCGTCGGCGGAATGGAGCTGGAAGTCGACGACGACGCAACCGACCTGTCCGTCATCGGTGCGGCCGATCCAGACGGGGTAGGACCCGTCGCCCTGGCCGGCGCGGAAGGCGATGAGGTTCGGCTCGGGTTCCGTGCCGGGCAGTTCGACGGTGACATGGCTGTCGAGGGGCATGAACAGGTCCTCGCCCAGCTGGTCTTCGCTCACCGTCCGGGTCGCATCCATGAAGGCCACTGTGCCGGTATCCACGCCAACCCCGTAGAACTGGCCCTCGCCGAGCAGCCCCGGATCCTCGTCGGGCCGGAGGGCCATGTCCCACGTGTGGGGCGGGACGTCCAGGAACGTCACCCTGGCCGCGGCGACAGCGGCCCCGCGTGTCGTGCGCAAGAGCGACAGCGTGACCGGGAACTCGCCCGGTGGCACGGCGACGGTCCGCGACATCTCTCCGATCAAGCCGGGGTCCGAGACCGCCAGCCGCCCTGACGTGATCCGCAGCAGGCCGGCGTCGACGGACTCGACGACGGCCGGCCCATCCGGGGTGTCGCACGCGCCCGGACTGAACAGCTGCTCGATCCCGGTGGCACGCAGCGGTCCCGATCCTTCGTCCACCGACACGTCGTTCAGGACTACGGTCGTGGCGGGCTCGTGGCCCTGCTGGGCGAGGAACGGCACGAACACCTGCCAGTCCCCGAATTCCGGTACGGGGCAGAGGAAGCTTTCGACGGGCGCCGCGAACCGCCGCACGGGGACGCTCGACGGGCCCCTCGGCCCGGCGAACTCGGACGTCACCTCGACCTGCCCGTCGGCCGAGACGGTGGTGGTCTCCTGGACATCCCACTTCCAGGACGAGTGCTCCTGCTCGCTGGAAAACTGCCATCGGATGTGCCGGTGAGCCAACAGCATCCCCGTACCGTGCGGCTTGAGGTCGATCATCTGCATGCGCCAGGACCTGTCGTCGAACAGATACACACGCCACATCCGGCGCGGCCAGTATTCGACCAGTGCCAGCGGTCGCTCCCGCGCGGACAGCAGAACCGCGTACTCCATCCCGGCGGCATGTCTGCGTGCCGCGAGCCCGCGCGACATCGGGTCCGGATGGGTCATCTCCTGCAGGGAACCCCACATGTCGCCGTACGACACATCAAGACTGTCGAAGATCACAGCCGCGCATCTCCCCCCGTGTGACACCGGTCGCCCCCGAGCAGTGGCGCTCGACAGGGGCGCCGCCAGTCTGCCACCGAGGTGTGACACAGGGGATCGTGGGAGGCCGGCAGCCCGGGGTAACCGGCTACGCGCAGGAAGCCGGGGGGTATTCGCCGTCCTCGCCCCGCAGGGCGATCTCCACCCGGCCCGTGCGGTCCTCCGCGTACGCCACGGTGCACACGAGCTGCCGCACCGCGGCCGGTTCGAGCTTCCTGACGTCCATGTCCGTACGCACCCACAGCCTGGGGCGGGATCCGGGAGTCCGCGGGGTGCCGTCGTCCGGCCGGGTGGTGATCCGGAACGAGGGGGTCTTTCCCGGCGGGAGCAGGGAGCGCAGGCCTGCGGCGCGCTCGTTCTCCAGCGGGCCGCGGAGCAGCATGGCGAGCGTCTTGTCGGTGCCGATGCCGATCTGCCGCCGGACGAAGGCTCCTTGGCCGCCGCTTCCCGTCTCGGACGGGATCGGCACCTTCTCGATCGGGTGCTCGATCGGGCGGGCCACCGGCCGTACCGTGCCCTCCGGGTCGACGAAGAAGAGCAGGGTGCGGTCGTGGGCCAGCGGGATCACCTCGACCGTGGCGGCGGAGCCCGCCTCGATGACGTCGGTCTGCTGGATGCCGCAGCCGGTGGCGGCGGCCAGCGCAGCCCCGGCCAGCGCGAGGGCCCGTCTCATGCCGTGTCCTCCCCGGTCCTCAGCGGTATCTCCACGACGAAGACGGCTCCGCCGCCCGGCCCGTTCCTCGCGCGGACGGTGCCGCCGTGCAGCCGTACGTTCTCCTGGGTGATCGCCAGGCCCAGCCCACTGCCGGCCGAGCGGCCGCGGGAGGGGTCGGCCTTGTAGAAGCGGTCGAAGACGTGCGGCAGGGAGTCCGGCGGGATGCCGGGGCCCTGGTCGACGACCTCGGTGACGAGCCAGGTGCCCGCGTCGTGGGCGCGGGACTCGGTGGACAGCCGTACGGTGACGGGCGGGCGGCCGTGGCGCAGGGCGTTGCCGACCAGGTTGGCGACGACCACGTCGAAGCGGCGCGGGTCGAGGCGGGCGCGGATGCCGGCGGGAAGGTCGGTGACGACGGTGGCCGGGTCGGTCCAGCGCCGGGCGGCCAGGGTGCGGCGGATGGTCTCGGCCACGTCGATCTCGTCGGTGTGGAGTTCGGCGGCGCGGGCGTCGAACCGGGAGATCTCCATCAGGTCCTCGACGAGGACGGCGAGCTTTCCGGTCTCGGAGCTGATGAGGCGTACGGCGGCGGCGGTGTCGGGGTCGAGGCGGGCCGCGTCCTCGTCGAGGACCTCGGTGACGGCGAGCATGCCGGCGAGGGGCGTGCGCAGTTCGTGGGAGACGTCCGAGGCGAAGCGCCGGGCGCGGGCCTCCGCTTGCCGGAGCTCCTCGACGGTCCGTTCGAGGGCGGCGGCCGATTCGTTGAAGGTGCGGGCGAGGTCGGCGAGTTCGTCGCCGCCCTTGACCTGGATGCGGGTGTCGAGGTGGCCCTGCCCGATGTGGCGGGCGGCGCGCTGCACGTCCCGGACCGGGCGGAGCACGCTGCGCGCGGCGAGCAGGGCGGGGACGAGGGCGATGGCGAGGGCGGGCAGGGCGCCGTCGCGGGCGGCGACCACCATCGCCTGGATGCCGGCTTCCTCTTCGTCGAGCGGCATCACCGCGTACAGGACGAGGCCGGTGGGGCGGGTGGCCCGGCTCGCCGTGGCGTCGGGCCTGAACACGGTGGGCACGGCGACGGTCAGATAGGGCCTGCCCCCGGAGACCACCCGCTGGAAGGCGCCGTAGGGCCGGTCGCGTGCGGCGCGGCGCAGTTCGGGGGTGATGACGGTGGAGACGGGGCGGGTGCCGGAGGAGACGCGCAGGGAGCCGTACTCGGCGAAGACGATCCAGGTGCGGGGCTTGCCCTCGCGGGCGATGCGCCGCACGGTCCCGGTGAGGTCGTCGGGCTGGACCGGGAGGTCGAGGGTCAGGCTCTGGGCCTGGTCCCGCAGGTGGGAGACGGCCGTGTTCTGGGTCTGTTCGAGGATGGCGTTGCGGGCGTCGCGGTAGGTGAGGGCCGCGGTGGTGCCGCAGCCGACGGCGGCGACGAGCAGGAACGCGACGACGAGGCGGGTGCGCAGCCCGTACCGGGCCCGGCGCCAGCGTCCGCGCACTCCGCCCGGCGTGAACCGGCGCCGGGGCGCGGCCGGGTCCCCGCCGGGTGCGTCGGGTGTGCCGGGTGCCGCCGGGCGGTCCGCGCTCGCGGGGGTGGCCGCCGTCGATGCCGTGCCGGCGGCCGTCACAGCGGTCCGAAGCGGTAGCCGAAGCCGCGCAGGGTCTGGATGTAGCGGGGGCTGCCCGGCACGTCCTCGATCTTGTTGCGCAGCCGGCGTACACAGGCGTCGACGAGGCGCGCGTCACCGTGGTAGCTGTGCTCCCAGACGTGCTCCAGGAGTTGCTGGCGGCTGAAGACCTGTTCCGGGGCCGCGGACAGGTGGAGCAGCAGCTTCAGCTCGGAGGGGGCGAGCGCGATGCGCCGGCCGGCCTTGGCGACGGTCAGGCCGGTGCGGTCGACGGCGAGTTCGCCGTGGAACTCGACCGCCGCGCGGCCACCGCCGGGGGCGGCTTCCAGGCGGCGCAGGACGGCGCGGATGCGGGCCTCGATGACCTCCGTACGAGCGGGCTTGACGATGTAGTCGTCGGCGCCCGCCTCCAGGCCGACGACCACGTCGAAGTCGTCGCCGCGCGCGGTCAGCATGATGATCGGCAGCTGGCTGTCCTCGCGGACGCGCCGGCAGACCTGTACGCCGTTCATGCCCGGGAGCATGAGGTCGAGCAGCAGCAGGTCGGGCCGGAACTCCCGCAGGGCGGCGAGCCCGGCCTCGCCGGTGGCGGCGGTCCGGACCTCGTGGCCCCGGCGGCGCAGTCCGAGCTCCACCCCTTCCCGGACGGAGGGGTCGTCTTCGATGAGCAGCACGCGGGGCATTGTGGAGTATCCCAGTCGTCGTCGGAAGCGGTGTCGGGTGCCGGGTGTGCGGTGCCATGCGTCAGGTGTCAGGCGTCGGGTGTCGGGTGTCAGCGCTTGCGGCGCAGGCGCCGCAGGGCCCCGGTGAGCAGGGCGTCGAGCTCGGTCAGGCGCAGCGGCCGGGCCAAGGCGGCGAAGAGCAGGAGGATCGCCGCGGCGCCGGCGGCCGCGGCGGCCAGGGGCCCGGCCGGCTGGGTCCAGGTGACGGCTCCGTAGGCGAGTGCCGTGGCCGGGACGGCGGCGGTCAGGAGCCGGGCGAGGGCGGCGAGGGTGCCGCCCCCGGCGCGGCCCCCGGCGCCGCCCCCTGCGTCGGCGCGGCCGAGTCTGCGGCCGAGGACGAGCGCGGTCACCGCCCAACCCGCCCACAGGGCCAGGGCGTAGGCCGCGGCCATGCCGGTGACGGCCCAGCGCGCCGGGAGCAGGACGTACGCGGCGGTGGACAGGCCCGCGTTGAGGAGGGCGATCACCAGGTTGAGCAGGAACGGGGTGCGGGTGTCGCGCAGGGCGTAGAAGGTGCGCGAGAGGACGTACTGCCCGGACAGGGCGACGAGTCCGGGCGCGAACGCCATGAGGACGCCCGCCATGGCGGCGGTGTCCTCGGGGTCGGTCGCGCCGTACCCGAAGACGAGCTCCGTCAGCGGTCCGGCGAGCGCGAACAGGGCGCAGGCGGCGGGGACGACGGCGGCGGAGGCGTTGCGCAGCGCCCCGGCGACGTCGCGGCGGACGGCGGCCAGGTCCCCGTCGGCGGCCGAGCCGCTCATGCGGGGCATCAGGGCGGTGACGAGGGAGACGGTGACGATGCCGTGCGGCACCATCCAGAGCGTGTAGGCGTTGTTGTACGCGCTGAACCCGGCGCCGCCGTCGAGGCCTTGAGCGGCGGCGCTCTGCCCGGCGGCCGTGGCGAGCCGGGTGGTGACCCAGTACGCCCCCTGGTTGGCGAGGACGAGCAGCACCAGCCAGCCGGCCGAGCGCAGGGGATGGGTGAGGCCGCTGCCGCGCCAGTCGAAGCGCGGCCGGTAGCGGAAGCGGGCCGCCCGCAGGGCGGGGAGCAGGGCGAGGGCCTGGACGACGATGCCTGCGGTGGTGCCCCAGCCGAGGAGGGCGGCCTCCGCCGGATCGAGGGAGCCGCCGTCGCCCGCGTACAGGTAGAACGCGAAGACGGCGATGACGACGACGTTGTTGAGGACGGGGGTCCACATCATGGCGCCGAACCGGCCACGGGCGTTGAGGACTTGGCCGAGGAGGGTGAACAGGCCGAGGAAGAAGATCTGCGGCAGGCAGTAGCGGGCGAAGGCGACCGTCATCGACTCCTGCGCGCCGGTGTAGTCGGTGTAGAGGTCGACGAGGGCGGGGGCCGCGAGCACCGCCGCGGCGGTGAGGACGAGGAGCGCCGTGGCGCAGGCGGTCAGCAGCCGGTCGGTGTAGGCGCGGCCCCCGTCGGCGTGCTCCTTGGCGGCCTTGACCAGCTCGGGTACGAAGACGGCGTTGAGGGCGCCGCCGATCAGGAGCGTGTAGACGATGGTGGGGACGGAGTTGCCGACCGCGTAGCCGTCGGCGGTCAGTCCGATGCCGAGGGCCGCGGCGACGACGGCGGAGCGGACGAATCCGGTGGCGCGGGAGACCAGGGAGCCGGCGGCCATGACCGCACCGCCGCGCAGCAGGGAGGCGCGGCGCGCGGTATCCCCGGTGGGCGCGGCACCCCCGGCGGGCGGGGCGGAGCCGGCGGGCGGGGCGGAGCCGGGGGTGCCGCTCGTGGACGTGGTGGTCCCGCTCATCGGCGGGCCAGGTACGCCTGGAAGGCGCGGTACAGCGCGTGGTTGGTCGTGCCCGCCAATGGTGTCTCCCACTCCCCCAGCGTTTCGACGACCTGTCCGCCGGTGCCGAGCTTCCAGCGCATCAGCCCGAATCCGCGGTCGTCGGGATCAAGGGTGGAGGGTACCCCGCGCATGTCGTACACGTCGGCCCCCTGCGCGTGGGCGTCGATCAGCATCCGCCACTGCAGGGCGTTGGAGGGGCGGACCTCGCGCCGGTGGTCCGCGGAGGCGCCGGTCTGGTACCAGACGCGCCGGCCGACGGTGACCATGGTGTGGGCGGCGAGGACCTCGCCCTCGTGGCGGGCGAGGTAGAGCTTCATCCGGCCGGGTTCCTCGGCGTTGAGGACGGCGTACTGGCGCTCGTAGTAGGCCAGTGAGCGGCCGAGGCGGAAGCCGTCGCGCTCCTCGGTGATCCGCAGCAGCCGGTAGAAGTCGGGGAGGTCGGCGGCGGAGCCGACGACGACCTCGACGCCGCGTGCACAGGCCTTGCGGACGTTGCGCCGCCACTCCTGGTTGAGGCCGTTCCACAGGTCCTCGGGGGTGCGTCCGGCGAGCGGGACCTGGAAGACCATGCGGGGCTGGGCGTCGCCGTCGGCGCCGTCGTCGCCGCAGCGGCGCCAGCCGCGGGCCCGCAGCCGTTCGGCGACGGCGGTGCCGAGCGGGTCGACCTCGCAGGCGAGGACGTCGGACAGGCGCCGGCCGGGGGCGGTGAGCGTCTTGAGGCGGGCGGCGTTCCAGCGGCGGAAGGCCGGGGAGGGGCCGATGCGGACGGCGAAGGCGCCCTCGGCGCGCAGGTGCGCGAGGAGCGGGTTGAGCCAGTGGTCGACGTCCGGGTCCGTCCAGTCGGCGACGGGCCCCTCGGGCAGGTAGGCGAAGGACTTGCGGGTGCCGGGGAAGGTCCGCAGCAGGGCGAGGGCGGCCCCGGACAGCTCGCCCTCACGAGGCCCCCAGCCGAGGAACAGGGGCCGCCAGCCCTCCTTGACGCGGGCCCAGGACGGGCACTGCAGGAAGCTCGGGCCGCCGGGGGTTGCCGCGCGGGCGGCGACGAAGGCGGCGTAGGCCTCGGGGGTGAGGGGGCGAAGCTGGGTTTCCTGACCGCGGCCGGCCGTCACGAGCAGCGCTGACACAATGTAAGCCTCCGTAGTTTCCGTCCCGTCGGTGGGTGGGACGGACAGGAGGTTCACAGCCGCCCGTGACCGTCCCGCGCGGCGTATGTGACCGGACGATGACCGTTTTCCTCCAGCCGCCGTCACACGGGCCGGGAGCCGTTCCGGGGGCCGGACGAGCGGCTTAAGGTCCGGACATCCCACCCCGTCCGCCCCTCTCCCACGGAGGATTCGTGAGTTCCATACGCACGCGGCCCGCCGCCCTGGCCGTCGTCGCCCTGACCGTCACGCTCGCGGCCTCGGCCTGCTCGTCCGCCGGCGGCGTACAGGTCTCCCCGCCGGACGACGCCAAGGCGCCCGCCGCGGACGAGCGCCCGGCGGCGGTGGCCGTGACGCCTTCGGGCAAGGGCGTCGCGGCGGGTAAGCCGGTGGTGGTGACCGCGCGGGGCGGCACCCTGCGCGCGGTGAGCGTGACCGACGGTGAGGGCGCGGCGCTGCCCGGCCGCCTCGCGGCCGACGGGGCGTCCTGGACGTCGGAGCGCAAGGCGGCACCCGGCACCACGTACACGGTGCGGGCCACGACCCGGACGCCGGGCGGCCGTACGGACACGAGCCGGGCGTCGTTCTCCACCGCCGCGGCCGAGCGGGTCAACAAGCTGACGCTCGCGCCCGGCAAGAACACCACCGTCGGGGTCGCGCAGCCGCTGTCGATCGTCTTCGACCGGCCGGTGCGCGACAAGGCCGAGGTGGAGAAGCAGCTGAAGGTGACCACCTCCAACGGCACCGAGGGATCCTGGGGCTGGCTGAAGGACTGGTCGGGCAAGGACCGGGTGGACTGGCGGCCGAAGGAGTACTGGAAGGCGGGTACGAAGGTCACCCTCGACGCCCGGCTGAACGGCACCGACTCCGGCGGCACCGGCGGCTGGTTCGTCCGCGACTACCGCACCGGGTTCACCGTGGGGGCACGGCAGGTCGTCCGGGTCGACCTCGACGCCAAGAAGCTCACGCTGGAGCGCGACGGCCGGACGGTGCGCGAGATCCCGGTCTCCGGCGGGACCCCCGGCGGCGACAAGCGCTCCTGGCGGGGCACGGCCGTGCTGATGGCGAAGGAGGGGACGATCAACATGAACTCCGAGACGGTCGGCCTCGGCGACGCCTACGACAAGATGGTGGACCACTCGATGCGGCTGACCTGGTCGGGCATGTACGCGCACGCCGCGCCGTGGAACGCCCGGTGGATGGGGCGGGCCAACAAGTCCTCCGGCTGCATCGGCATGAACACCTCCGACGCCGCGTACTTCTACGGCCAGGTACGCGTGGGCGACCCGTTCGAGATCACGGGCGAGGACACCAAGGGCACGGTGGCCGAGGGCAACGGCTACGGCGCCTGGAACGTGCCGTGGGAGCGGTGGAAGGCCAAGAGCGCGCTGGCAAAGAGCGCCTGACCACCCGCCGGTTCGGTCGCGCGTCTCCCCGAGCCGCACCTCGTCCGGGTGAGGTCCCGCGGGCCCCTCAGCCCGCCGCCGCCGTCGCCGTCGCCGTCAGGGCCGAAGGGGCCTTGCGCGGCGCGCCCGTGCACTGCAGGGCGAGGTTCTTGTCGGCCTGCGCCAGCTGCCGCAGGGCGTCGGAGAGGCAGGTGCGCAGAGCCTGCTGGCCGTAGAAGTTGGGGTGGAGGGACTCGGCCTCGTCGGTGGCGGGGAGAGGGGTCTTGGAGCGTTCGAAGTAGCGGGCCCACTGGGCGTCGGCGGCGGAGGGGAGGTAGACGCGGCCGCGGGTGGTGAGTTCCGCCTGGTGGGTGGAGGTGTGGCAGACCTCGTGGCCCTCGGCGACCCTGCGGACGTCGAGGAAGGAGACCTGCTGGGCCGTGGCGGCCTTCTTCAGGGAGGCGGAGAGGGCGGGGTAGACCTGGGTGTTCAGCCAGGCCAGGTCGCGGTTGTAGAAGGGGCAGCCGTAGGTGCCCCAGCGGGTCCAGCTGTGCTCGTCGCCGGCGGTCGTGGCCGGGTCTCCGGGGGCGAGCGTGGCGGGGTAGGACTGGAGGACGATCCGGGCCGACGAACCGGCGGCCGCGAGGACCTCCTTGACCTTGGCGACCGTGTCGGCGGCCTCCTGCTCCGCCGCCTTGACGCTCTTGAGGACGGGCTCGGTCACCGCCGGGTCCACCGAGCAGTACGCGTTCGCCTTCCAGGACGCGGCGCACCTGCGGGCGGCCTCCGGGAGTGCGGAGCCGCCGACGGAGACGACCACGTACCCGACCTTGGTGCGCTCCAGCGCGAGGAGCGCCTTCAGCTGCTCCAGCTGGGGCCGCTCGCTGCGGTAGGGCTCGCTCAGTACGTGCCGGGTCTGCGCGCCGGAGCACGCGAGGTTGAGGGGGTGGGCGATCTCGCCGTGCGGGCTGGGCGCGCCCTTGGCGCCGTGGATCTCGGCCGTGTCGGAGCGGTGGCAGTCCGAGGCGCTGGGCGCGTACACCGAGTCGAGCGGCAGGTTCTCGGCCTGCGTGCGGTCCGTCGCGGCGCGCAGCTCGGCCGGGACGCCGCCCTTTGCCCAGTCGCCCTCCGCGTTGCCCTTCCAGCGGGCCCCCTCGCCGGCGATGAAGCCGTCGCCGAGGGCGACCGCGTAGACGGCGTCCGTGGCGGCCCCCGGCGCGGGCACGGGGGCGGGGGCCATGGCCGTGAGCGAGGCGGGCAGCGCGACCAGCGCGCAGAGCGCGGCGGTACGGCGACGGCGGCGGCGCGAGGAGCTCATGAGGGCGGCGTCCCTTCGGGCGGGCAGGATGCGGGTTCGAGGGGATCCTGACCACGACGAGTGCCCACGGCGTGGGGTGGGACGCCCGATCACCCGCAGGAGCGTTCCGCCTGCGCCAGGCAGAGCAGTACGTCGTCCAGGCCGACGACCAGCGAGCCGTCGCCCGTCACGGCGACCGCGCGGACCCGGGGCCCGGGGCGGAAGCGCAGGACCCGGCGGGTGCCGAGGCCGTGCAGCTCGGCGAGGCCGTCCGCCCAGGCGACCGCGAGGAACCGGTCGGCGGCGTGGAGGGCGACAACCGGGTGCGGGCGTGCGGCCACCGGACGGCGCGCGGGCGCGCGGCCGGGGCGCCAGGCGCGTACCGTGCCGTCCGTTCCGCCGCTGTACGCGGTCGACGCCGAGGCCGCCAGCGCGGTGACGCGGCCGGAGTGCAGCGCGGCCTGGTCCACCCCGCCGAGGCCGAAGGCGTGCACCGTGCCCATCCGGTCGCCGGTCAGCACCGTGGGGCCGGCGGCCCCGAGGGCCGTCGCGGGGTGCCGGGCCAGGGTGGCCGTCACGGCCTCGGTCAGCCGGGTCGGCGGGCCGCCGCGCGTGTGCAGCCGGCCCCGTTCGTCCAGCGCCAGCCGCGTTCCGTCGGGGAGGCACGCGACCGCCGTGGCGCGCGGCTCGTCCGCCACGACCAGGCGGCCGTCCGGCGTGGTCGTCAGCGCGGTGCCGGGCGTACGGCGTGACCATGCCAGGTGCCACGGCTGCCCGGCGGCCGACTCCGCGAGGGCGGGCGCGAGCCGCGGGTCGGCGGTGTCGTCGAGCGCCGTGAGCAGGACCAGTGCGCGGGCCGCCGGGGTCTGCCCGTCGCGGATGAGGGACTGCCCGGCGCGCAGCCACGCGGCGCGCAGGCCCCCGTGGGGGTCGCCGCCCGACTCGTACGCCTCGGTCACGGACAGCGGGTCGGCGGCGCAGACGGCCGCCGGGTCGTCGAGGTTCAGCGGGGAGTAGGGAGCAGGGGGCGGCGGCGGGCCGGTCGCGACGACGTCGAGGTGGCCCAGGGCGCGGAGCGCGTGGACGAGGTCGTCGTCGGGGGCGAGGTCCACCCGTACCGTGCGGGGCGGCCCGGCCAGGAGCGCGGACAGCAGCTCGGCCGGGGTCCCGGCGACCACGCCCAGCCGGTTGGCCAGCGTCCACACGGCGGCGCGCCGGGTCACGCCGGTGCCGCTCACTTGGCGCTGGTGAAGTGCTCGCGTACCAGCGACTGCACCACCGGCAGGTCCTGGGCGATCAGCGCCTCCAGCAGGGCGCTGTGCTCGGCGGCGTCCGCGACGAGGTCGGCGCGGCGGGCCCGGGGCTGGTCGGAGAGCGGCCACTGGGCGCGGCGGTGCAGGTCGTCGGCGATGTCGACGAGCTGGGCGTTGCCGGCCAGGGAGAGGACCGCGCGGTGGAACGCGCGGTCGGACTCGGCGTAGTGGGCGATGTCGCCCCGGGCGGCGGCCGCGGCGGTGGCCTCGGCGAGGGGCCACAGCTCCGTCCAGCGGTCGGCGGGGACCGTACGGGCCAGGCGCAGCATGACGGGCACCTCGATGAGGGCGCGGACCTCGGCGAGTTCGGCGAGCTCGCGCGGGGTGCGGCGGGTGACGCGGAAGCCGCGGTTCGGCACGACCTCGACGGCGCCTTCGAGCGCGAGCTGCTGCATCGCCTCGCGGACCGGGGTGGCAGAGACGCCGAAGCGGGCGCCGAGCGCGGGTGCCGAGTACACCTCGCCGGGGGCGAGCTCTCCGCTGACCAGGGCGGTGCGCAGGGCGTCGAGGATCTGTCCGCGTACGGAGTGCCGCTGCACGAGCGGCCCGGCGGCGGCACCAGGGGCGGGGACGCCGGGGGCCGGGGGCTCGCTGTGGGTGTGCTCGCCGCGTGCCTGCTGTTCGGGGAGGCGGGCCGCCGGGTGCCCGCCGGGGCGCTGCCCGGGCAGTGACTGGTGCGGCGGGTGCGGCGGGGTCGTGGCCCTCTCGCGCGCGCTGCCCTGCTGCTCCACTCGGGTCCTCCTGGTGCCTGGTGCCAGGGCCCGGCTCGCGGTGGAAAGGGCCCGTGTGCACGATAAGGCCACGGAGTCGCAGTTCCCATGTCGATCAGATCGGGTAAGGTAAGGCTTACCTGCCAACGATCGTGATCGGTGGTCCCTGCATGACCGTCCCCGCGCTCCTCTCCACTCCCCGCCCCGCCGTTACGGCCTCGCCCGTGGCGGAGGCGTACGCCCGCCTCGCCGAGGTGTTCCCCGGGCTGCGGGTGCGCGAGCTGGCGGACGGTGAGTCGGCGCCGCGCGGTGGTGGCTGGGTCGGCGCGGACGAGCTCGCGGACGGCGGGGAGGCCCTGGACGCGTTCCTCGCCTGGGACGACGCGCAGGTGGTGCGGGACTACGGGCAGCGGGCCCGGCCCGACGTCGTCGCCAGCTTCGCGCTGCACCGGTACGCGTGGCCCGCCTGCCTCCTCGTCACCGTGCCGTGGTTCCTGCACCGCCGCGTGCCCCGCCTGCCGGTCGCGGACGTGGCGTTCCAGCGGGCGCTGGGCCGGATGACGGTCCGGGTACGGGAGTTCGCCTGCCTGCCCGGCGACCCCGCGGCCGCGCTGCCCGGCGCCCGGGTCGTCCCGGACGAGGAGGCGCTGCGCGCAGAGGTGCGGGCGGCCGTCGCCGAGCACCTGGCCCCGGTCCTGGAGGGCTTCGGGCCGCGCATGCGGCGCGGCAAGCGGGCCCTGTGGGGCATGGTCACGGACGAGATCGTCGAGGGGCTCTGGTACGTCGGCCACCTGCTGGGCGAGGAGCCGCGCGCGATGGCGGAGCTGGAGCTGCTGCTGCCGGGCACGGGGGCCAAGGCCGGCAGGGACACGGGCACGGGCGCCGGGGCCAAGGCCGGCAGCGGCTCCGGGCCGGACGCGAGAGCCGAAGCCGCCGCCCGCGCCGCCGCGCTCAAGCCGTACGTCGGCTCCGCCGGGTTCCGCGAGCTGACCGGGCCGAACGGCGAGACGCTGCCGACCCGTGACCGGGCCAGCTGCTGCCTCTTCTACACCTTGCGCCCCGAGGACACCTGCGTCACCTGTCCGCGTACCTGCGACGCCGACCGCGTACGCAAGTTGAGCGCATCGGCGTGACCTCCACGCCACCCGCCCGGGTGGTGTGAATCGAACGCAACTCACGCTTTCCCTACGGCAGTTCGATCAGATCGCACCTATTCGTATGCCGTGCGGCCCCGATGGCGTCCTCTTCCTCCGAAACCCCCGTGGTGCCCCGCGGCCTTCGGCCACTATGGCGGCCGACCGCCCTACCGCGAGCGACGATGCGAGGGACACCGCATGAGACTGACCGACATATCGCTGGACTGGCTGCTTCCGGGCGGCGTGATGCTGGTGGGGGTCGTGGCGGCGGTGGCGGTGCTCACCCGCGGCAAGCGGGCCGGCGAGAAGGCCGCCGACGACTCCTGGGAGCGCGGCGAGGAGCGCCGCCGCCGTAAGGAAGCCGTCTACGGCACCGCCTCCTACCTGCTCCTCTTCTGCTGTGCCGCGGTCGCCGCCGCGCTCTCCTTCCACGGACTGGTCGGCTTCGGCCGGCAGAACCTGAGTCTGTCCGGCGGCTGGGAGTACCTGGTGCCGTTCGGCCTCGACGGCGCCGCGATGTTCTGCTCCGTCCTCGCGGTGCGCGAGGCCAGCCACGGTGACGCGGCGCTCGGCTCGCGCCTGCTGGTGTGGACGTTCGCGGGCGCGGCGGCGTGGTTCAACTGGGTGCACGCGCCCCGGGGCGCCGGCCACGCGGGCGCGCCGCACTTCTTCGCGGGCATGTCGCTGTCGGCGGCCGTGCTGTTCGACCGGGCGCTGAAGCAGACCCGCCGGGCCGCGCTGCGCGAACAGGGCCTGGTGCCCCGGCCGTTGCCGCAGATCCGGATCGTACGGTGGCTGCGGGCGCCCCGCGAGACGTTCGGCGCGTGGTCGCTGATGCTGCTGGAGGGCGTACGGACGCTGGACGAGGCCGTCGACGAGGTCCGCGAGGACCGGCGGCAGAAGCAGCAGAGCCGGCTGCGGCGGCGCGAGGAGGCGAAGCGCGAGCGGGCGCGCCTGCGGGCGTTCAACCGGCAGCACCGGGCCTGGGGGCTCGGGCGCGGCGGCCGACAGGTCGACATGCGGTCCATGAACCCCGCCATGGGTTCCACGCACGTCGAGGTGCAGGCCGTGAACGTGGCGAACCGCCCCTCCGGCTCCGGCTCCGCGTCGACGGCCGTGGGGTCCCCCATCGCGGAGCCTGCCATACCAGGGACGGCGGAGCCGCCGCCTCGATCCCGGCCCTCCCTCCAGGCCGTGAAGGACACTGAGCCGCGCATGGTCGACCTCACCGCGGAGGACGACACGCAGACGCTGCCACGGCTGGATTCCCTGGAGCAGAAACTCGCGCACCTGGAGCAGCAGTTCGGCTGAAGCACCCGGGCACCGGAACCGGGACCAGGTGCATGGCCGGCGGGTCCGGCGGGTCCGGCGGGTCCGTCCTGGCGCTCGCGCGTCAGGCGGGCCCGACCGCGCCGGACACCTCGAACCACACCGTCTTGCCCACCCCGTGGCCCCGTACCCCCCACGCGTCGGCGAGCGCCTGCACCAGGAAGAGGCCTCTGCCGTGCGTGCTGTCATCGGCGACGGATACGTGCGGCAGGGGCGGCACCCCGTCGAAGTCCCGTACCTCCACCCGTAATCCGCCTCCCGGCTCGACCGTGGCCGTGACGACCGCGCCGTGCCGGGTGTGGACCAGGGCGTTCGTCACCAGTTCGCTGGTGAGCAGCTCCGCCGCGTCGGCGGAGCCCGGTTGGCCCGAGTGCCGCAGCAGCTCGCGCAATCCGTGCCTCACCTCCCGTACGGCCGTGAGGTCGTCGCCGCTCACGTGCTTGCGCCACCGCGCCGGTCGTGCCGCTGTCTGACGCCTGCTCATTGCCCCCACCCGCACGGCTCGGCCCTTTCGCTCGAACTGGTTCACGGGATGCATGCCCCCGCCCACACGCCGTCACGCCTGCGATTGCCAGGCCAGGGGGGCGGTCAGGGGGGCGCATCGGGGTAGTACGCGAGCGTGCGGGGAGCATCGGTCGGGCGGCGAGTCACGGCCGGGGGATGTTGCGCAGGTTGGAGCGGGCCATCTGGAGCATCCGGCCCACCCCTCCGTCCAGCACGATCTTGCTGGCGGAGAGCGCGAAGCCCGTCACCATGTCGGCCTTGATCTTCGGCGGGATGGAGAGCGCGTTGGGGTCCGTCACCACGTCGACCAGCGCCGGACCCTTGTGCTTGAAGGCGTCCTTCAGCGCGCCCGCGAGCTGCTTGGGCTTCTCCACGCGCACGCCGTACGCGCCGGCCGCCCGGGCGATGGCTGCGAAGTCGGGGTTGTGGTTCTCGGTCCCGTACGACGGCAGGCCCGCGACGAGCATCTCCAGCTCCACCATCCCCAGGGAGGAGTTGTTGAAGAGCACCACCTTCACCGGCAGGTCGTGCTGCACCAGGGTCAGGAAGTCACCCATCAGCATGGAGAACCCGCCGTCGCCCGACAGGGAGACGACCTGCCGTTTGCGGTCGATGAGCTGGGCACCGATGGCCTGCGGCAGGGCGTTGGCCATCGAGCCGTGCCGGAACGAGCCGATGATGCGACGCCGTCCGTTGGGGGTCAGATAGCGGGCGGCCCACACGTTGCACATTCCCGTGTCGACAGTGAAGACCGCCGCGTCATCGGCCATTTCGTCCAGTACGGAGGCGACGTACTCCGGGTGGATCGGCGTGTGCTTCTCCACCTTCCTCGTGTACGCCGTGACGACCCCCTCCAGGGCGTCGGCGTGCTTCTTCAGCATCTTGTCGAGGAACTTGCGGCTGGACTTGGGGCGCACACGGGGCACGAGGCAGCGCAGGGTCTCGCGCACATCGCCCCAGACGGCCAGGTCCAGCTTGGAGCGGCGGCCGAGGTGTTCCGGCCGCACGTCGACCTGGGCGATCTTGACGTCGCCGTCCGGCAGGAAGGCGTTGTACGGGAAGTCCGTGCCGAGGAGCAGGAGCAGATCGCACTCGTGGGTGGCCTCATAGGCGGCGCCGTAACCGAGCAGCCCGCTCATCCCCACGTCGTACGGATTGTCGTACTGGATCCACTCCTTGCCGCGCAGGGCGTGGCCGACCGGTGCCTTGACGCGCTCCGCGAACTGCATCACCTCGGCGTGGGCACCCTGGGTGCCGGCGCCGCAGAAGAGCGTGACCTTGTCGGCATCGTCGATGAGCCGGACGAGCGCGTCGATCTCGGCGTCGCCGGGGCGGACGGTGGGGCGGGTGGTGACCAGGGCCTGTTCGACGGGCTTGTCCGGGGCCGCCTGTGCGGCCAGGTCGCCGGGCAGGGCGACGACGCTCACCCCGCCGCGGCCGATGGCGTGCTGGATCGCGGTCTGGAGCACCCGGGGCATCTGCTGCGGGCTGGAGATCAGCTCGCAGTAGTGGCTGCACTCCTGGAACAGCCGCTCGGGGTGGGTCTCCTGGAAGTACCCGAGGCCGATCTCGCCAGAGGGGATGTGCGAGGCGAGGGCGAGGACCGGGGCCATGGAGCGGTGCGCGTCGTACAGGCCGTTGATGAGGTGGAGGTTGCCGGGGCCGCACGAGCCGGCGCAGGCGGCGAGCCGGCCGGTGAGCTGGGCCTCGGCGCCTGCCGCGAAGGCGGCGGCCTCCTCGTGGCGCACCTGTACCCAGTCGATGCCGCGGGTACGGCGGATGGCATCGACGACGGGGTTCAGGCTGTCGCCGACGACGCCGTACACCCGCTGGACGCCGGCGCGCACGAGGATCTCGACGAACTGTTCCGCCACGCTCTGTTTGGCCATGGTCCATCCATCTCATGGCCGCCGCGTTCCCGCCTCTTCATTCCTCCCACAGGGCCACGGCCGTACGGTCATCGGCGTAGCCCTTCACCCTCAGCTGGGTGTCCGCGAGGAACCGCGCCAGGCCGGGCGGCCCGCCGCTCCCCCACCGCTCGGCGAGTTCCTTCGCCAGCGCGCCCTCGCCGCGCAGCGGCTCGGCGAGCCCGGGGCCGGCCAGTAGCAGCGTGTCGCCGGGGCGGGCGACGGAGGCGCGGAAGCGGAACGGCTCCGCCGGGGGCGGGACGGGAGGTTCGATGTACGGGGAGGGCGGCGTGGGGACGCCCAGGTCCATGGTCAGCCGGTCGCCCTCCGGGGTCTCGGCGGGCGTCGCCTCCCCCGCGGGGGCAGCGGCCGGAGGTGAGCCGTAACCGACGACGGGCTCGCCGGTGACGTCCCCCGGCTCGGGCGGCCGCGGCTCGATGTCCTGCCAGACGCCGTCGCGCAGCCGGAACAGCCCGCCGTCGCCGACGCCGAAGAAGACACGCGTACGGCAGCCCGGATCGGCGGTCATCAGCAGGCAGCGCAGCCCGGCGGTGTACTCCTCCGGCGCGACGCCCAGCTCGGCGGCGCGGGCGCGCAGCTTGCCGTAGGTGCGGTCGGTCAGCCGGTGCAGGCCCGACTTGAGGTCACGGCGGCGGCCGGCCCTGATGTCCTCGGACAGCCGCGCGTGGCTGCGGCCCACCGCGTCGCCGATCCGCCGGCAGGCGTCGGCGGCGGCGAGGTGCGCGGCCTCGGCGGCGCGCGCACCGGTGGCGACCGCGACCAGCACGAGGGCGGCGTCTCCGCCGCCGAACCGGGCGGTCAGCAGCGCGTCGCGGCGCGGCTCACCGCGGTAGCGCGCGGAGTCGCCGCGTACGGACGCGGCGCGCAGGGTGTACGTGCCGTAACGGGCGCCGTCGAGCACGGTGTCGGCGACCAGCTGCCCCAGCTGCCCGGCCTGGGCGGGCGGCAGGGCCGTCGGTTCGGCGTCGTACGTCGGCGGCCCGTCGCCGACGTAGCCGGCGCGCGGGCCGGGGAGCCGGGGTGACGCCGCATCAGCCGCTATGCCGGAGGCCGGGTCGGACGCCGGGCCGGCCACCGTGTCGGACGCCGAACCGGGGGCCGGGGCGGAGACCGGGTCGGCCACCGTGTCGGACGCCGAGTCGAAGCGGTCGTCCAGAGTGTCGCCCGTCGCGGCCGGGGCCGTGTCCGGTGTGCCGTCGTCGTACAGCTTCTCCCACCAGTCGTCCCCGCCGGTGGTGGGCGTCTCCCCCTGTGGGCTCATGCCCTTAATTGTCCACCGCCCGGTGCGGAGGAAAACGGTCATCCGGAAAATGACCGCACCATGGCAGCGGGGCGGGTGGGGCGGTCATGATGAGCGCGGCGGGTTCACGCCGTGGCCGTTTCACGCCACGGCCGCGGGAACGAGGGGGCTTCAGGGGTGCTGTCCGCGATAGGCCTGGACGAACGGCAGGAGTCGGCGTACCGCGCGCTGGTGTCGCTGGGTGCGGCGGAGGTCGCGGATCTCGCGCACCGGCTGGCGCTGCCGGAGCCGGACACCGAACGCACGCTCCGGCGGCTGGAGTCGCGGGGCCTGGCCGCCCGGTCCCCGGCGGGCGCGGGGCGCTGGGTGGCGGCGCCGCCCGCCGTGGCGCTGGGGGCGCTGCTGACGCGGCAGCGGCACGAGCTGGAGCGGGCGGAGCGGGCGGCGGCGGTGCTCGCCGAGGGGTACCGGGCGGAGGCGGCCGGGCCCGAGGCGCACGACCTGGTGGAGGTGGTGACGGGCGCGAGCGCGGTGGCGCACCGGCTCCGGCAGCTCCGGCTGGGGGCGGCGCGGGAGGTGTGCGCGCTGGTGACGGAGCCGGTCGAGGACGCAGGCCGGGAGGACGCGGAACGGGAGACCGCAGACCGGGAGGCCGCGGAACGGGGGGCCGCAGACGGGGAGACCGCGGAACGGGAGGGCCTCGCGCCCGTGGCGTACCGCGCGGTCGTGGCCCGGGAGGTGCTGTCGCGACCGGACGGGGTGGCCGGGCTCCCCCGTGCGGGGCGGCTCCGGGTCGCGGACCGGCTCCCGGCGGACCTGGTGATCGCCGACGGGACCCTGGCCATGGTGGCGCTGACGGGCGGCCGGGACGCCGAGCCGGCGGGGCTGGTGGTGCACGCGAGCGGGCTGCTGGACCTGCTGACGGCCCTCTTCGAGGCGGTATGGCGCGAGGCGGTGCCGCTGCGGCCGGGCTCCGGAGAGCGCGTGACGGAGGGCGCGGCCCCCGGTCCGGACGCCACGGACCTGGAGATCCTCTCCCTGCTGCTGGCGGGCCTGACGGACGCGAGCGTCGCCAAGCAGCTCGACCTCGGCCTGCGCACGGTCCAGCGCCGGGTGAAGGCCCTGATGGAGGCGGCGGGCGTGACCACGCGCCTCCAGCTGGGCTGGCACGCGTACGAACGCGGGTGGGTGGCGCGCAGCTGACTCCGACCTGCGCGGAGGCAGCGGGTCCGGCAGGCTGGACGCGTGGGTGCGTGGCAGCTCGTCATCGTCGGGTCGGTGATGCTGCTCGGCCTCTTCGGCGTGCTGGTGCCCGGCGTGCCCGGCACCTGGCTCGTCTGGGCGGCGACGGCGTGGTGGGCGCTCCACGAGAAGAGCGGCCTCGCCTGGTGGCTGCTCGTCGCGGCGACGGCCCTCCTCCTGCTGACCCAGGTCATCGTCTGGCAGCTGCCCGCGCGGCGGCTGCGCGGCGCGGGCGTCACCGTCCGGATGGTGGTGTACGCGGGGGTGGGCGCGGTGCTCGGCTTCGTGCTGGTCCCGGTGGTCGGAGCCGTACCGGGTTACATCGGCGGCATCTACCTCGCGGAGCGGCTCCGGCTGGGCGGCCACGGGCCGGCCGTCAGCTCGACCCGGACGGTGATGCGGGCGATCGGTGCGAGTGTGCTGGTGGAGCTGTTCGCATGCCTGCTGGTCGTCGGCGGCTGGATCGGCGCGGTGCTTGGCGGCTGAGGCTACCGACTGCCCAGGTACCGCGTGGCGTACGAACGCCAGGGCCGCCACTCCTCCCGGTCCGCGCGCTCGTCGAGCGCCACGTCCGGGTCCCCCAGGGCGCGCATCCGGATCAGCGCGGCCGGCCGGGCGCCGACCCCGGGCAGCGCGCGCAGCGCCCGCTCGGCCTCGTCGCGGTCGGCGCCCGGGTCGAGCCGCAGGTCACCGCCCGCCAGCGCGGCGGCGAGCGCCCCCGCCCGCGGGTGTCCGAGCAGCGCGGCGGGCGCGGGGAACAGGTGCGTGAGGCCGCCGCACGGGGTGTCGAGCGGCGTGCCGTGCGCCGCGACCAGCCGACGCGCCTCCGCGCGCCCGACCAAGGTCCGTACCGCGAACTCCTCCGGCTCCGCGGCGCCGGGCGACCGCAGGCCCGGGCGCGCGGCCGCGAGGGACCCGAGCCGCTCGGCGACCGCGTACGGGTCGGCGTCCAGGTCGAACAGCCGCCGCAGCCGCTGGACGGCGGTCGTCAGGTCGCGGAGGTCGCTCAGGTGGATGCGGGCCTCCAGCCACGGCCCGGAGGACCGCTCGTCGACGGCGGCGATCCCGGAGCCGTACGGCAGCCGCAGCGTACGCCGGTAGGTGCGCGCGCCGGGCCGGCCGGCGACCTCCTCCACACCGTCGACGGCCTCGTCCGCCAGCAGGTCGAAGACCTCCCGCGCGGCGTACGCGCCCCGGTACGCGAGCCGCAGCGGGACCCCGCCGGCGCCACTGCCCCCGCGGCCGCGCCGCTCGCCGCGCAGCTCACTCGGCGTGCGTGCGTAGATCTCCCGGATCGTGTCGTTGAACTGCCGCACGCTGGCGAATCCGGACGCGAAGGCGATCTCCGTCACCGGCAGCGGCGTGGTCTGAAGCAGCGTCCGCGCGGTGTGGGCGCGCTGGGCCCGGGCGAGGGCGACCGGCCCCGCGCCGAGCTCGGCGTTGAGCTGGCGCTGCACCTGCCGCGCGCTGTACCCGAGCCGCTCCGCCAGGCCGGGGACGCCCTCGCGGTCCACGACCCCGTCACCGATCAGGCGCATGGCCCGCGCCACCACGTCCGCGCGTACGTTCCAGGCGGCGGACCCGGGCACGGCGTCGGGGCGGCAGCGGCGGCAGGCCCTAAAGCCGTGGCGCTGGGCCGCGGCGGCGGTCGGGAAGAACGTGACGTTCTGCCGTTTGGGCGTGACGGCCGGGCAGCTGGGCCGGCAGTAGATGCCGGTGGTCGCCACCGCGAAGAAGAACACGCCGTCGAAGCGGGCGTCCCGGCTGCGCACCGCCTCGTACCGGGTGTCCGTCCCGTACCGGGCCTCCGTCTCGTACCGGGTCTCCGCCTCGCACCGGGTGTCCGTCTCGCCGTACGTCCCTGTCACGCCTCCAGTGTCGCGGGGCCGCCGGGGTGCGGTCCGGCGGTTTTCGGACACCGCGTTCGTGGCGCGGCGCGGACCGGGGCCCTCGCCCCGGACCTCACCCCGGGGCGAGCGCGGTCTCGGTCGCCAGCGTGGACGGGTGCCGGGACCCCAGCACCTCGGCCTGGTGCGGGAGCAGCCCGGCCAGCAGTTCCCTGGCCTCCGACGGGCGGCCCGTGCGCAGCAGGACGTCCGCGAGGCGGGCCCGGGTGGCGAGGGTGTGCGGGTGCCGGGCACCGTTGCGTTCCGCCTGCTCGGCCGCCGTCGCGGACAGCAGCTCCGCGGCCTCCTCCGCGTGTCCCGCCCCCGCCCGCCCGAGCAGCTCGCCGAGGCGCGAGCGGGCGTCCAGCGCGTCGGGGTGGCCGTCGCCCAGCACGCGGGACCGGTCCGCGAGGACCGTGCGCAGCTGCGCCACCCCCGCCTCGGGGTCAGCGGCGGCGGCGGTCCACCACGCGATGCCGAGGCGGGTCGTCAGGACCTCGGGGTGGTCGGCGGACCCGTACACCTCGATGCGCTCGTCGCGCAGGGCGGTGAGCTCCCGCACCGCGCGCTCCGGGTCGCCGGTCTCGCCGTGGATCCAGGCCATGTTGTGCCGGGTGATCAGCACGGTGGGGTGGCGGTCCCCGTTGACGCGGCGCTGGTCGGCGAGGAGTTCCTCGTGGAGCCGCAGCCCCTCCACCGGGTCGCCGAGCTCCCAGGTGTAGCGCGCGATGTTGAGCCGTACGAGGAGCGCGTCGGGGTGGTGCGGGCTCTTGACCCGCTCCACCTGGGGGAGCAGTTCCCGGTAGGCGGCGAGGCCTTCCCGGGGCCGGCCGCCCTCGGCGGTGAACTTGCAGATGTTCATGCGGCTGAAGACCACCTGCTCGTGGTCCTCGCCGAACACCTCGACGCGGTCGCGCAGCAGCTGCTCGTGCATGGCGAGCGCCTCGTCGGGCCGGCCGAGGCGGCCGTACCAGTACGCGATGTAGTGGCGGCTCTCCAGGACGTCCCGGTGCGTGGGCCCGAGGACCCGGATCTGGTGCGGCAGGAGCTCCTCGTGGAGCCGCAGGCCCTCGGCCATCGCCCCGCCGCGCCCGGTCCAGTAGGCGATGTGGTGGCGGGTTTCGAGGGTCCGCCGGTCGTCGGGGCCCAGGACGCGGGTCTGGGTGGCGAGGAGCTCCCGGTGGAGCTCCACCGCCTCGGCGAAGCGGCCCGTCTGGCCGGTCGCGTAGGCGATGCGGTGCCTGCTTTCCAGGATGTCCTCGTCGTCGGGCGGCAGCACGCGCGACTGGACCTCCAGCACCGCCTCGTACATCTGGCGCGAGGTGCTGTACGACCCGGCGCGCCCCGCCCAGTAGGCGGCGTGCTGGCGGGCCCGCAGGGTCGCGATGTGCTCCGGGCCGGGCCGGGCGGACAACCGCTCGCACCAGGCCAGCCACCGGTCGCGGTTGGCGGCCGCGTCGGGCGACGGCCGGGCCTCCAGGCTGGCGAGTACGCCCTGGTAGTCGCCGAGCTCCCACAGGTGTACGGGTTCGGCGTCGCGCGCGTACGCGTGGAGGGGGTCGTCCGGATCGTGGTGGATCATGGGTGCCATTGTGCCGAGCGCTTCGGCGAGGGCGCGGTGGCCCTCCGTCGGCGACAGCCGCCCCTCGGTCTCGGCCGCCTCCGCGATGTGGTCGACCATGGTCTGGTGGTCGGCGCCGATCATCTCCCCGACGCGGGGCTCGGGGACCCGGCTCAGCAGCCCGGGCAGCAGCTCCAGCACCTGGTCGAGCTCGGGTTCGGTGCCGGGGCCGTGGAGGTGCGCGGCGGCCCGGAGCAGGAGCGGGCGGGGCAGCACCGGGCCCTGGCCCACGGCGCCCAGGACGTTGAGCACGGCGTCCACCCATGCGGCGCGGCCGCCGGGCGCGTTCCTGCGGGCGCGGTCCCAGGCCTCCTCGTACAGGGCGTCGTGGAGGGTTTCGGAGCCGGCCGCGGCCCCGGCCTGGACCAGCAGGCGGACCGTCTGCCAGTTGCCGGCGGCCCGCAGGAGGATGTCGCCGCGTCGCCCGGCCCCGCCGCCCTCGGTGCGCAGGTACCCCTTGATCTGCTCGTCGGAGGCGGGGTCCATGGGCAGCTGGTGCCACGAGTCGGGCAGCCGGAGCCCGTCGCGGCTGGTGACGACGATGCCGAACCAGGGGGGCGTGCCCGCGACGAGGCTGTCCAGCGCCTCGTTCAGGCGCGGGATCTGGCTCGGTTCCATCTGGTCGAGGGCGTCCACGACGACGCGTACGGGCTCGGTGGACGTGCAGCGGGACAGGGGCTCGGCCAGCAGGCGCCGCTGCGGCGGCATCGCGTTGCGCTCGGGCTGCGGTACATCGCGGCGGAACGCCGCTTGGGCGTCCGCGAACCCGGGCAGGTGGGCGGCGAGTTGGCGGGCGATGTCCGAGAGGACGCGCTCGTCCGCGGACGTCGGGCCCAGGTGGTGCAGGGCCGTGACGCGGAACTCCGCGGCGTACGCGAGGAGTTCCGGCCGGCACAGGGCGGCGGCGAGCACGCTCTTGCCGTAGCCCTTGCGGCCCACGACGGCGACCGCCCGGTGCCTCGTCACCGCGTCGATGACCTTCGGCAGCGACTCGGGCGTCTGGAACCGGCGCAGATGGGTCAGTTGCGCCTCACCGGGCGGGCTGGCGGCGAGCACGCTGAACGCCTTGACGTAGGCGGCGTTCCGGGCGATCCAGTGCGGCCGCGCGGGGTCGGGGCCGCTGTAGGCGCCGCCGTGCGCCACCGTCTGCGGCTGCTGCCCCCTGGCGGCCGAGCCCGCCGCCCAGCGCAGCTGGTCGTGGTAGAGCAGGCGGTCGAGGCGGGCGTGGCCGTCCCGCAGCACCCGGTTGACCTCGCGTACGAACGACAGGCCGTAGGCGGGCTGGTCGGTGGAGGCGGAGGTGAGGACCGCGATCTCGCGGCCCCGTTCCACGGAGGCGGGGAACCACTCCCGGGCGGCGGCGAGCGCGGCGACGCCGGACTGGCAGGCGTCGATGAGCACGGCCAGCGCGCGGACGTCCCCGTGGCGGGTCAGACCGTCGCGCAGGCCCTCCGGGACGGAGTAGGCCGTCCGCGCGTCGGGCACGGCCGGGCTGGTGGCCACGGGGTAGAGGAAGTCGTCGTGGCGGACGCCGAGCCCGTGGCCGAGGAAGGCGAGCAGGAGGGTGGCGGGGCCGTCCTGGGCGGACGCCGTGGTGTGCGCGAAGGCGGCGGCGACCGCCTCCCGGACGGCCTCGACGCCGTCCGGGTCGAGCAGCAGGCCGCCGCCGTGGGCGGGCAGGCAGCCGCCGCGGTCGTCGTCGAGCAGATACGCGTTGAGCGCCTCCGCCTGACGCGCGAGGTCGTCCAGGTGCCGGCCGGAGCCGTCCCACTGCGCGGCGATCACCAAGGAGAAGCGGTTCGACATCGCGCCATTATCTGGGAGGGGCGCGCAAAGAAGGCTGCACAGCGGCGAGTTGACCGCCCGCAGGGCCGGAAGGGATGCTGGTGCGGCGGCTACGGCTGCACTGACGCGACAGATGCAGTCGCAGCGAGGCGACAGCGAGAAGCCCGGGCCGGTGACGGTCGGCGCCGGGCCGGCGGAGGGGGACCGCGCACGGTGGCAGAAGTCGTTCTCGTTCATGGCATCGGCCCCTTGGGCCAGACCGTCGGCGAACTCCACGACGAGTGGACCGCGGCGATCGGCGAAACCCTGCGGGCGGCGGGCGAGGCGGACCTCGCCGACCGGCTCACGACCGGGCGCGTCAGCAGCGCCATGGCGTACTACCGCGACCTCTTCACGCCGTACACGCCCCGCGACGAGTGGGACCAGCCGCTGCCCGAGACGATGGCGGCCACCGCCCAGCGCGTCGGCCAGGACCTCCTGGAGAACGTCGAGGAGCACGCCGCCGACCCCGGCGACCGCGCGGAGGCGGCACGGGAACTCACGGCGTTCCGTGAGGACCTCGGGCCCGAGCAGGGCGTGCCGGAGCTGCTCCGGCTCACGGTGGGCAGCCTCGCCCGCTGCGGCATCGTCGCGCGCTCGGTCTTCGGCGCGCTGAAGACCACCCTCCTGCGGAACCTGGCCCAGGTCGCCGCGTACCTGGAGGACGAGGACATCCGGGAGCGGGCGCAGCAGGCCGTGCTGGCCGAGATCGGGCCGGAGACACGGGCGGTGTACGCGCACTCCCTGGGGACGGTCGTCGCGTACGAGGCACTGCACCGGCTGGACGCGCCGCTGCCGCTGCTGGTGACCTTCGGCTCGCCGCTGGGGCTGCGCACCATCGTGCGGGAACGGGTCCGCCCGCAGCCGCCGTTCGCGCCCCCGCGGGTGGCCCGCTGGGTGAACGTCGCCGACCGGGACGACTACATCGTGGCGTCGATGAACCTGCGCAAGGTGCTGACGGGGCCGTGCGAGGCGCTGGAGGAGACGAGGAAGGTCTCCAACCCCGGCTTGGACGCGCACCCGGCGGTCAAGTACCTCGGCCACGGCGAGACGGTGCTGCCTCTGGCCGAAGCGCTGCGGGACGGCGTCTCGGAGGCGGCCGCCGTCAGCTGACGGGTCGCCAGGGCGGGGCGCCGGGGCGGGGTGCCGAGGCGGGGACGGGGTGCCGAGGCGGGGACGGGGCGCCGGGGCGGGGCGCCCGCGCCAGGGAGGCACGAGCACCCCGTCCCGCTCGTATCAGCCGTACCGGTCGTACGGTGTCAGCGCGCGCGCCCCCGCTTGGACTCCATCGCCGCACGGCCCTCCGCGCCCCTGCGCTTCCACTCCTTGCGCATCTCCACGCGCAGGCGGGCGTTCGTCTTGGCGACGATGTGCCGGTTCTCGCGGAGGAGCTTGCGGTAGCTGTCCAGGCGCCGCTCGGGGAGGGTGCCGGCCTCGACGGCGGCGAGGACCGCGCAGCCGGGCTCCGCCTGGTGGGCGCAGTCGTGGAACCGGCACTCCTCCGCCAGCTCCTCGATCTCGGAGAAGACGTGCCCCACGCCCGTCCCGGCGTCCCACATCCCGACGCCCCGCAGCCCGGGCGTGTCGATCAGTACGCCACCGCCCGGCAGGAGGAGCAGGTTCCGGGTCGTGGTGGTGTGCCGGCCCTTGCCGTCGACGTCGCGGATGGCCTGGACGGCCATGGCGTCCTCGCCGAGCAGCGCGTTGGCGAGGGTGGACTTGCCCGCGCCGGAGACGCCGAGGAGCACGCTGGTGCCGCCCGCCACGACGGCGGCGAGCACGTCGACGCCCTCGCCGGTGGCGGAGCTGACCGGCAGGACCTGCACGCCGGGTGCGGTGGTCTCGACGTCCTGCACCAGGTACGACAGCCCGACGGGGTCGGGCACCAGGTCCGCCTTGGTGAGCACGACGAGCGGTTGCGCGCCGGACTCCCAGGCGAGGGCGAGGAACCGCTCGATCCGGCCCAGGTCCAGCTCACCGGCGAGGGAGACCGCGATGACGGCGTGGTCGACGTTGGCCGCGAGGATCTGCCCCTCGGACCGCTTGGAGGAGGTGGAGCGCACGAACGCGGTGCGCCGCGGCAGATACGCGCGTACGTACCGGGGAGTGCCGTCGCGCTCGACGGCGGCCCAGTCACCGGCGCAGATGACCCGCAGCGGATCGTGCGGCGTCACGAACGCGGTGTCGGCGCGGACGAGCCCGTCGGCGGTGACGACGTCGCACTGGCCGCGGTCGACGCGTACCACCCGGCCGGGAAGCAGCCCCTGGGCGGCGTACGGGGCGAACTCCGCCTCCCACGCCGCGTCCCAGCCGTACGGGGCGAGGGAACGCGGCGCGGAGGAAGAAGAGAAGGAAGAGAAGGAAGAAGAAGACGAAGAGAACGAAGACGACGACGAAGTCGACGAAGACAAGGGGGAGACCCTTCAGGGAAGGGTGACCTCCGGCGAGGGCGCGAGCCCGGACGGGCGCGCGGTCTCAGGGTTGCGTTGCGTCAACCGGAGGCCACGGGAATGGCGGTGACATAGGACTGGATGCGGGCAGCGCCCAGCGCAATGACAGTCATCGGTCAACACCTCCCGCCCATAGTTCTGACGTTCTCGTCGTGGTCGTGCGAACGGCTTCACCGTAGGGCACTTCCGCACACCCGCGCCAATGTTTTTTTCCGGCGTGCGGCAGTCGGCCCGTTGTTCATCGGCCTTCGGCCGGCCCGCTGACGGTCACGCCGCCCCTCGCTCCCTCCCTCGCGCCGTCCGTCATCGGCTCCTGCCCGGACGGCGGCGGATCCGTGCGTGGCCGGGAGCGGCGGGGCAGGCGTACGCGCCGCAGGGCCGGTTCCGTCCAGCGGGCGGCGAGCGGGCCGAGGATCACCAGGATGAGGACGTACGCCGTGGCGAGGGGGCCGACGCGCGGTTCCGTGGCGACCGCGAGGCCCGCGATGACGATGGAGAACTCGCCGCGGGCGACCAGCGCGCCGCCCGCGCGGAGGCGGCCGCGGCTGCCGATGCCGGCGCGGCGGGCCGCGTACCACCCGGTGGCGATCTTGGTGAGGGCGGTGACGAGGGCGAGCAGCAGCGCGGGCACCAGCACCGGCGGGATGGCGGCCGGGTCGGTGGAGAGGCCGAAGAAGACGAAGAAGACCGCGGCGAACAGGTCGCGCAGCGGGGTGAGGAGCTTGCGGGCGCCCTCGGCGACCTCGCCGGAGAGCGCGATGCCGACGAGGAACGCGCCGACCGCCGCCGAGACCTGGAGTTCCTGGGCGACACCGGCGACGAGCACGGTGAGGCCGAGGACGACCAGGAGCAGCATCTCCGGGTTGTCGGAGGAGACGGCGCGGCTGATGAGGCGGCCATGGCGGAGGGCGACGTACAGGACGAGGCCGACCGTGCCGAGGGCGATGAGGACGGTGATGCTGCCGCCGGCGAGGCCGACTCCCGCGAGCAGGGCGGTCAGGAGCGGGAGGTAGACGGCCATCGACAGGTCCTCGATGACGAGCACGCCCAGGACGACGGGGGTTTCGCGGTTACCGAGGCGGCCGAGGTCGGTGAGGACCTTCGCGATGACGCCGGAGGAGGAGATCCAGGTGACGCCGGCGAGGGCGACTGCGGCGACGGGTCCCCAGCCGAGGAGGAGGGCGGCGACGGCGCCGGGGGTGGCGTTGAGGAGGAAGTCGACGGCACCGGACCGGGATTGCGTCTTGAGGCTGGTGACGAGCTCGGTGGCGCTGTACTCCAGGCCGAGGAGGAGCAGGAGGAGGATGACGCCGATCTCGGCGCCGACGGCGACGAAGTCCTCGCTGGCCTTGAGCGGGAGGAGGCCGCCGTGCCCGAAGGCCAGTCCGGCGAGGAGGTAGAGGGGTATCGGGGAGAGGCCGATGCGCCCGGCGAACCGTCCGACGAGTCCGAGGCCGAGGATGACCGCTCCCAGTTCTATGAGGAGCGCGGTGGTGTCGTGCATGTCATCCTCCGGCGATGATCACGGAGAGGGCGTCCACGCCCTCGCGGGTGCCCACGGCGACGAGGGTGTCCCCCACCGCCAGCCGGAAGTCGGGGCCGGGTGAGGGGTGGACGCTGGTGCGGCGCAGGACGGCGACGATGGAGGCGCCGGTGCGCGTGCGGGCCCGGGTGTCGCCGAGCAGCCGCCCCGCGTAGGGGGAGCGGCTGTTGACGGGGATGTGTTCGGTGACGAGGTCGAGGCCGTCGGTACGGATGGCCTCCAGCGGCGCCGGGTCGATCAAGTGGGCCAGGGCGGTGGCCTCGTCGGGGGTCAGCGGCACCGACGCCTCGCAGGTGTCGGGGTCGTCGGCGCGGTAGAAGCCGAGGAAGCGGCGGCCGTCGTTGTGGACGACGACGGAGATGTGCTGGCCCGCTTCGGTGGTGAAGTCGTACTGCGTGCCGACGCCCGGCAGCGGGGTCCGACGGGTTCCCATGATCGCCCTCCCGGGGTGGCGCGTGTGCGCGGTCGATGACGACGAGAAAAGGATCTTCTTTACCGTATCATTACACTTTCTGTAGTGGCGCGGCGCCGAACGAGACGTCGAAGCGGTCGCACCAGATGCTGACGCTGGTGTACTCGGCCGGGTCGATGTCGGCGGGCAGGGGGTAGTTCTGGTCGCCCTTGTTGCCCTTGAGGTCACCGAGACTGACGTACGCGCCGTCGTCGAAGACGTGCCAGCCGGCCTTGCCCTCGCGGACGGGGGCGTCGGTGAGCCAGACCTTCAGGTCGGGGCCGTTGCTGGTGTCGAGGTTCTCCAGCCGCAGGACGTGGGAGCCGTCGGCGAGCCGCAGCACGCGCACGGTGCCGGAGGTGCGGTGCTCATGGCTGATGAGGCTGCCGGTGGCGACCGTGCGGGGCGCGGCCGGGGTGGCCGGGGTCGCCGGGGTCGCCGCGGCCGAAGGGTCCACCGTGGGTGGCGCGGTGGGCGGCGGCGCCGCGGCCGACGGGGCCGACTCGTCGACCGTCGCATCGGTCCACAGCTTCCAGGGCTGGACCCAGTACAGCCCGAAGCCGGCCGCCGCCAGCACGAGCGCCACGGCGCCTGTCACCACCGGGCCGGTCATCCGACGTCGTACGCGACTCATCACTGCCTCCAGGTATCCACGGGTCCGATCGCATGCACGGCCCATTCAACGCGGAGTACCGGCGTCGGAGGCGGCTCACGCCATGACGAAAGTCTTACGTCACCGGGGCGTACGGCCCGGGGCCTACGCTCCCGGCGCGGCCGGGAGGACGACCTCGAAGCGGCAGCCGCCGTGGACGTTGCGCACGTCCGCGCGGCCGGCGTGCGCCTCGACGATGCCGCGCACGATGGCCAGGCCCAGGCCCGCTCCCGCGGGGGGTGTCCGGGCCGCGGTGCCCCGCCAGCCGGTGTCGAACACCCGGGGAAGGTCGGTTTCCGGTATGCCGCCGCAGCCGTCGGTCACGGAGAGCACCACCTGGTCGGCGCGGCGCTCGGCGGCGACCGCGACGGTGCCGTCGGCGGGGGTGCGGCGGATGGCGTTGACCAGCAGGTTGGCCAGCACCCGGGTCATCTCGCGGCTGTCCACCTCGACCGGCACCGTGTCGACGCGGTCGCCGACGAGCCGTACGCCGAGCTCGCGGGCGAGCGGATCGGCGCCCGCGAGGGCCTCCTCCACCAGGTCGTCCACGGATATGCGGGCCGGGGTCAGGGAGAGCGCGCCCGCATGGATGCGGGAGAGGTCGAAGAGGTCGCCGACCATGGCGTTGAGCCGGTCGACCTCGGTGCGCATCTGCCGGAAGTAGCGCTGCGGGTCGGGCGCGACGCCGTCCTCGAGCGCCTCGGACATGGCGCGCAGCCCGGCGAGCGGCGTGCGCAGGTCGTGCGATATCCAGGCGACGAGCTCGCGCCGGGACTTCTCCAGGGCGTGCTCCCGCGCCCGGGAGGCGGACAGCTTGGCGCTGGTGGCGGCCAGCTCGCGGCTGAGCTCGGCCAGCTCGGCGGTGGCGGCGCCGCCGGGTGCGGCGAAGCTGCCGCCGTCGCCGAAGGAGCGGGCCGCCCGGGCCAGTTCGCGGCTGCGGGCGACGACCCAGCGGCCCAGCAGCAGGGCGGTGGCGAGGGCGACGACCCCGGCCATCGCCACGACGGTGGTCATGACGGAGAAGTCGTGCGGCTCCAGGAACATCGCCTTGCAGACGGTGAGGGTGCCCGCCAGCATCGCGGCCACGGTGACGGCGGCGACGACCGTCAGCGAGACGACGAGCGACCGGTGGCGCAGGGCGCGCAGCACCAGGGCGCCGACGATCCCGGCGGCGGCCGCCCCGGCGAAGGCGTAGGCCGCGATGAGGAGCAGGTCATTCATCGGCGCCTCCCGGCCCGGGGTCGAAGCGGTAGCCGACCCCCCACACCGTCCGGATCAGCCGGGGGCTCGCCGGATCGTCCTCGATCTTGCCGCGCAGCCGCCGTACGTGGACGGTGACGGTCGACAGGTCGCCGAACTCCCAGCCCCACACCTCGCGCATCAGCGCCTCCCGGCTGTGGGCCTGCCCCGGGTGCCGCATGAGGTGGCCGAGCAGGTCGAACTCGCGCAGCGTCAACGCCAGCTCGCGGCCGTCCTTGGTGGCCCGCCGGGCGGCCGGGTCGAGCACGATGCCGGCACTCCTCGCCGGCGCGGGGGGTGGGGGCGCGGCACCCCGGCGCAGCACGGACTCGACGCGCAGCACCAGTTCGCGCGGGCTGAACGGCTTGGTCACGTAGTCGTCGGCGCCTATCTCCAGGCCGAGGACGCGGTCCTCCTCGTCACCGCGCGCCGTGAGCATGATGACCGGCACCGGCCCGCGCTCGCGCAGCGCGCGGCACACCTCCAGGCCGTCCATGCCGGGCAGCATCAGGTCCAGCACCACCAGCTCGGGCCACCGCGCGGCGGCCAGCCGCAGCGCCTCGGCCCCGTCGGCCGCGCGCGCGACGGAGAAACCGGCCCGTTCGAGGTAGCCGGTGACGACCTCCGAGACGGTGGGGTCGTCGTCCACGACGAGGATGTTGCGCATGCCGCCAGTTTGGCGGACGGCACTGACAACGCCCGCGGCGCCGGTGATGACCGTTCGGTGACGCCCGCACGGCCCGTACCACCGACCGTGGTCCCGCGAGACGACGGGGGTCCCCGTCTAAGCCGGCCGCTCCTTGCCTCCACGGCCCTTGTCCCGGTCCCGGTCCCTGTCCCGGTCCCGCTCCCTGTCCTTCTCCTTCTCCTTCTCCTTCGGCGAGTGCAGCCGCGCCACCACGTCGTCCGGCGGCAGGAACCGCGACCAGCGCTCGGGGAACTCCGAGGGCATGTCCGGGTCCTCGTCGTCCAGGTCCTCCACCGCCGCCTTCGCCCGGGCCACCAGGGCGGCGGCCTCGGCCGCGCGGGCGCGCTCGTTCTCGGCGCGGGCGGCGGCGGTGGCGACGGACGGCCAGACGCGGTCGATCGCGGCGTTCACCGCGGCGCCGACCAGGACCGCGAAGGCGGAGATGCCGATCCACAGCAGGACCGCGATCGGCGCGGAGAGCGAGCCGTAGATCGTCGGCCCCTCGACCGTACTGGTCAGGTAGATGCGCAGCAGGAAGCTGCCGAGCACCCACATCCCGAGGGCCACCAGGGCGCCGGGCACGTCCTCGATCCAGGGCGAGCGGACCGGGACGGACACGTGGTAAAGCGTGGTGAGGAAGGCGATCGACAGGAGGATGACGACGGGCCAGTACAGGATCGAGACGACTTCCGTGCCCCAGGGGATCAGCTCCACCACCCGGTCGGGGCCCACGACGGCCAGCGGCAGGACGACCGCGCCGATCAGCAGGGCCACGATGTAGAGGAGGAAGGCGAGCAGCCGGGTCGCGACGATCCCGCGGTGGCCGTCGAGGCCGTACATCACGGTGATCGTGTCGATGAAGACGTTCACGGCGCGCGAGCCCGACCACAGGGCGATGGCGAAACCGATCGAGATGACGTCCGGGCGGCCGCCCTTGGTGACGTCCTCCAGGAGGGGTTTGGCGATGTCGTTGACGCCCCGCTCGGACAGGACCGTGCCCACGGCCGCGAGGATGTTCTTCTCGATGGAGGCGACCGTGGTGGTGTCGGTCCACTCGTCGATGTAGCCGAGCAGCCCGAGCAGGCCCAGCATGAGGGGCGGCAGCGACAGGAGGGTGAAGAACGCCGCTTCGGCGGCGAGACCGAGGATGCGGTACTCGATGCACGAATTGACGGTGTCCTTCAGGAGGAGCCACGCCATTTTCCGCTTGGAGACGTTGCGGTAGAGGGCCCGCGCCCGGTGGAGTCGGCCCGGTGACCTGGGGTGCCACTGGGGTGTTTCTTTTGCTGCCTGCACCTCCTTACCGTATCCGCATGGCAGCCACCACCCACACAGTGACCAACCAGCCTCCGCCCCTGGTCGGGTACGACGTCTTCGCCGCCGATCACGCACTGACCGAGGCCGTGGAACGCCACCTTCCGCTCGAACTCCTCGACGACGCCCGCAGCGAGCTGTCGAAGCTCGGCACCACGGCCGGGTCCGTCCAGGCGCAGGAGTGGGGGTTCCTCGCCAACGAGAACCCCCCGAAGCTGCGCACCCACGACCGGTACGGCCACCGGATCGACCACGTCGACTTCCACCCGTCCTGGCACCGGCTGCTGGGCCACGCCGTGACCAACGGCCTCACCAACGCCTGGGGCCGGCCCGGCGGCCACGTCCGCCGCGCCGCCGGGTTCCTGGTGTGGACGCAGACCGAGGCCGGGCACGGCTGTCCGTTGTCGATGACGCACGCCGCCGTCCCGGCGCTCCGCACGGACCCCGAGCTCGCCGCCGTGTGGGAGCCGAAGCTGACCTCGCAGGTGTACGAGGGCGAGGAGCTGCGGTCCCCCGCCGAGAAGAACGGCGTGCTCTTCGGGATGGGCATGACCGAGAAGCAGGGCGGCAGTGACGTACGGGCCAACACGACGACGGCCACGCCGCTGGCCGCGGCGGGCGAGTACGTCCTGACGGGCCACAAGTGGTTCTGCTCCGCGCCCATGTCGGACGCCTTCCTGGTGCTGGCGCAGGCGCCCGGGGGGCTGACCTGCTTCCTGGTGCCGCGCGTCCTCGACGACGGCAGTCGCAACGTCTTCATGATCCAGCGACTCAAGGACAAACTGGGCAACCGGTCGAACGCGTCGAGCGAGGTGGAGTTCGACGGGACCTGGGCGCGCCGGGTCGGCGAGGAGGGCCGCGGGGTGCGCACCATCATCGAGATGGTGGCGGCGACCCGGCTGGACTGCGTGGTCGGTTCGGCGGCGCTGATGCGGCAGGCGGTGGCGCAGGCCGTGCACCACGCCGCGTACCGCAGCGCGTTCGGCGGCGTACTGATCGACAAGCCGCTCATGCGCAACGTCCTGGCCGACCTGGCGCTGGAGTCGGAGGCGGCGACCGCGCTGGCGATGCGCCTGGCGGCCGCGTACGACTCCGACAGCGAGCAGGAGAAGGCCTTCCTGCGCCTCGCGGTGCCGGCGGCCAAGTACTGGGTGACCAAGCGGTGTACGCCGGTGACGGCGGAGGCGCTGGAGTGCCTGGGCGGCAACGGCTACGTCGAGGAGTCGGGGATGCCGCGGCTGCTGCGCGAGTCGCCGCTGAACTCGATCTGGGAGGGCTCGGGCAACGTCCAGGCGCTGGACGTGCTGCGGGCGCTGCAGAGGGAGCCCCTGGCGCTCAACGCGCTGCTGGAGGAGGTCGGCAAGGCGCGGGGCGCCGACCACCGGCTGGACGCGGCGATCAAGGACCTGCTGACCGAACTGGCCGACCTGGAGGGCGTCGAGGCGCGGGCCCGCCGGCTGGTCGAGCGGATGGCGCTGGTCCTCCAGGGCTCGCTGCTGGTGCGGTGGGCCCCGGCGCCGGTGGCGGACGCGTTCTGCGCGTCGCGCCTGGGCGGCGACTGGGGCGCGGCGTTCGGGACGCTGCCGCACACGCTGGACCTGGGAGCGGTGGTGGAGCGGGCGCGGGCGGTCGTCTGACACCGGCCCGACAGCAAGCGGGCGCGGGCCGCTGTGTCCATACGGCCCGCGCCCAGGGAGAGTGGGGTGGTGCTGCGCCGACACGGCACCAACCCAGTGCTCGTACCGGAGACCGTCGCCGGACGACCGGTACGACACCACTTTCGTACGGGCGCACGCCCCTGCGCGAGAGTTGCAAGGGGTTGCAGCGTCATGGGCAAAGCCGGTGCACGCCCGTGGCGGTCAGGGGAGGATGGGGTGACGTATACCGGCCACCGTGTGCGGGGCAGCGGGGAGGGACAGGTGCGCAGGGCGACTGTCGACATGGCGCGACTCGCCGCCATGGACGCGCGGGAGGCGGCGCTGCTGCTCAAAGGCGTGCGGGAGGCCACGCTGAGAGGCGGCCCCTCGCCGCTGGCGCCGCGCGCCGACATCCGCGAGTCCTGGCAGCGGATGCTGCGCAAGGGCGTGGATCCGGACAGGGACCACCGCTCGCGGCTGCTGTCGTCGGTCGAGTTGGAGCGCCGCCGCAGCGCCTCGCCGCTGGCGGAACTGCTGCCGCTGCTGCGGGAGGGGCTGATGGCGGCGCCGGGATCGGCCTCCGGGTCGGTGCCGCACATCATGGTCGTGGCGGACGCGGACGGCCGCGTGCTGTGGCGGGAGGGCAGTCCGGCGGTCCTGCGGAAGGCGGACGGGCACGGGTTCGAGCCGGGCGCGGACTGGACGGAGGCGACCGTCGGTACGAACGGCCTGGGTACGCCGCTGGTGACGCGCCGCCCGGTGCAGGTGCACTCGGCGGAGCACTTCGTGTCGACGCACCACTCCTGGACGTGTGCGGGCGCGCCGATCACGGATCCGCGGGACGGGCGGCTGCTCGGCGCGGTGGATGTGAGCGGGCCGCTGGCGACGATGCACCCCGCGACGCTGCTGCTGGTGAGCTCGGTGGCGAAACTCGCCGAGGCGGAGCTGCGCAACCGGCACTTCACGGCGCTGGAGCGGCTGCGTTCGGTGGCGGCGCCGGTGCTGTGCCGGGTGGGGGGCCGGGCGGTGGCGGTGGACGCCCACGGGTGGATGGCCGCGGTGACGGGCATGCCGCCCGTGGGCCGGCTGACACTGCCCCGCGGCTTCGGGGCGGGCCGGGTGCTGGTGCCCTCGCTGGGGCGGTGCGCGGTGGAGCCGCTGCCGGGCGGCTGGCTGCTGCGGGTGGAGGACGACGAGGACGGCGCGGCGGCGGCCGGGGGCCCGGGGCGGGTGGTCCTGGACGTGAGCCGGCCGCGCCGCTGGTCCCTGGAGGTGTCGGGCGGTGCGGGCGGCTGGACGCAGGAGCTCAGTCCGCGCCACGCCGAGCTGCTGTACGTCCTGGCCCGGCATCCGGAGGGGCGCAGCGCGGCGCAACTGGCGGAGGACGTGTTCGGCGACAGTACGCGCACGGTGACGGTCCGCGCGGAGATGTCACGCGTCCGCCGCACGCTCGGCGGGGTGCTGGCGCACCGGCCGTACCGGTTCCGCGAGGAGGTGGAGGTGATCGTCCGTCATCCGGACGATCTGTCCGAGCTGCTGCCGCATTCGACGGCCCCGGCGGTGGTGGCGGCGCGGGGTGGTGCGGCTTCTAAGCTGTGAGCCGCACAAGGCGGGGCGGGGAGGCGCGGCGGATGCAGGACGCGGGCGGTCGGAACGTGGTGGGCGACAGCACGGTGGTCGGTTCCGTCGTACAGGCCCAGAGCATCGGGCAGCTGACGATCCATCAGGCGCCCGTGCCTCTCGTTCCGTCGGGTGCGGAGGACCCGTGGGTGTCGGCGGTCCGCGGCTCCGCCGTCTGGAAGCACGTGCCGGACAACCGGGACGCCGGGCCGCACCGCGAGGCCGCCGCGGCGATGGCCGGTTCGCTGGCCCGGCTGCGCGACGCGGCCGAGGCGCGCCTGACCGACGATCCATGGCAGGACCCGCACAGCGCCCTGCGTTTCGTCGAGCGGGTGGAATGGCTGCTGGGCGAGGAGCCGGGGCTGGACCTCCATCCGGCCGAGGCGGCACTGTTCGCGCTGGTCCCCCTCCTGTCACGGGTGCACGACCTGCGGCAGGCGGCGGCCCGGCTGGACGTCGAGCCGTGGCTCCTGGGCGTGCCGGGACGGGCGCCGGAGCGGGCGTCGTTCGATGCGTACGCCGACGGCCACCGGCTGCTGGTGCAGCGGGCGCTGCTGCGCCCGGAGGCCGAGGCTCCGATCGGCTGGTGGCTGTACCACCGGTGGCTGGTGCGGCACGAGAGCCATGCGCACGAGGAGACGGTGCGGGAGCTGCTGGACGCGCTCGGCACACCGGACGCCCCGCTGCACCGGGTGGTGACCCCGCGTCGCGTGAGCCGGCTGCTGCACGCGCTGCGGCGCGGCCCCGACGTGTGCAACCCGGAGTTCCTGGACGCCCTGCCCTCCGAGGAGTCGCTGGGCGTCCAGCGGGTGCGGGACCAGCGGCTGGCGCTGCTGTGCTCGCTGGCGTACGCGCTGACGGCCGAGGTGACGACGCTGCCGGACATCGTGGCCGAGCACCTGGGCATCCCGCACCCGGTCGACCTGGCCGCGCTGCGCACGACGCTGGAGGAGTCGTCGTGGGGCGGCCCGGCGGACCTGCCGGTGCTGCGCGCCGAGTGCGCGCACGAGGCGGTCGTGGAGGGGTTGCGCACGGCCGCCGCCCGCATGGACGAGACCCTGCACGCGGTGACCCGTACGGTACGGGAGCGGATCACGCACCCGATGCCGCGCCTGCCGGTGCGGCTCTCGGCCGACGGAGTGGTCCCGGCCGACGGCACGTTCACCGGCTGGGCGAGCTTCCGCCTCGACGAACGCCGGGTACGCGAGCTGCTGATGGGCGTCCAGCTCTACAAGGACCCGGACCTGGCGGTCCGCGAGCTGTACCAGAACGCCCTGGACGCCTGCCGTTACCGGCGGGCCAGGACGGAGTACCTGGACCGGACGCACGCGGGTGCGACGTACGCGTACGAGGGCTCCATCGTCTTCGAGCAGAGCGTCGACGAGGACGGCCGCGCGTACGTGGAGTGCCGCGACAACGGCATCGGGATGGGCGAGGCGGAGCTGCGGGGCGTGTTCTCGCGGGCGGGCGCCCGCTTCGCCGAGCAGCCGGAGTTCCGCGAGGAGCACGCGGAGTGGGCACGGCTGGACCCGCCGGTCGAGCTCTATCCGAACAGCCGGTTCGGGATCGGTGTGCTCAGCTACTTCATGCTGGCCGACGAGCTGCGCGTGACCACCTGCCGCCTCGGCCGCGACGGCCGCCCGGGGCCGGTGCTGGAGGCGTCGATCTTCGGCCCCGGGCACCTGTTCCGCATCGTGAGACGGGCGGAGCGCGGCGAGGAGCCGGGCACCACCGTCCGGCTGTATCTGCGGGAGGCGGGTGACAGCGACTGGTCCTGCCCCGGCGTACTGGACCGGCTGCTGGGCGTCGCGGAGTTCCCGACGGTGGCCCGGCACGGCGTCGATGTCCTCAGGTGGGAGCCGGGGCGGCTGCACGAGAGCAAAACACCCAGGGACAAAGAGCTCGGTCTGCACGTCTCCGGAGCCATCGACGCCTGGCCGGACGCTCCGCCCGGGATCCAGGTCTTCTGGTGCGCGAGCGGCGGAGGACTGCTGGTGGACGGCCTGGTGGTCCGGCCGGCCGAGCACGCTGGCCTGGTGTCGACCCGAGGCGCCGACCTGCCGGGCGCCGTGGTGAACCTCTCGGGGCCGTTCGCACCGGAGCGCCTCACGGCGGACCGGTCCCAGATCCTGGACGACCTGCGTGAGCCGCTGCGGCTGCTGCTGACTGACGCGGTGGGCCACCTCCTGGACAGCCCGTTGCTGGACCACCAGTGGCTGACCCGGCTCGCCGAGGACAACGAGGTGCTGGCGGACCTGGTCGTGGAGCGCTGCATCGCCGAGGGCCGCGTGATCGCGGTGCCGGAGATGACCTTTTGCGACGCCCGGACCGGCTACCTCATCGAGGACCTCCCGCTGCTCTTCCCGGAGCTGAAGGGGGTGTACGACGCACGGAGGTGGCGCACGGCGACCAGGCTCTCCGTGCCGGACCACATCCTGTTGTGGCGGCTGCTGGCGCATCGCCCGCACCCGGTGCTGAGTGAGCTGATCGGGCTCTGCCCCGAGCTGGACGCCGTCGGCCCCGTGGCGCCCGCCCTGCCGTCCGACGCTCGCCTGCTACGGCAGCTGCGTGGCCTCTCACGCGGGATGCAGGGCGATGCAGTCCGGCAGCTTGCCCGGGCCCTCGGCCGGTCCTCCCGGGCCGTCGCCGTGCGCGCCGCCCAGCTGGGATTGTTCGACGGTTCCTGCGAGGCGTTCCCCTCCGAGCTTCCACCGGCGGGTACGGGGGCGAGAAGGGCGGCCAGGCGCCGCGCGCGCCCACAGCCCGGCGTGAGTCTGCTCCTCCGGACCGCCCGACAGGAACGAGCGTCACTCGGCTCCATCGTGGACCGGTGGAGAAACGCGGGTGTCGACGTCCCGGACGCCATGGTCCGAACCGCCGAGGCAGCCGCCGCGGACGATCTGCTCGGCCCCTTCCTGCGGCAGCACGAGGGCAACCGGTGGTTCGCGCCCGGCGTCGACGTCGAGCCCGGTCTGCTGGTGATGATGGCGAACGCCTTGGCCGTCACCGTCCCGGATCTCTGCGCCCGGCTGCGCGCGTGCGGACTCAATGCGGACGGGACCGGTCTGCCCGCCCGGCCCGCACCTGAGCTGGGCCCAGTCCTCAGCGCCTGTCTGACGGGGACCTCCCCGTGGCTGGCGGCCGGTGATCCCGTGTCCCCGGCGCATGTGCTCGAGGCGGCGCAGGCAGGGGGGATGACTCCGGCGGAGGCCATCACCTGGTACGAGGGCCTGGGTTTCGCAGCGCCGGACGGGTTCCCCGCGGAGGTGGAACCCCATGACCTCGACCTGCTGACCCCGCCGCAGGGCCATGGTCGCACCGAGGAACCCGTGCGGCCGGGCAGGCCCGTCGAGTACAGCCACGTGCTGGCGGCCGCACGCCGGTGCGGCGTCTCCCTGGCCGAGGCGGCGTCCCGTCTGCGCGCGTTCGGTCTCATGGTTCCCGAGCTGCGCCCCGCCACCCCGTCGGACATGGACGAACGACTGTTCGCGGACGACGGTCCTCTTCTGTGGGATGACCTGCGCGCCGACCAGCCCGTACCCTTCGGCCGCATCCTGCTCGCCGCGGAGACACTGGGCGTCCGCCCCCGGGAGATCGCCGGGCGACTGGCCGAGTACGGGATCACGCCCTCGCGCCAGGACCTGCCCGAGGGGCTCTCGTACGACGTGGCCCTCCTCTTGATCGACGACTTCGGGGACACGACCAGCCGCAAGGGCGTCACGCTGCAGGTCCTCATGGAGAAAGCCAGGGAGGTACGCGAACCCATCGCCCGCGTCCACCACTGGCTCACCCAGCTCGGCATCCCCGTCACCGACCCCGCCGAAGCCATCCGCGCCGCCCTCCCCCGCATCCCCCTCATCCCACAGACCCCCGCCGGCTGACGCCGCTGGCCACGGCCCCGCGCCCCGTGTTTCCCTGGCCCCCATGAGCAGCAGCAGCCTCACCGTCACCACCTGGTCCCTCGAGCAGACCTCGCCCGCCGACCTGCGCCCCGCGGCCGTGCCGCCTGGCGACGTCGTGATCCGGCGGGCCGAGGTGCCGTCGCCGGAGTTCAGCCGGTTCCTCTATACGGCGGTGGGCGGCGACATCCGCTGGATGGACCGGCTCGGGCTGACCTACGACCAGTGGCGGGAGATCGTGGAGCGGCCCGGGGCCGAGATCTGGGTGGCGTACGAGAAGGGGACGCCCGCCGGGTACGTGGAGCTGGACCCGCAGGACGACGGGGTCGTGGAGATCGTCTACTTCGGGCTCATCCCGGCGTTCCGGGGCCGGCGGATCGGCGGGCATCTGCTGTCGTACGGCACGGCCCGCGCCTGGGACCTGGCGGAGCGGTGGCCGGAGCGGGTGCCGACGAAGCGGGTGTGGCTGCACACGTGCTCCCTGGACGGGGAGCACGCGATGGACAACTATCTGAGGCGGGGCTTCCGCCTCTTCGACACCAAGGTCACGGAGGAGCCGGATACTCCGGTTCCGGGGCCGTGGCCGGGGGCCCACCCCGCCTGAGCCGGGCAAGCAGCCCCGCAAGCGTCCGATATGAGTGACGCATGACACATTGGTCCACACTTCGAGACATCCATGTCCGCATCGTGGACAAAGGTGGACTGGGTCCAAAGTCCCATGCCACGCTTCCGTCATGTCTCGAGCTGGAATTGCCTTGGTGAGTCGGCGGCACGTCGACCTCGGCCGCATGTCCAGCGCCATCTGTCCGGTGAGCTGAGCCCAGCAGCACCACCGCGATCCCCGAACCCCCGCAATCCACTGCGCACCGCCGCGCCGCGCCTTGTGCCGCGCGCGAGTGTGCAGGTCAGAGCCGCCCTCCTGCAGTCCCGAAGGACGTATCGTCATGGCCTCCACCCCGGAAACGCCCGCCTCCGCCACGCCCCGCCGCAAGCCTGGGCGGCACCGTGGTGAGGGTCAGTGGGCCAGGGGCCACTTCACGCCCCTCAACGGCAACGAGCAGTTCAAGAAGGACGACGACGGTCTCAACGTGCGGACACGCATTGAGACGATCTACTCCAAGGCCGGCTTCGACTCGATCGACCCCAACGACCTGCGCGGCCGCATGCGCTGGTGGGGCCTGTACACCCAGCGCAAGCCCGGGATCGACGGCGGCAAGACCGCGATCCTGGAGCCGGAGGAGCTGGACGACGAGTACTTCATGCTCCGCGTCCGCGTCGACGGCGGCCGGCTGACGACGCAGCAGCTGCGGGTGATCGGCGAGATCTCGCAGGAGTTCGCGCGCGGCACCGCCGACATCACCGACCGGCAGAACATCCAGTACCACTGGATCCGCATCGAGGACGTGCCCGAGATCTGGCGCCGCCTCGAAGAGGTCGGCCTGTCCACGACCGAGGCGTGCGGTGACACCCCGCGTGTCATCCTCGGCTCCCCCGTCGCCGGCATCGCCGAGGACGAGATCATCGACGGCACCCCCGCCATCGACGAGATCCACCGCCGCATCGTGGGCAACAAGGACTTCTCCAACCTGCCCCGCAAGTTCAAGTCTGCGGTCTCCGGCTCGCCGCTGCTCGACGTGGCGCACGAGATCAACGACATCGCCTTCGTCGGCGTCGAGCACCCCGAGCACGGCCCGGGCTTCGACGTCTGGGTCGGCGGCGGCCTCTCCACCAACCCCAAGATCGGTGTGCGGCTCGGCACCTGGGTCTCGCTCGACGAGGTCCCGGACGTGTACGAGGGCGTCATCTCGATCTTCCGCGACTACGGCTACCGCCGGCTGCGCAACCGCGCCCGCCTGAAGTTCCTCGTCGCCGACTGGGGTGCGGAGAAGTTCCGCCAGGTCCTGGAGGACGAGTACCTGAAGCGCAAGCTGTCCGACGGCCCCGCGCCCGCGCAGCCCGTACAGCAGTGGCGCGACCACGTCGGTGTGCACCGGCAGAAGGACGGCCGCTTCTACGTCGGCTTCGCGCCGCGCGTCGGCCGTGTCGACGGCGCCACGCTCACCAAGATCGCCGAGGTCGCGGAGGCGCACGGCTCCGGCCGGCTGCGTACCACCGTCGAGCAGAAGATGATCGTCCTCGACGTCGAGGAGGCGCAGGTCGAGCCGCTCGTCTCCGCCCTGGAGGCGCTGGACCTCACCGTCACGCCGTCGCCGTTCCGGCGCGGCACGATGGCCTGCACCGGCATCGAGTTCTGCAAGCTGGCCATCGTCGAGACCAAGGCGCGCGGTGCCTCGCTCATCGACGAGCTGGAGCGCCGCATCCCGGACTTCGACGAGCCGATCACCATCAACATCAACGGCTGCCCCAACGCCTGCGCCCGTATCCAGGTGGCGGACATCGGTCTCAAGGGCCAGCTGGTCCTGGACGACGACGGCAACCAGGTCGAGGGCTACCAGGTCCACCTCGGCGGCGCGCTGGGCCTCGAGCCCGGCTTCGGCCGCAAGGTGCGCGGTCTGAAGGTGACCTCGGACGAGCTGCCCGACTACGTCGAGCGGGTCCTCAAGCGCTTCCAGGCGGAGCGCGAGGACGGCGAGCGCTTCGCCACCTGGGCGGCGCGCGCGTCGGAGGAGGCTCTCTCATGAGCGAGCGCGCGGCCCCGTTCTACTGCCCCTACTGCGGCGACGAGGACCTGCGGCCCAGCGAGACCGGGCACGGCGCCTGGGAATGCGCGGGGTGCAATCGAGCCTTCCAGCTGAAGTTCCTCGGGCTGCTGGCCCGGGGGGTTCAGCGCAACGACGGCGGAGGGGAAACGTCATGACGGCGGTTCAGAGCAAGGAAGAGCTGAAGGCGCTCGCCGAGCAGGCGGGCCGGGACCTCGAAGAGGCCTCGCCCCTGGAGATCCTGACGTGGGCGGCCGAGACGTTCGGCAAGCGCTTCTGCGTCACCTCCTCCATGGAGGACGCGGTCGTCGCCCACCTCGCCTCCCGCGCCTTCCCGGGCGTCGACGTCGTCTTCCTCGACACCGGCTACCACTTCCCGGAGACCATCGGCACCCGTGACGCCGTGGACGCCGTGATGGACGTCAACGTCATCACGCTGACCCCGCGCCAGACGGTGGCCGAGCAGGACGCCGAGTACGGCCCGAAGCTGCATGACCGGAACCCGGACCTGTGCTGCGCGCTGCGCAAGGTCAAGCCCCTCGAAGAGGGCCTGACCGCGTACGACGCGTGGGCGACCGGGCTGCGCCGCGACGAGTCGCCGACCCGGGCGAACACCCCGGTCGTCGGCTGGGACGAGAAGCGCCGGAAGGTCAAGGTGTCGCCGATCGCCCGCTGGACGCAGGACGACGTGGACGCGTACGTCGCCGAGCACGGCGTCCTGACGAACCCGCTGCTGATGGACGGGTACGCCTCCGTCGGCTGCGCGCCCTGCACGCGCCGGGTGCTGGAGGGCGAGGACGCGCGCGCCGGCCGCTGGGCGGGGCGCGCCAAGACCGAGTGCGGGCTGCACGGCTGATGACGACTGTGGGAGAAGAGAACGTGACTGGGGCCACCATCTGGCTCACCGGGCTGCCGAGCGCCGGCAAGACCACCATCGCGTACGCGCTGGCGGACCGGCTGCGCGCCGAGGGCCACCGCGTCGAGGTGCTGGACGGCGACGAGATCCGCGAGTTCCTCTCGGCGGGCCTCGGCTTCAGCCGCGAGGACCGGCACACCAACGTGCAGCGGATCGGCTTCGTCGCCGAGCTGCTCGCGTCGAACGGCGTGAAGGTCCTGGTGCCGGTCATCGCCCCGTACGCGGACAGCCGTGAGGCGGTGCGCAAGCGCCACCAGCGGGAGGGCACCGGGTACGTCGAGGTGCACGTGGCCACGCCCGTCGAGGTGTGCTCGGAACGCGATGTGAAGGGCCTGTACGCCAAGCAGGCGGCGGGCGAGATCAGCGGCCTGACCGGCGTCGACGACCCGTACGAGGAGCCGGAGTCCCCGGATCTGCGTATCGAGTCCCAGAACCAGACCGTGCAGGAGTCCGCGGCAGCGGTCCATGCGCTGCTCACCGAAAGGGGTCTCGCGTGACCACCACCGCTGCCAACGCCCTCGACGAGGCGACCGACACCCCCTACGCCCTGAGCCACCTGGACGCCCTCGAGTCCGAGGCGGTCCACATCTTCCGCGAGGTGGCGGGTGAGTTCGAGCGGCCGGTGATCCTCTTCTCCGGCGGCAAGGACTCCATCGTCATGCTGCACCTGGCGCTGAAGGCGTTCGCCCCCGCGGCGGTCCCCTTCTCGCTGCTGCACGTGGACACCGGGCACAACTTCCCCGAGGTCATCGAGTACCGCGACCGCACGGTCGAGAAGCACGGGCTGCGGCTGCACGTCGCCTCCGTGCAGGAGTACATCGACGCCGGCAAGCTGCGCGAGCGCCCCGACGGGACGCGCAACCCGCTGCAGACGGTGCCGCTGACCGAGGCGATCCAGCAGCACCGCTTCGACGCCGTGTTCGGCGGCGGGCGCCGCGACGAGGAGAAGGCGCGCGCCAAGGAGCGGGTGTTCTCGCTGCGCGACGAGTTCTCGCAGTGGGACCCGCGCCGCCAGCGCCCCGAGCTGTGGCAGCTCTACAACGGCCGCCACGCGCCCGGCGAGCACGTGCGCGTCTTCCCGCTGTCCAACTGGACCGAGCTGGACGTGTGGCAGTACATCGCCCGCGAGAACATCGAGCTGCCGGAGATCTACTTCGCGCACGAGCGCGAGGTGTTCCTGCGCAACGGCATGTGGCTGACCGCCGGCGAGTGGGGCGGCCCGAAGGACACCGAGACGGTCGAGAAGCGGCTCATCCGCTACCGCACCGTCGGCGACATGTCCTGCACCGGCGCGGTGGACTCCGACGCCACCACGCTGGACGCCGTGATCGCCGAGATCGCCGCCTCCCGGCTCACCGAGCGGGGCGCGACCCGCGCCGACGACAAGCTGTCCGAGGCCGCGATGGAAGACCGCAAGCGCGAAGGGTACTTCTAACCATGACCAGCACCACCGAGCAGCTCAGCGCCACCACGCTGCTGCGCTTCGCGACCGCGGGCTCCGTCGACGACGGCAAGTCCACCCTCGTCGGCCGGCTCCTGCACGACTCCAAGTCGGTCCTCGCCGACCAGCTGGAGGCCGTCGAGGCCGCGTCCATCAAGCGCGGCCAGGAGGCGCCGGACCTGGCGCTGCTCACCGACGGCCTGCGCGCCGAGCGCGAGCAGGGCATCACCATCGACGTCGCGTACCGCTACTTCGCCACGGCGCGGCGCCGGTTCATCCTGGCCGACACCCCGGGGCACGTGCAGTACACCCGGAACATGGTCACCGGCGCCTCCACCGCCGAGCTGACCGTGATCCTGGTCGACGCCCGCAACGGCGTCGTCGAGCAGACCCGCCGCCACGCGGCCCTCGCGGCCCTGCTGCGCGTCCCGCACGCCGTCCTCGCCGTCAACAAGATGGACCTGGTCGACTACGAGGAGTCCGTCTTCGCCGCCATCGCCGAGGAGTTCACGGCGTACGCGACCGAGCTGGGCGTCCCGGAGGTCACCGCGATCCCGATCTCGGCGCTCGCCGGGGACAACGTCGTGGAGCCGTCGGCGCACATGGACTGGTACGGCGGTCCGACCGTCCTGGAGCACCTGGAGACGGTGCCGGTCAGCCACGACCTGACGGGCTGCCACGCGCGCTTCCCGGTGCAGTACGTGATCCGTCCGCAGACCGCCGAGCACCCCGACTACCGCGGGTACGCCGGCCAGATCGCGGCCGGTACCTTCCGGGTCGGCGAGCAGGTGAAGGTCCTGCCCTCCGGGCGGACCTCGACGATCACCGGGATCGACCTGCTGGGCGAGCCGGTGGACGTGGCGTGGACCCCGCAGTCGGTGACGCTGCTGCTCGCGGACGACATCGACATCTCGCGCGGCGACCTGATCGTGCCCGCCTCGGACGCGCCCGCCACCACGCAGGACGTCGAGGCGACCGTGTGCCACGTCGCCGACCAGCCGCTCACCGTGGGGCAGCGGGTGCTGCTCAAGCACACCACCCGCACGGTCAAGGCCATCGTCAAGGACATCCCGTCCAAGCTGACGCTGGACGACCTCTCCCAGCACCCGGCGCCGGGGCAGCTCGTCGCCAACGACATCGGCCGCGTCCGGGTCCGTACGGCCGAGCCGCTCGCGCTCGACGCGTACGCCGACTCGCGCCGTACCGGTTCCTTCCTGCTGATCGACCCGGCCGACGGCACCACGCTCGCGGCCGGCATGGCGGGCGAGTCCTTCGCCGGGGCCAAGGCGGCCGCGGCCGTCGAGGCCGACGACGAGGGCTGGGACTTCTGACGTGACCACAACCGACGTCTACGCGACCTTCGCCAAGGAGGGCGGCCGGGTCGGCAGCGGCACCCTCGGCGCGGGAACCGGGGGTGTCGCGCGATGTGCCCGATGACGCCGCGCCCGCTCCCGTACCACGCGTACCGCCGAAGAATGACACCACTGCCGACTTCCCGGCCGCGCCCCTGACGACGATCAGGAGGGCGTAGCGCCGGGCCGACGAGAGGAACGCCCTCCCGTGCCTGCCACGATCCGCGTCACCGCCCTGCGCCTGCGCCGCCGCTTCGCCGCGGCGATCGCCCTGCCGCTGCTGTTCGGCACGCTCGCCTCCTGCGGCTACGGCTCGCAGGCCCCCAAGGAGACCCGGGCGGAGGCCAAGGGCGAGAAGCTCTCGGCCGACCGGGTGCGGCTCGGGTACTTCCCGAACCTCACCCACGGCACGGCTCTCGTGGGTGACCAGGAGGGCATCTTCCAGAAGGAGTTGGGCGGCACCCGACTGGACGTGTCGCTGTTCAACGCGGGCCCGTCCGCGATCGAGGCGCTCAACGCCGACTCGATCGACATCGGTTTCATCGGCCCCTCCCCCGCGATCAACGGCTACACCAAGTCCAAGGGCGGCAACCTGCGCATCATCGGCGGGGCGGCCTCCGGCGGGGTCAAGCTGGTCGTGAACCCGGAGAAGATCAAGACCCTGGACGACGTCAAGGGCAAGAAGATCGCGACCCCGCAGCTGGGCAACACGCAGGACGTCGCCTTCCTCCACTGGGCCGCCACGAAGGGCTGGAAGGTCGACTCGCAGAGCGGCCAGGGCGACGTCTCGGTGGTCCGTACGGACAACAAGGTGACGCCGAACGCCTACCAGACCGGCGCCATCGACGGCGCCTGGGTGCCGGAGCCGACCGCGTCGAAGCTGGTCAGCGAGGGCGCGAAGGTGCTGCTCGACGAGTCGGCGCTGTGGCCCGGGAAGAAGTTCGTGATCACCAACATCGTCGTGTCGCAGAAGTTCCTCAAGGCGCACCCGGACGTCGTCGAGGCGGTGCTGCGCGGTGTGGTGAGGACGAACGACTGGATCAACGCCAACCCCGACAAGGCGAAGGCGTCCGCAAACGCCAAGCTGAAGACCATCACGGGCAAGCCGCTGGGCGCGGACGTGATCGACGCCGCCTGGCCGTCGATCCAGTTCGTCAACGACCCGCTGGCCGCCACCCTCAAGGCGCAGGCCGACCACGCGGTGCAGGCAGGTCTGCTGGAGAAGCCCGACCTGAACGGCATCTACGACCTGGGGCCGCTCAACAAGGTCCTCAAGGCCGAGGGCAAGCCCGCGGTCGCCGACGCCGGTCTCGGCGTCAAGTGACCCCGGCCCGCCTCTCCCCCGCACCCGCACCCGCTTTGAACGACTCTTCCAGGAGGTGACGACCATGGCCACCACGCTCGCCAAGGCCGAGGACCGTACCGCGGTGACCACGCACGCCGCCCGTCTCGAGCACGTCTCGAAGTCCTTCACCACCCCGGCCGGGCGGCAGCTCGTCCTCGACGACATCTCGCTCGATGTCGCGCCGGGCGAGTTCGTGACCCTCCTGGGCGCCTCGGGCTGCGGCAAGTCCACGCTGCTCAACCTGGTCGCGGGTCTCGACCGGCCGTCCGCGGGGTCGATCGACACCCCGGGCGGGCGGCCGGCGCTGATGTTCCAGGAGCACGCGCTCTTCCCGTGGCTGACGGCGGGCAAGAACATCGAGCTGGCGCTGCGGCTGCGCGGCGTCCCGAAGAGCGAGCGGCGCGACGAGGCGGAGCGGCTGCTGGAGCTCGTCCGGCTGAAGGGCTCGTACGGCAAGCGGGTGCACGAGCTGTCCGGCGGCATGCGGCAGCGCGTGGCGCTGGCGCGGGCGCTCGCGCAGGACAGCGACCTGCTGCTGATGGACGAGCCGTTCGCGGCGCTGGACGCCATCACCCGGGACGTGCTGCACGACGAGCTGACCCGGATCTGGAGTGAGACGCGGCTGTCGGTGCTGTTCGTCACGCACAACGTGCGTGAGGCGGTACGGCTGGCCGAGCGCGTGGTGCTGCTGTCGTCCCGTCCGGGGCGCATCGCCCGCCAGTGGGAGATCGGCATCCCGCAGCCGCGCCGCATCGAGGACGCCGCGGTGGCGGAGCTGTCCATCGAGATCACCGAAGAACTGCGTGGGGAGATCCGCCGTCATGGCCAGCACTGATACGACGACCGTCACGAAGGGTTCCCAGTCCGACGACCTCGCCGGTCTGGAGGCGGGTCTCGACGCGCTGGACGCCGTGCAGGTGGCGCGGACTCCGGTGCGCGACGTCCTGCTGAAGAAGGTCCTGCCGCCGCTGCTGGCCATCGCGCTGGTGCTGGTGGTGTGGCAGTTGCTGGTGTGGGCGAAGGTCACGGACGAGTACAAGCTCCCCGCGCCGTCCGCGGTGTGGGACAGCCTGTCCACCATGTGGCTGCAGGGCACGCTCTTCGACGTGCTGTGGACCAGCGTGTCGCGGGCGCTGCTGGGCTTCCTGATGGCGCTGGCGATCGGTACGCCGCTGGGCCTGCTGGTCGCCCGGGTGAAGTTCGTCCGGGCGGCGATCGGGCCGGTGCTCTCGGGGCTCCAGTCGCTTCCGTCGGTGGCATGGGTGGCTCCCGCGGTGCTCTGGATCGGCCTCAACGACTCGATGATGTACACGGTGATCCTGCTGGGCGCCGTGCCGTCGATCGCCAACGGCCTGGTGGCGGGCGTCGACCAGGTGCCGCCGCTGTTCCTGCGGGCCGGGCGGACGCTCGGCGCGACCGGGCTGCGGGGCGCCTGGCACATCGTGATGCCGGCCGCGCTGCCCGGCTACCTGGCCGGTCTGAAGCAGGGCTGGGCGTTCTCGTGGCGGTCGCTGATGGCCGCCGAGATCATCGCCTCCTCCCCCGAGCTGGGCCTGGGTCTTGGCCAGTTGCTGGAGCACGGGCGCAACAACATCGACATGCCGGGGATCTTCCTGGCGATCATCCTGATCCTGGTCGTCGGCATCGCCATCGACCTGCTGATCTTCAGCCCCCTGGAGCGGGCCGCGCTGCGCAGCCGCGGCCTGCTGGTGAAGAGCTGAGTCCCATGAACGATCCGGTCCTGCTCGTCATCGCCCACGGCAGCCGCGACCCGCGGCACGCCGCGACCGTCCACGCCCTGGTGCGGGCGGTGGGCGCGCTGCGTCCGGGGCTGCGGGTGGAGACGGCGTTCCTGGACTTCAACGTCCCGTCGGTACCGGCCGTGCTGGAGCGGCTGGCGGCGGAGCGGGTGCGCGACGTGGTCGCGCTCCCCCTGCTGCTGACGCGCGCCTTCCACGCGAAGGCCGACATCCCCGCCGTACTGCGCGAGGCCCCTCCGTCGCTGCGTGTGCGGCAGGCGGAGGTCCTCGGCCCGTCGCCGCTGCTCCTGGCGGCGGTGGAGCGGCGGTTGTACGAGGCGGGGCTCACCCCCGCCGACAAGGGCTCGACCGGGGTCGTCCTGGCCTCGGCGGGCTCCACGGACCCGGAGGCGATCGCAGTGATCGCAGAAACGGCGCGGGAGCTGCGGCGCACTGGTTGGTGTGCCGTGCGGCCTGCGTTCGCCTCCGCATCTCTTCCCAGGACCGAGGACGCGGTACGGGCGCTCCGCGCCGACGGGGTGCGCCGCGTGGCGGTGGCGCCGTACGTCATCGCGCCCGGCCGCCTGCCGGACCGCATCGCCGAGGGCGCGGCCGGGGCGGACGTCCTCGCCGATGTGCTGGGCCCGTCACCGGAGCTGGCGCGGCTGCTGGTCGAACGGTACGACGGGGCGCGCGCGGAGGAGCGGGCGGCCGTGGCGTAACACGCACGGCCCCGCAGGTCGCACCGTACAGTGGCGCCATGATCTCGGAGACGTTCAGGCTCGGCGGCGATCTGCCCGTACGGCGGCTCGGCTTCGGTACGGCGCAGTTGACCGGTCCCGGTTACTGGGGGCCGCGCGGCACGCGCGCGGACGCGGTCGCGGTGCTGCGCCGGGCGGTCGAGCGGGGCGTCACGCTCATCGACACGGCCGACAACTACGGTCCCGGCCTCGCCGAGGAGTTGGTGGCCGAGGCGCTGCACCCGTACCCGGCGGGTCTGGTCGTGGCGACCAAGGGCGGCGTGGTGCGCACCAGCGACAGCGCCTGGCACGTGGCGGGCCGCCCCGAGCAGCTGCGCGCGATGTGCGAGGCGAGTCTGCGGCGGCTGCGTACGGAGACGATCGACCTGTACCAACTGCACCGGCTCGATCCCGAGGTGCCGTTGGAGGAGCAGCTCGGGGCGCTGGCGGAGCTGCGGCGGGAGGGGAAGATCCGGTACGTCGGGCTCGACACCGTGTCCGCCGGACAGCTGGAGCGGGCGCTCGCGCTGGACGTGGTGCCGGTCGTCTCCGTGCAGAACCGTTTCAACCTGCTCGACCGGTCCTCGGAGGACGTCCTGCGGGTGTGCGAGGCGCATGGCCTGGCGTTCCTGCCGTGGTTCCCGTTGGCGAACGGTTCCCTGACCGGTTCCCCGGCGGCCGGCCTCGACGCGGTCGCCGCCCGGCACGGCGCCACCCGTGGCCAGATCGCCCTGGCGTGGCTGCTGCACCGCTCACCGGTCCTGCTGCCCACCCCGGGCACCGGCTCGCTCGCCCATCTCGACGAGAACCTCGACGCCCCGTCCGTACGCCTGGACGCGGACGATCTGGCGCGGCTGGACGGGCTCGCCGCCGCTAGCTGAACGGCGTGCCCTGGTGGAAGTAGAGCAGCCAGCCCCGGCCGGTGCGGCGCCACACCGAACTGCGGTGGGTCCAGTGGCCGTTGTGTTCGGTGTCGAAGGTCAGGTGCACCACGTCGTCGGCCAGCTGCACGCCGCGCATGCGCGAGGTGGTGAAGGGCGCGGACGGCGAGGCGTCGTCCGCGGTGGCCGTGGTGATCTCGGCGATCATGGAGGCCCGGTCCCAGTGGCGGCCGGACCTGCCGAACTCGTGGAAGTCCGGGTGCAGCAGCGCCGCGAAGAGGGCGGGGTCGCTGCGTACGGCGGGGTCGAGCAGGCGGAGTTCCCCCTCGATCGCCGCCGCGACCGCCGGGGTGTGGTCGTGGTCCCGGGCGCGGTCGTGGGCGTGGGTGCGGTCAGTCACGGGTGAGCTCCACCAGTTTGACGACGGTGTTCCAGTTGCGGGTGGTGCCGATGATGCCCTTGGTCACGGCCGGGCGTCCGAGCGCCTCGGCCAGTTTGGAGCGGCCCAGGCCCTCGGGGGCGTACAGGTAGAGCGCCCGGTCGCCGAGCCGGAACTCCTCGGGCAGGAAGGCGGCTTGGTCGAGCCCGGCGAACCGTTCCGGGCCGACCCGCTCGGAGAAGAAGGTGACGTGCAGCTGCTTGCCCTCCAGCTGGGTGGCGGGAAAGGGGCAGGCGTCGGCGATGGCGCGCAGATACGTTCCCTCACGGACGAGGCAGTCGACGGGGAAGCCGAAGTGCTTCTCGATGGCCTGCTCCAGCCGGGCGCGGAGCGCCTCCTCGCCGTCCTCGCCGTCGTCGGACCCGCTGCTGAAGACCGCGTTGCCGCTCTGCAGATACGTCTGTACGTCGCCGAGTCCGAGGCCCGTGAGGACCGTGCGCAGCTCGGCCATCGGGACCTTCCGGTGGCCGCCGACATTGATGCCGCGCAGGAGCGCGGCGTACCTCGTCGCCATGGGCACACCATAGGACGGCCGCCGTGCCCCGTGGGGGAGGGCACGGCGGCCGCCGGTCAAGGGCTCCGCGGAGCTGCTACTCGACGATCTTCAGCAGCTTGTTGGGGGTGGAGCCGGTGGGGTTGGAGATCTTGCCGGACGTGGCGCCGTCGACGAGGGCCTTGGCGACCTGCTCCGGGGTGGCGTCCTTGTGGCCCGCGAGGTAGACGGCGGCGGCGCCGACGACGTGGGGCGTCGCCATGGAGGTGCCGGAGATGGTCTTGGTGCCCTCGTCGCTGTCGTTCCAGGCGGAGGTGATGTCGGAGCCCGGGGCGTAGAGGTCCACGACCGCGCCGTGGTTGGAGAAGTCCGACTGCTGGTCGTCCTTGGTGGAGGAGGCCACGGTGATGGCTTCCTGGACGCGGGACGGGGAGCCTTGGCCGGCGTCCTGGGACTCGTTGCCGGCGGCCACGCCGAAGGTGACGCCGGCGGCGATGGCCTTGCGGACGGCCTCGTCGAGGGCCTCGTCGGCGCCGCCGCCGAGGCTCATGTTGGCGACGGACGGGCCCTGGTGGTTCTTGGTGACCCAGTCGATGCCCGCGACGACCTGCTCGGTGGTGCCGGAGCCGTTGTCGTCGAGGACGCGTACGGCGACGATCTTCGCCTTCTTCGCGACGCCGTGGGCGGCGCCGGCGATGGTGCCGGCGACGTGGGTGCCGTGGCCGTTGCCGTCGTCGGCATCGTTGTCGTTGTCGACGGCGTCGAAGCCGGAGACGGCGCGGCCCTCGAAGTCCTTGTGGCTGACGCGGACGCCGGTGTCGATGACGTACGCGGTGACGCCCTCGCCCGCGCCGTCGGGGTAGGTGTACGCGCTGTCGCCCGCGGTGTCGGCCTGGTCGACGCGGTCGAGGCCCCAGGACGGCGGGTTGGCCTGCGTGGCGTCGATCGTGAACTTCTTGTTCTGGACGACCTTGGCGACGGCCGGGTCGGCCGCCAGTCGCTTGGCCTCGGTCTCCGAAAGCCCGTTGGCGGAGAAGCCGTTGACGGCCGAGCTGTACGCGCGCTGGAGCTTGCCGCCGTACTCCTGCGCGAGCTTGGCCTTGTCCGCCTTCTCGTCCAGCAGGACGATGTAGCTCCCGGCGACGGCGCCTTCGGCGCCCAGGCCGTACACGGAGCCCTCGGCCGCGGCCTCGGGCGCGGTACCGGCGGAGGCGTGGGGCGCGCTGAGGGCGGTCACTCCGGCGACGGCGGCGATGGCCGTGGCGAGCTTGATCCGGCGGGCGCGCTTGTGGGTGGTCATGAAGAGGGGTCTCCTCGTCATCATTTGTGGGGGGATTGACCTCCGGACGGAAAATCTCCGGGGGTTGGTTCGAAACCCTGACCGATTGACGCGCCTAGATCAAGAGCTTCATACGCCTGTGACTTACTCAACAAGTGTTCGTAATAAGAAATGGGGGCAAGTCGAGTAAAGCGGTCTCCTTGAATCCTTTACGACCCCATCGACTTCACGAGACCTCCACGAGAAGTGCGCAGGCCAGGAACCCTCTTCGTCCCCAACTCCGCACCGGGGCCGAGGCGTTCGCCGACCACACCGGGCGCTCAGCCGGGGCCGGCTTTTCCTCACGGCCCTGGAATGAAGGCGGGGTCGATCCGGATGAACAGCTCCGCCTCGATGTCGCCCTCCCCGAGCCGGACGACACGGACGCCGACTCGGCTCGTCAGCGGCTGGCCCGACCGCTCGCGCCTACGTCTACACCGCGGGCCCCGGGCCGTCGCCCACCGGTACTCCTCACAGTGCGCGAGGAGTTCGTCGAGCGACGGGGATCATGCGAAGCACCGTCGGACGGCGGCGTGTTGGGGAGACGGAGCACCTTGCTATGGTGCGCCGATGTCATCGATCAAGGAGTTCCAGGTCACCTTCGACTGCGCGGAACCCGAGCGCGTCGCTCGTTTCTGGTGCGAGGTGCTCGGGTACGTCGTGGCTCCTCCGCCGAAGGGGTTCGCCTCGTGGGAGGCTTTCGACCGCTCTCGGCCTCCTGAGCGGCGGGGTGCGGCGTTCGCCTGCGTCGACCCCTCGGGGGTGGGCCCGCGCCTGTTCTTCCAGCGCGTCCCCGAGGGGAAGGTCGTCAAGAACCGGGTGCATCTCGACGTACGGGTCGCCACCGGGCTCGTGGGCGAAGAGCGCCTGGCCAAGCTCGAGGCCGAGTGCGCACGGCTGGTCGCGCTCGGCGCGGTTCACGTGCAGACGCTGTATGACGGCAATGACGCGTGCATCCCGATGCTCGACATCGAGGGCAACGAGTTCTGTCTGGACTGAGCGCCCCCGCCCCGGCCCCCGGCACCTCGGGACCCGGCAAGGGTCACGCCGTCGGAAGCTCCGCCTCGATGAGGTCCGCCGCGCGCGGCGTGCCGCCCTCGGCCGACATCTGGTGGCGGATGGCCTCGGCGCGCTCGGCGACCCGGGGGTCGGCGACCAGGTCGAGCACGGCCGTGCGCAGGGCGTCGGCCGTGGCGTCGGCCCTCGGGAGGTGGCGGGCGACGCCGAGGGACTCCAGCATGTCGGCGTTGCCGAACTGGTCGACGGCCTGCGGAACCGCGACCATCGGCGTGCCCGTCGCGAGGCCCTCCTGGCAGCCGCCCGCACCCGCGTGGGTGATGAACGCGTCGGCCTGGCGCAGGATCGCCAACTGGGGCACCCAGTCGTGGACTTCGATGGTGGCCGGTACGTCACCGAGTTCGGCCGGGTCGACGTACTTGCCGATCTGGAGGACGACGTGCCACCCGGGCAGGTCACCGAAGGCCTTGACGCACTCCCGGTAGAAGTCCGGCTGCTTGGTGAACGTCGAGCCCAGCGACACCAGCAGGACCTTCTCCGCGTCGGCCGGCCGCTGCCAGTCGCCCTGTTCGACGCGGTCGCCCTGGCAGGCGCCCACGAAGGTGAACACGGACTCGTCGACCCGGTCGGCGTGGGGCTGGAGCGCCTTGGGGATCAGGACGACCGCCTTGCGGGGCCGGGATATCAGCCGGTCGGGATGGGTGTCGACACCGTTCTCGGCGAGCCACGCCTCGAAGCGGGCGTAGTACGCCTTGCCGCGCTCGGACGCCTTGAGCTCCGCGAACATCGACTCCGCGACCTCCTCCTCGTACCCCTCCCAGGGGACGAGGTTCGGCCACAACGACACGGCGGGGACGCCCCACCGGTGGGCGAGGACGGGCGCCGGATAGGAGGTGATGTCGTGGAGGACGAGGTCCGGTTCGTCGCCGTCGAACGCCGCGGCGAGCTGCGGGAGGACGTGGATGGCGTCGTGCAGGAACGGCTCGATGTTGTCGATCAGTTCCGTCCCCCACGCCTCCGGGTCGTCGTCCGTCGGCAGGGTGGAGGTGTAGACGACCGGCTCGGCGCCGGTGGCGGCGACCTTGTCCGCGAAGGACGCGGGGATCGCGTAGCTGACGCGGTGACCCCGGGCGACGAGCTCCCGGATGACGTCGAGGCTGGGGTTCACATGGCCGTGGGCGGCGATGGAGAACATGGCGATGTGGGCGCGGGCGACTGAGGTCATACCCACACCCTAGGCGAGACGAGACGTCTCGTGCAACGTCGAATATCCGGGTCGGCCTATCTCTGGTAGCGGGCCAGCACCAGGTTCCCGTCCCGCACCAGGCGTCTCTCCAGTTCCTCGGCGTCGATGGCGCCGCTGTAGTACTCCTGGAACGCGGGGGTGGCGACCTTGTCCTTCCACTCCGGATACCCGCGTACGGACTGCGCCGGAGCCGGACGCAGGTGCTCCGCCAGCGCCACGCCGGTCGCCCAGCCGTCCTTCGCGGTGTGCAGCGACGGGTCCCCGAGCGCCTCCGTCCCGGTCGGCAGCATCCAGTCACCGCGCGCCAGGCGGACCATGTTGCGCGGCTGCAGCAGGAAGTCGATGAAGCGCGCGGCCTCCTTCTTGTACGGACTGTCCTCGGCGATCGACAGGGTCTGCGGGCTGACCCCCTGGGCGAGCCCGCCCTCCCCCGCCGGCGCGGGCAGCACCATCCACTCGAAGCCCTCGGGTGCCTGCTGCGCGATCTGCTGGCGGTACGAGAACCCGAGCGGCACCATCGCGTACCGGCCGCCGAAGAAACCGGGCAGGGTGTCCGAGCCGCCCATGCCGAGGGTGGAGCGGGGCGCGGTGCGGTCGGCGGTGATCTGGTCGTGGACGGTGCCGGGCATGACGGCGTCGCCGTCGGTGAAGCGGATGCGGACCTTGCCGTCGCCCTCGCGGTGGAAGAGCCGCCCGCCCGCCGACAGGCCCAGGTTGAGGGAGACGGAGACCGGCTCCTTGAGCGGCCAGGCGACGGCGTACCGGCCCTCCCCCATCGTCGCCGTGAGGTCGCGCGCGACCTGACGGAACTCCTCCCAGCTCCATGGTTTCGCGGGCGTGGGGATCCGGACGCCCGACGCCTCCAGGAGCTTCTTGTTCGCCATGATCACGCGCGGCTCCTGGAGGAACGGCACGCCGTACACGCCGCCGCCGAAGGTCGTCGTCTGCCAGCTGCGCTCGGGTATGTCCGCCGTCAGACGGGCGGGCAGCAGGCCGCGCAGGTCGGCGAGGTAGCCGCCGTACGCGAAGTCGGCGAGGTCGTCGGAGGCGTCGTGGATGACGTCGGGCGCCTCGCCGCCCTCGAAGGAGGTGAGGAGCTGGTCGTGGACGCTGTCCCAGCTGCCCTGGACGTACCGCACCTGGACGTCGGGGTGGGCGGCGTTCCACTCCGCGACCAGTTGCTTGTTGGCCTCGACGGACTCCTGCTGCCAGGCGAGGGACTGGAAGCGCAGCACGATGCGCCCGGGCGTGCGGTCGTCTCCGCCGCCGGAACAGCCGGCCAGCAGCAGCCCGAGCGCGGCGACCACGGCGATGACGGTCCGTCGCGGATCCATCAGGACTTCACCGCCCCGGCGAGCATGCCGCCCGTGATCCGTTTCTGGATGACGGCGAAGACGACCAGCGACGGCAGCGTCGCGAGGAACGCGGCCGCGGCGAGCGGGCCGAGGTCGGCGACGCCCTCCGCGCCGAGGAAGTGGGTGAGGACGACCGGCAACGTCTGCTTCTCCGGGGTCTTGAGCAGGACGAGCGCGAAGAAGAACTCGTTCCACGCGGTGATGAAGGCGAAGAGCGCGGTGGCGACGATGCCCGGCGCCAGCAGCGGCGCGGTGACCGAGACGAGCGTACGGAGCCGGCCCGCCCCGTCGACGGCGGCCGCCTCCTCCAGCTCGGCCGGCACGGCCCGTACGTAACCGGCCAGCATCCACAGCGCGAACGGCAGCGACCACACCACGTACACCATCACCAGCCCGGGCAGCGTGTTGATCAGGTGCAGGTTCTTCAGCACCAGGAAGAGCGGAATGATCACCAGGACGAACGGGAACGCCTGGCTGACCACGACCCACCCGGTCGCGGCGGCCGAGAGTCTCCCGCGGTGCCGCGCCATGACGTAGGCCATGGGCGTGGCGAGGGTGACGGTGATCAGGGCGGCGCCGAGCGCCGCCGTCAGGCTGTTGGCGGCGGCCTGGAGCAGGGGCTGTTCGCCGAAGGCCTGCCGGAAGTTGGCGAGGGTGGGGTCCTCGGGGATCCAGGTGGGGTGCAGGGAGCCGAGCTCGCGGGCGGGCTTGAAGGCGGTGGAGACCAGCCAGAGGAAGGGGAAGGCGAGGAAGACGAGGTACGCGAGGAGGGCGGCGTACTGCCCGGCCCGGCCGGCCCGCCGGGACCGCCGGACATGGCCGCCCGGGGCGGTACGCCGGAACCGGCCGGCATGGCCGACATGGCCTAGATGGCCGGCCGAGGTGCCCGCACGGTGCGCACGTCCGAGCCGGGCGGCCATGTCCCGGACTCGCCCGAGCCAACCACCCGCCGCCCGGGCGCCTCCCGGCCGCGCACCCGCACCGTGGGCCCCTTCGGGCCGCGCACCCGCGCCGGGGGCGCCGAGGTCCGTGCGTGGATCCCTCACCGCTCCTCGCCTCCCCTCAGCCGCCCCACGAGATACAGCGCCAGGAGTACGGAGATGACGGCGACCATCACGCAGCCCATCGCCGCCGCGTAGCCGAACTGCCCGTAGCGGAAGGCCTCCTCGTAGGCGAAGAGCATGGGCAGCCGGGTGCGGCCGCCGGGGCCGCCGCTGGTCAGGACGTACACCAGCGCGAAGGAGTTGAAGTTCCAGATGAAGTTGAGCGCGGTGATGGCGAGGGCGACGGGCCTCAGCGCGGGCCAGGTGACGGTACGGAACCGGCGCCACGCGCCCGCGCCGTCGAGGGCCGCCGCCTCGTGGAGTTCGCGCGGGGTGTTCTGGAGCCCGGCGAGCAGCGCGACCGTCGTCTGCGGCATGCCCGCCCAGATGCCGACGAGGATCACCGCGGGCAGCGCGGTGGCGAGGCCGGTGAGCCAGGCGCGGCCGTCACCGAGGCCCAGGTCGCGCAGGGTCTCGTTGAGGACCCCGGCGTCCGGGTGGTAGACCAGCCGCCACATGATGCCGACGACCACTTCGGGCATGGCCCAGGGGATGATCGCGAGCGCCCGCGCCAGCCAGCGGAAGCGGAGGTTCTGGTTCAGCAGCAGGGCGAGGCCCAGGGCGAGGAAGAACTGCGGAACGGTGACGCCCAGCGCCCAGAGCAGCCCGATGCGGAACGACTCCCAGAAGAGCGTGTCGTGCAGCAGGTCCTGGAAATTGAGCGTGCCGACCCAGCGCGTGGCCTGGGTGCGCCCGGACTGGGCGTCCGTGAAGGCCAGAGCGATGCCATAGAGGAGGGGGCCGACGCTGAGCACCAGGATGGGGATCAGGGCGGGCAGGACCAGGAACCAGGCCCCGTGGTCCAGGGGCCGGCGCCGCACCGGTCGGCGCTCCGACCGACGTGGGGGTCCGCCCGCTTTCCCACCGGACCGCTCCGTCGCGGTGGCCAATGTCACGGAATCGCCCCCTTTGTAAAGGTGAGCCAGCCTTGCGTCATCGTCCTGAGGGGCCGTCGGTTCGTCAAGCGGGCCTGCGCGAATGCGAGACTGTGCCGTTCGGAACGGATGCGGAACGGATGACAACGGCACCGACGGGTACGGCCGTGTACAGCCGGGTACAGGAGGGACGCCATGGACGAGGCGCGGGCGCGCGAGGTCCTGGACGCCGCCGGAGTGGAGCCCGGGGCGGCACTGCTGGCGCTGGGTGAGAACGCGGTCTTCGCCGCGGGTGACCTGGTGGTCAAGGTGGGCCGCGGGGCCGAGTTGCTGGAGCGGGCCGCGCGGGAGGTGGCCGTCGCCTCCTGGCTGGAGCAGTCCGGTGTCCCTGCCGTACGGGCCGCCGAGCCGAAGCCCCGGCTGGTGGAAGGCCACCCGGTGACCGTCTGGCACCGGCTGCCGGACGCCGTGCGCCCGGCCGAACCCAGGGACCTCGCACCGCTGCTGCGCCGCGTCCACGCGCTGCCCGGACCGGCGTTCGGGCTGCCGCGCCGTGACCTGCTCGGCGGGGTCGAGCGCTGGCTGCGCCTGGCGGGTGACGCGATCGACCCGGCGGACGCGGAGTACCTGCGGGAGCGGCGCGACGGATTCGCGTCGGCGGCGGCCGCGCTGACCCCGCGCCTGGCGCCGGGCCCCGTCCACGGTGACGCGCTCACCCGCAACGTCCACGTCGGCCCGGACGGCCCGGTCCTGGTCGACCTGGAGACCTTCTCGTCGGACCTGCGGGAGCACGATCTGGTGGTGCTCGCCCTCTCCCGGGACCGGTACGGGCTCGACCCGGCGGCGTACGACGCCTTCACCGCGGCGTACGGCTGGGACGTACGCGAGTGGGAGGGGTGTGCCGTGCTGCGCGGCGCGCGGGAGACGGCGAGCTGCGCCTGGGTCGCCCAGCACGCCCCCACCAACCCGAAGGCGCTCGCGGAGTTCCGCCGCCGGGTGGCGTCGCTGCGGGAGGGCGACCCCGGGGTGCGCTGGTACCCGTTCTGACATGATGGTGATCAACTCCCTTCCCCGACCGGAGGCTTGCGATGCGGGTGGAACTCGGCGAAGTGGCGCTGGAGGTGCAGGACAGCGGGGTGGCGACGGCGGACGGCCGCGCCCCCGTCCTCCTCGTGCACGGCTTCCCGGACAGCCATGACCTCTGGCGCCACCAGGTGGCCGCGCTGACCGCCGCCGGCTACCGCACCATCGCCCCCGACCTGCGCGGCTTCGGCGGCTCCGACCGCCCGGAGGGCATCGAGGCGTACGCCCCCGGCCGCTTCGTGGCCGATCTGCTGGGGCTGCTCGACCGGCTGGAGGTCGAGCGCGCCCACCTCGTCGGGCACGACTGGGGCTCCGGCATCGTGCAGGGGCTGGCCGGGGCGGCCCCAGACCGGGTGGCGAGTCTCTCCCTGCTGTCGGTGGGGCACCTGGGCGGGCTGTTGTCGGCCGGCTGGGAGCAGCGGGCGAGGTCCTGGTACATGCTGCTGTTCCGGATGGAGGGGCTCGCCGAGGAATGGCTGTCCCGCGACGACTTCGCGAACCTCCGCGAGATGCTCACCGAGCACCCGGACCGGGACGAGCGGGTCGACGCACTGCGCGCGCCGGGTGCGCTGACGGCCGCACTGGCGCTGTACCGCAAGGGCCTGCCTCCCGAGGTGGCGTTCGGCCCGCCGCTGCCGCTGCCGCCGCTCCCCGGCCCGGTCCTGGGCCTGTGGAGCACGGGCGACCGGTTCCTGACCGAGCGGTCGATGACCGGCACGGAGAAGTACGTGGCCGGCTCCTGGCGGTACGAGCGGGTCGAGGGCGCCGGTCACTGGCTCCCGTTGGACGCCCCGGAGCGGGTCAACGCGCTGCTGCTCGACTTCCTGGCCGAGCACGGCTCCCCGGAGCGCTGACGCGCGCTCAGCCCGCAGTGGGCGCGGCCGCCGGCGCCAGGTCGCGCAGCGGCCACGCCGGGTCTATGACGGCGTCCGGTGTGCCCTTGCGGCGCAGGAAGCTCTGGAAGTCGGCGGCCCACTCCGCGTACCAGCGGATCTGCCGCTCGTGCAGCTCAGCCGCCGTCAGCGCCCCGACCGGGGCGTGCCGCTCCGCTATCGCGCAGGCCACCAGCACGGCCGCCAGCGCGTCTGCGGCCGCCTCGTGGGCGCCGTCCAGCGCGACCCCGTACTCCCCGCAGACCGCCTCCAGGTTCCGCTTGCCGCGGCGGTAGCGGTCGACGGCGCGGTCGATGGTGTACGGGTCGACCACCGGACCGATCGGGGCGCCGCCCAGCCGTTCGGCCAGGCCCGGCAGCCCGTGCCGCCGCAACTCGGCCGTGAGGAGCGTCAGGTCGAAGGCGGCGTTGTACGCCACGACCGGCACGCCGCGCGACCAGTAGCCGACGAGGGTGTCGGCGAGCTCGTCGGCCACCTCGCGGGCGGGGCGGCCCTCGGCCGCGGCGCGCTCGCTGCTGATGCCGTGGATCGCCGAGGCCTGGGCGGGGATGAGGATGCCCGGGTCGGCCAGCCACTCGCGGCGCACCACCGTCTCCCCGCCCCGTACCTCCACGATCGCGGCCGTCACGATGCGCGCTTCGAGCGGCTCCGTGCCCGTCGTCTCCAGGTCGAAGCCGACCAGCGTCTCCCCGTGCCAGCCCATGCTGAACCTCCTTGTGGTGCGGTGGTGCGCCCCCGTGCGGTGCACTCCCCCCGTCGCGTCTTGGTCTTCACCTTCGCACGCACCACTGACAATCGGCCCGAAAGAACGGGGACCGCAGGTCAGGAGACCGGGCGCGAGTCGGCCCACACCGACTCGAACTCCTCGCGGTAGGTCTCGAACAGCCCGTGGTCCGGCTCGGTTCCCGAGGTGACGACCGGTCGCCGGCCGCCGCGCAGCACCAGGACCGGCGCCTCCATGCCCCGGGCCCGGCGCAGGTACGTCTGGACGACGCCGACGCCGTCCGGGCCGTCCCCGTCGACCAGGTACGCGGTGAAGCGGGGCGTCTCGTCGAAGACCTGGATCTCGAAGGCGCCGGGGTCGCGCAGCCGGGACCGGACGCGCCGCATGTGGAGGATGTTCATCTCCACCGAGCGGCTCAATTCGCCCTTTTTGATCCCCAATTCCCTTTCGCGCCGTTTGACGGCGCTGCTGGCCGGGTTGAGGAAGAGCAGCCGTATCCGGCAGCCCGACTCGGCGAGCCGCACCAGCCGCCGCCCGGAGAAGTTCTGCACCAGCAGGTTGAGGCCTATGCCGATGGCGTCGAGGCGCCGCGCCCCGCCGAAGAGGTCCTCGGCCGGCAGCTGCCGCTGGAGCCGCACCCGGTCCGGGTGGACCGAGACCACGTCCGCGTACCGGTCGCCGACGAGGTCCTCCACCGCGTCGACGGGCAGCCGGTGCGCGGACGGCACGCCCGCACTGCCGCCCAGGATCTCCAGCAGCCGGGCGGACGCCCGCTCGGACTGGTCGAGCACGGTGCGCGACAGCGCCCGGTTACGGGAGACCACGTTGCGCGTGACCTCCAGCTCGTCGAGGGCGAGCTCCACCTCGCGGCGGTCGTCGAAGTACGGCTCGAAGCAGGGCCAGTGCTGGACCATCAGCTCCCGCAGCTGCGGCAGCGTGAGGAAGCTGAGGACGTTGTCGTCGGCGGGGTCCAGGAGGTAGCCCTTGCGGCGGGAGACCTCGCGCACGGCGACGGCGCGCTGCACCCACTCCTGCCCGGCGGGCCCGGCCGCGGCCACCACCCAGTCCTCGCCGTGGACCGGCTCGTAGATGGGCCGCAGCACGGCGGCCACCACCGCGCGCAGCCGCTGTTCGACGAGATTCAGCCAGATGTACGCGCGTCCCGCCCGCTGGGCGCGGGTGCGCACCTCGTTCCAGGCCTCCGCACCCCAGTCCAGCTCCGCACCGATCTCCATCGGCCGGGCGAGTGAGACCGCGCCGGGCGGGACATCAGCGGGGTCAGTGGAGTCCCCCTCATGACCTGCGTCACCTGGGGGCAGCTCCAACCCTCCCGAGCTCACCCGCGCACCGCCTTCAGCTCTCCGGACACCCGTCTCCAACGATCAAGGAAGGGTACTCCGGGAGCGGGAGCCGGTGCAGCCGGATGCACAGGCTCTTTTCCCAACGTCCGCTTCGGAACCGGCCGTTCCGGGGCCGCCGCCCGGACGGAGTGAGCGGATTCATAATGGTCGCGTCCATGCCCGGCCGCCGCCCGGCCGCCCGGGCGGCCCCCGCACACCGGCCGCGCTCCGCTCAGCGCTCCGGGCGACACGCCGGAACGCGAGGTTGACCCGGGCAACCGCGCACCTCCCGCCACACCGGCCACGGGCCCACCGGACACGGCCACCGCAGTCCTATGCGCTCGCTCCACTTTCGTGGAGGATCTGGCTCGAACCATCCCCAGAACCCGGATCAGAAGTGGAAGAGTCTTATCTATGCAGGTCTGGCCGGGACAGGCGTATCCCCTCGGCGCCACGTACGACGGCGCCGGAACCAACTTCGCGGTCTTCTCCGAGGCCGCCGACCGAGTCGAGCTGTGCCTACTGCACGACGACGGCTCAGAAACCGCGGTGGAGCTGCGCGAAACCGACGCGTTCGTACGGCACGCGTACCTGCCCGGCGTGATGCCGGGCCAGCGGTACGGGTTCCGGGTCCACGGACCGTACGCGCCGGAGCGCGGGCAGCGCTGCAACTCCGCGAAACTGCTCCTCGACCCGTACGCGCGGGCGGTCGCCGGCGCCATCGACTGGGGTGAGGCGGTGTACGGCTACCACTTCGGCAGGCCGGACTCCCGCAACGACCTCGACTCGGCGCCGCACATGATGGCGTCGGTGGTGGTCAACCCGTACTTCGACTGGGGCGACGACCGCCCGCCGCGTACCGACTACCACCGCACGGTGATCTACGAGGCCCATGTGAAGGGCCTGACGATGCTCCATCCGGCCCTTCCGGAGGAGCTGCGCGGTACGTACGCGGGGCTCGCGCACCCCGCCGTGATCGAGCACCTGACCGAACTGGGGGTGACGGCGCTCGAATTGATGCCGGTCCACCAGTTCGTCAACGACCACCGGCTGGTGGATTCCGGGCTCGCGAACTACTGGGGCTACAACACCATCGGCTTCTTCGCGCCGCACAACGCCTACGCCTCCTGGGGCGACCGGGGCCAGCAGGTGCTGGAGTTCAAGTCGGCGGTGCGCGCGCTGCACCAGGCGGGCATCGAGGTCATCCTGGACGTGGTGTACAACCACACGGCCGAGGGCAACCACCTGGGCCCGACGCTCTCCTTCCGGGGCCTGGACAACGCCTCGTACTACCGCCTCGCCGACAATCCCCGGTACTACATGGACACCACGGGCACCGGGAACTCGCTGCTGATGCGCTCGCCGCACGTACTGCAGCTGATCATGGACTCGCTGCGGTACTGGGTGACGGAGATGCACGTCGACGGGTTCCGCTTCGACCTGGCGGCGACGCTGGCGCGGCAGTTCCACGAGGTGGACCGGCTGTCGTCGTTCTTCGACCTGGTACAGCAGGACCCCGTGGTCAGCCAGGTGAAACTGATCGCCGAGCCGTGGGACGTCGGCGAGGGCGGCTACCAGGTGGGCAACTTCCCGCCCCTGTGGACCGAGTGGAACGGCAAGTACCGGGACACCGTACGGGACCTGTGGCGGGGCGAGCCGCGCACGCTCGCGGAGTTCGCCTCGCGGCTGACCGGCTCCTCGGACCTCTACCAGGACGACGGCCGGCGCCCGCTGGCCTCGGTCAACTTCGTGACCTGCCACGACGGCTTCACGCTGCGCGACCTCGTCTCGTACAACGACAAGCACAACGAGGCGAACGGCGAGGGCAACCGCGACGGCGAGAGCTACAACCGCTCGTGGAACTGCGGTGTGGAGGGCGGTACCGACGACGAGGGCGTGCGCGAGCTGCGCATGCGCCAGATGCGCAACTTCATCGCCACCCTGATGCTGTCCCAGGGTGTGCCGATGCTGAGCCACGGCGACGAGTTCGGGCGTACGCAGGGCGGCAACAACAACGCCTACTGCCAGGACAACGAGATCGCCTGGGTGCACTGGCCCGAGCCGGGGCCGGAACCGGGGGCCGAAACCGGGTCCGGGGAGGGACCCCGGCTGGACGCGGAGGAGGCCAGGTCGCTGCTGGAGTTCACCCGTTCGATGGTGTGGCTACGGCGCGACCACCCGGTCTTCCGGCGCCGCCGGTTCTTCCACGGGCGGCCGGTGGAGGGCACGCACGACGAGCTGTCGGACATCGCCTGGTTCACCCCCGAGGGTGAGGAGATGGGGGTGCGCGACTGGCAGGCGGCGCACGCGAAGGCCCTGTCGGTGTTCCTGAACGGCAGCGCCATCTCCGAGCCGGGCCCGCGCGGGGAGCGGATCGCGGACGACTCCTTCCTGCTGATGTTCAACGCGAGCGCCGAGGAGCTGGAGTTCGCCGTTCCGGTGAACCACGGGCGCCAGTGGCAGGTGATCGTCGACACCGCCGTCCCGGAGGGCATCGAACCGGGCCAGGGCGCCAAGCTGGCCGCGGGCGACCGGCTCACACTGATCGGCCGCAGCCTGACGGTCCTGCGCCGGCCGGCTTAGACGGTTCCCGTGACGACGGGGGCGGCGGCAGCGGAGGTACGGGGCCGGGTGCGGACCGTCCAGGACAGGACCGCACAGGCCACCGCCCCGGCCGCCGCCACCGCGAAGGCGGCGGCCGGGCCGTAGGTGTCCGCGAGGCGTCCGGACAGGGCCAGCGCCAGCGCCTGGCCGCCGACGATACCGCTCGTCAGGAAGGCCATGCACTCGGCGAGGCGGCCGGGCGGGACGATCCGCTCCGTGAGGCCGAAGACGGTGATCAGGTGCGGGGCGTACGCGACGCCGAGGACGACCACCGCGGCGTACAGCGACCAGAGCGCGTCCACGAAGAGCAGCGGGACGGAGAGTGCCACCAGGGCGACGGTGGCCGCCCGCCAGCGTACGGTCAGGCCGATGCGGGAGGGGACGGCGGCCATCGCGAGGCCGGCCGCCGCGCTCATGACGCCCATGGCGGCGTAGACGAGCCCCGCCTGGGCGGGCTGCCCGAGCCTCTCGGTGAGGGCCGTGATGCCCGCCTGGGAGGCGCCGAACATGGCGCCCTGGAGGACCATCGTCACGCGCAGCGCGTGCGTGGCGCCCGGCAGCTTCGTACGGTCCCGGCCCGCGCGGGCGGTGGCGGGCCCGACCTTCGTCGCCGTCGGGTGCAGCGCGAAGGCGGTGCCGCACACCGCGAGCAGCCCCGAGGCGACGAGCAGCGCGGCCGCCGGGTGCGCGAGGGCGGCGGCGATGCCCACCAGGGCGGGTCCCAGCACGAACGACACCTCGTCCACCGTGCCCTCGAAGGACAGCACCGCGCCCACCGTCCGGTCGTCGGCCCCGGCCCGCCGGGCCAGCGCCACCGAGCGGGTCCTGGCCAGCGGCCCCACCTGCGGCACGGTCGCCCCGGCGAGCGCCCCGAGCACCACCAGCCAGCCCGTCGCGGCCTGCGCCAGGGCGGCGGCCACCAGCGCGGCGACGGCCGCGGCGTTGGCGAGGGAGGCGACGAGCACCACGCCCCGCTGGCCGTGCCGGTCGGCGGCGCGGCCCAGCAGGGGCCCGGCGACCGTCTGTCCGGCGGCCAGCGCCCCGCCCGCGAGCCCGGCGGTGGTCAGGGAGCCGCTCGTCTCGGCGACCAGCAGGAGGCTGCCGAGCTGGCACATGGCGGTGGGCAGCCGTCCGAGGAAGGACACCACCGGGAGCACGGGCCCTATGAGGGCGATGACGTCGCGATACATCCGGAACATCACGCGAACGTAACGTAGCGTCGGACGTAAATCGCATGGGGTGATGCACCAGAAGCCCCCCAACCGGGTACGTACGTTCGCATGACGCCCAACTCGACCTATCGGCTCCAGATCCAGCCGGAGTTCCCCTTCTCCGCCGCCGCGGAAGCGGTGCCGTACCTCGCCTCCCTGGGGGTGTCGCACCTGCACCTGTCGCCGGTCCTGGAGGCCGTCCCCGGGTCGACGCACGGCTACGACGTCACCGACCACAGCCGGGTGCGTGAGGAGCTGGGCGGCGAGGACGGGCTGCGTGCCCTCGCCCGGACCGCACGCGCGCACGGGATGGGCCTGGTGGTGGACCTGGTGCCCAACCACATGGCCGCCGCGCCCCGCCACAACCGGGCCCTGTGGGAGGTCCTGCGGGAGGGCCCGGACTCCCCGTACGCCCGCTGGTTCGACATCGACTGGGCGGCGGGCGGCGGCAAGGTGCTGCTGCCGGTGCTGGGCGGGCGGATCGGCGACGAGCTGGGCCGCCTGCGGGTCGCCGGCGGGACGCTGCACTACTACGACCAGGAGTTCCCGCTGCGCGCCGGTACGGAGGGGCTGGCGCTTCCGGAGCTGCTGGACGCCCAGTGGTACCGGCTCGGCTGGTGGCGGCTGGCCCGTACGGAGCTGAACTACCGGCGGTTCTTCACCATCTCGGACCTCATCGGCGTGCGGGTCGAGGATCCGGAGGTGTTCGCCGCGACCCACGCCAAGATCGTGGAACTGGTGCGGGACGGGGTGATCGAAGGGCTGCGGATCGACCACCCGGACGGGCTGGCGGATCCGCGCACGTACCTGAGCGGGCTTCGGGAGGCGACGGGCGGGGCCTGCTGGACGGTGGTGGAGAAGATCCTCACCGGGGAGGAGCGGCTGCCCGCGCGGTGGCCGGTCGCGGGCACCACCGGCTATGACGCGCTGTACCGCGTCGACGGCCTCTTCGTCGACGAGGCGGGCGCGGAGGAACTGGCCGAGCTGTACCGGCGCTCCGCGCACCCGGCCGGAGACCGGGGCGGCCACTGGGAGGCGACGGCGCGCCGCGCGGCGTACAAGGTGGTGACGCACGCACTCGCCTCGGAGGTGGCCTTCCTGACCCGGACGGCCGCCCGCGTCTGCGCCGCCGACCCGGCTCTGCGCGACCACGCGCCCTGGGCGCTGCGGGCCGCCGTCCGGGAACTGCTGATCCGGGTGCCGGTCTACCGGCCCTACGGGCCCGGTGCGGAGGACGTCCTCACCGCCGACGCGGCCCGTGAGGCGAAGGCCACCTTCACGGTGCCGGAGGAGGCGGACGCGGTCGACGTCGTACGGGAACTGGCGCTCGGCCGGCTGGGGGACGGTCCGGACCAGCGGGCGTTCCTGGTGCGCTTCGCGCAGACGTCGTCGGCGCTGCGGGCGAAGTCCGTCGAGGACACGGCCTTCTACCGGTACACACCCCTGGTGTCGGCGAACGAGGTGGGCGGGGAGCCCGGCCGGCCCGCCGTGAGCCCGGAGGAGTTCCACGCGTACTGCGCACGGCTGGCCCGCGACTGGCCGGCCACCGGCACCGCGCTGTCCACGCACGACACCAAGCGCAGCGCGGACGTACGGGCGCGGATCGCGGTCCTGTCCCAGTGCCCGCAGCGGTGGGAGAAGCTGCTGGACGACGTGGCCGGGCGGACGGCGGCACCGGCGCCGGACGGGCAGCTCGCGTGGGTGGCGTGGCAGACGGCGTTCGGGCTCGGACGGGCCGCGCCGGAGCGGCTGGAGCAGGCCCTGCTGAAGTCCGTACGGGAGGCGGGGCTGCACACCAGCTGGACGGAGTCCGACCCGGCGTACGAGCGGGCCGTGGCCGACTTCACGGCGGCGGGTCCGGCGGGTGCGCCGCAGTACCTGGCCGGGGAGCTGGCGCGTGAACTGGAGCCGTACGTACGGGCCAACGTGCTGGGCGCGGCGCTGCTGCACCTGACCATGCCGGGGGTGCCGGACGTGTACCAGGGCACCGAGCGGGAGTACCGGGCGCTGGTCGACCCGGACAACCGGGACCCGTTCCGGGAGGGCCCGCCCGACGAGAAGACGGCGCTCACGCGTGCGGCGCTCCTGCTGCGGCGGCGCCGTCCGGACGCCTTCGGTACGTCGGGGACGTACGAGCCGCTGATCGCGGCGGGGCCGGCGGCGGAGCACTGTGTGGCCTTCTGCCGCTCCGGGGAGGCGGTCACGGCGGTGACCCGGCTGGCGCTGCGGCTGACGGAGGCGGGCGGCTGGGGCGACACGGCGCTGAGGCTGCCGGACGGGGTCTGGTACGACGCGCTGGACGGGCGGGAGTTCGGCGGAGTGGTGCCCCTGGCGGAGCTGTTCGCCGCCCGGCCGGTGGCGCTGCTGACCAGGGAGCGTGCGTCGGCGGACTGAGCGCGGCGCGTGACGGGACGCCGTTGGTCCGCTCCGCGCCATGGGTACGAGTTCATCGGACCGTGGGTTCGGCGGGCGGTCGAGCCACTACTCTCCTGCCTTGTCACGGCCACACGGTGTACGACCGATTCGCGGGGGCGTCATGGTCATGGAAGCGGGTTCGTCCGCCGACGGCACGAACGGAGCCGGACAGGTCAGGGTGCGGTCGGTGGTCCGCGACGTGGTGGCGGTGGTCGCGCCGGCCGAGCTGGTCCTGGTGGACGGCTTGGCCCTGTTCGACGACGCGACGGCGGTACGGCGGCTGGACGGCGGCGGAGGGCGGCGGGAGCCTCTCGGGTTCGGTCTGGGCGAGGTGGCGGCGCTGGTGACCCCGGTGGTGTGGCTCGTGCTCGACCAGACCGCGAGGAAGTTCGCGGAGTCCGCGGTGGACGGATCCCTCAGGGGTGCCCGGAAGGTGCTGCGCAAGGCGTTACGCAGGTCTGAAGAGCCGCTGGTGGTGCCTCCGCTGACCACCGCTCAGCTCATCGAGGTGCGTACGCGCGTGCTGGAGACCGCGACGCGCCGCGGTCTGACCGCGGAGTGCGCCGAGGCGGTCGCCGACGCGGTGGTGGCCAGGCTGGCGCTCACGTCGGCGGACCCGGCTCCGGAGAGACGGGACGATCCGGCCGACGGCGACGCCTCGGGCGAACGCTGAGAGCGGTGGCCGCCGAAGGAACTCTCCGGGCGGGGCCGGACGAGTCGGGTCTCCCGGCCGGTACGACGATGCGTTTCGTCCTGCTGGTCGTCCTGATGCTCGCGAGCTGCGTCTCCCTGGTGCCCGTGGCGTTCACCGCCGCCGGACTCGACAAGGGCAGCGGTTGCCTGCACGCGGCTGGTGTCGCCCCTGGCGAACTGCCCGGTGACGACGTTCTTCGCAGCGAGGCCTACCGGGCGTGCGTCGACGAGCACGGGATGCTGCCCTGGTGGATCGGGCCGGCCGTGCCCGGTGTTCTGCTGGCCTTGGCCTGCGGGCTCTTCTTCGCCCTTCCGCTGTGGAAGGCGCGCGGGAACCGGGTCGTCCCCCTGGAAGCGGTGGATCACGACGGCCGGATCCTGCGGCACCTGGGCGAGTTGTCGCGGATCGCCGGGTTGAAGCGGGTGCCGCGGGTCGTCGTGGATCCGTCCGCCGCGTCGACCGGAGCCGCGGTGTTCGGCCGCACCGGCCGGCCTACCGTGTGCCTGCACGGTGGTCTCCTCGCCCGCCGGGCGTCGGCTCCCGAAGAGTTCGAGGCGGTGCTGCTGCACGAGCTGGCCCACATCCGCAATCGCGACGTCACTCTCACCTGGGCCACGGTCGCGCTGTGGAGGACGTTCCTCGGCGCCGTACTCGTTCCCTACGCGGTGGGCTTCGGCATCCTCGTCTCCCACTCGTACGCCGTCGAGAGGCCGGCCTACGAGGTCGCGCTTCCCGCGTGGCGTGCCCTCGTCCTGCCCCTGTTCATGACGGTGGTCGTCTACCTCGCGAGGTCGGACGTGCTGCGCAGCCGGGAGCTCCATGCCGACCTCACCGCTGCCCGCTGGGGTGCGGACCCGCGTATCTGGGGCTTCGTCGAGCCGGCTCCGCCCGCGCGGGTGCTGCCTCGCGCGCTGCGGTCGTTCACGGAGCTCTGGCGCACGCACCCGCGGTGGGACTTCCGGCGGGAGGCCCTGGCCGACTCCACACCGCTGTTCGAGGTGCCCGCGCTGCTGATGTTCCTGACGGGAGCCGCCGTCGTCACGGTCAACGGTCAGCTGTGGTTCTTCGTCGGGGACATCGCCCGTGTGGGGCGGTGGGAGTGGAACGTGGTGATGGCGCTTCCGCCCGCCGTGCTGGTCACCGGGGTCGTGGGCACGGTCCTGTGGCGTTCGGCGGTACACCGGCTGCTGCACGGGCGCCGCAGGCTGTCCGGGGCGTGGGCGGGCCTGTGGCTCGGCATGGGGATGATGGTCGGGGAACTCTTCGGCAACCGGGTCGCGATCTTCCGCTGGTTGCCCGGCAATCCCGTGGTGCTGCTGCTGTCGGCGCTCGCGGCACTGACGTTCACCTGGTGGGTGACCCAGTGTGCCTCCCTGTGGGCCACTGCCTGGCGCGGTCGAACGATCCGCACGCCGATGCTGCCGACCCTGGCGGGAGGGTGCCTGGCACTGTGCGCGTGGTTCTGGTGGTGGCAGGACTCCGGTGTGATCCTGGCCAACATGCCCGGGCTCCTGACGAACGTCCTGGGGCAGGGCTCCGGCGCACTCGTGCTCGACCCCACCGGGGAGCACACCGCGATCCTCACCACGGCCCAACGTACGCAAGCGCTGTTGAGCACGACGGTCGCCGTCCCGCTCGCGCTGCCGGCGGTCGCCGTGTTGTGGTTGCTGCCCCTACTGGCCTGGACGGTTCGTAAGCTGTCCCCGGCCGGCGGGCGCGACGCCGCGCCGGTCACCGATGGGCCGGCGGTCCCCGACGGGTCTCTGCCGCCGCTGCGTCGGGTCTTGTCCGCCGGACTGCTCGGCGGCGTCGTGTGCTGGGTGGGCGTCGTGGGGGTGAAGGCCCACATGCACGCCTGGCAGCCATCGGTCCGGCTCCGGGGCGTCGCCGGTGCCCTCCTGTACCAGTACGGGGTGAGCGCCGCCCTTCTGGCGGGAGCCGCGGTCGCGGCGCTCGCCGCCAGTCTGCTCGCCGTCCGCTACCGGCTGATCGCCGCGCTCGTCGCGGCCCATGCCGCCGCGCTGGTGGGCTACGGCGGCGTGTGGGTGCTGACCGCGTCGGACGGTTGCGTCGCGAGCATCAGCATCTTCGCGTCCGCCTGCGACTGGAGGCCGGTGGCGGCCTGGCAGGCGTTCCAGTACCTCCTGGGTATCGTCCTGATTCTCGTCACCCTCGGAGGCATCGCCTCGGCCGCGGTCGTCTCCGCCGCCCGACGGGGGTTCCCGCGGTCGCCCCTCCCCGCGCGGGCCTCCACCCAGGCCGGGCGGGAGCCGCGGCGGCCGCTCCCGCGCCGCCTGGCCGTAGGGGTGCTGTGCGCGGGAGCCCTCGGGATGTCCGCCGCGGTCCTGTCCTTCCCGGAGCCCTCTCGCCACGGCGCCACTGCGTCACGCGCGAGGACCGCCGCACATCCGCGGTTCGCAGCGCAGACGGCGTCGATTTTCGCCGAAGCCTGGTACGGCTTGGGCGGCCGGGAACTTATCGTCCGCTACAACGACAACCTCGCGAAGCTGCGTGCTCTCGGGCAAGAAGGACAGCAGCGGCCCTCGGACGCCCAAGCGTTGATCGAGTCCAGGCTTCCGGCGATCTGCGCCGAGTTCGGGGCGATCGCCGAGGACGCCGAGTCCTACTTCCCCGTGCCCGCCCCTCACGTACAGCCGAGCTGGAAAACCTTCACGACCACGGCGGCCCGAGCCGGTGAGGACTGCTTGACCGGCCTCGCGCAGAAGAACAACGCCCTCATCGCCGCCGGTTTGGAGAGGTTGCCGCAGGCGACGGGCGCGGGCGCCTCGGTCACCGCATGGGTGACCGCGACCAGGACAGGACGGCCCTGACCCGGCGGGGGCGGAGGACCGCGCGTCAGCGGGTGGAGCGCGCGGTGAGGCGGAAGCTCATCTGTCCGAACGCCACCAGGTCGCCGGCCCGTACGACGACCGTGCCGGTGACGCGACGGCCGTTGACGGTGGTGCCGTTGGTGGAGCCGAGGTCGCGCAGCAGCCAGTGGTCGCCCCGCAGGGACAGTTCCGCGTGCATGCGGGAGACCGTCTCGTGGCTGAGCCGCAGGCCGTTGGCGGGGTCGCGGCCGATGCGCAGGGGGTACGGGCCGGGTTCGGGGAGCAGCAGCTTCGGCAGCCGCTCGGCCTGCCACGCCCGCCCCAGCCGTACGGTGAAGGCGGACATCCGCTCGACGACGCCGAACACCCGCTTCGCCCAGCGGCCTTCGGTGCGCAGGTCGGCGGTGAGCGCGGCCAGCTGGTCGGGGCGCTGGGCGACGAGGGCGAGCTCCATGCGGTGCAGGAAGGTGTCGTGCGACAGCTTGCCCTGAGCGGCGCCCTCGCGGAGCATCCCGAGCACATGGTCCCGTTCGGCGTCCGACAGCCGGGCGGAATACGTGTGGAACTCGGAATGCGACGTCACATGTGTGATTGTCGGCCCGGTCGGGCCTGGGTGTCCAGACAGAACCCCGTTGTCAGAGGCCCTTGGTACGGTCTTGATACGTGCTCCCTGCGAGGGGACCGCGGGGAACTCCAGGGGGAAGAAGAGCACATGAGCGATCTGACCGTACGCGCTCTCGACGAGGACGAGGCGCAGCTGTTCCACACGCTGCGGGACCCCGGGCTGGTGGGCCGGGTCATCACCGGTGTCGACTACCGCACGGTGGCGGAGGGCGGCGACTACCGCCCGGAGTGGACCTGGGTCGCCGAGCGGGACGGCGAGGTGGTCGCCCGCGCCGCCTGGTGGGGCGGGCCGGACGACACCGAGCCCATACTGCTCAACTGGTTCGACTTCGCCGACGGCGAGGACGAGGCCGGCGCCGAACTGCTGCGCCGCGCCGCACACCGGACCGAGTACGAACTGATCCTGCCGGCCGGGTGGCGCGAGCAGCCCGACGTGCGGGCGGCGGGTGAGGCACGCATAGCGGCCGCCCAGGCGGCGGGGATGCGGCTCCTCGTCGAGCGGTTCCGGTACCACTGGACGCCGGAGTGCGGGCTCCCGGAGCGGCCCGGCCGGCTGGAGTTCCGGCCGGAGCCGGACGACGAGGTGATCTTCGAGATCCTGCGCCGGGTCCACTCCGTCACGCTGGACGCGCACGCGCTCCACGCCATCGCCAAGGGCGGCCCGGACGCGGCCGCGCAGGAGGAGCTGGACTTCTTCCGCTGGTGGCCGTCGCCGCGCGAGTGGTGGCAGGTGGCGTACACGCCGGACGGCGAGGTCGTCGGCCTCCAGATACCCGCGCGCAACACCGCCGGTCCGATCGTCGGCTTCATCGGCGTCGTACCGGAGCAGCGCGGACACGGGTACGCGTACGACCTGCTGGTCGAGTGCACGCACTTCCTGGCCGAGCGGGGCGCGCAGTTCATCGCCGGGGCGACCGACCAGGGCAACTTCCCCATGGCGAAGCACTTCGCCCGGGCCAACCACCCCATCGTGCAGGAGCGCGTGCACCTGGTGTGACCGACGGCCGACGCGAACTCGCGACGCGCCTCGCGACGCGGCTCGCGCGTTCGGCCAAGTGTCGTGCTTCCGGTTCTCGATCTTGCCAGGATGGAGGCATCGGGGGATTCGACGACAAGGGGATCGCCAGTGCTGTTCGAGGTGTGGGCGCCGGAGGCGGAGGAACGGGTCGAGCTCCAGTTGGAGGGTGCCCGGCACCCCATGGCGCGCGACATGCGGCGGGACGGCTGGTGGCTGGCCGAGGCGGCGGCCGGTGAGGGCGCGCGGTACGGCTTCGCGCTGGACGGCGGGCCCGTCCTGCCGGATCCGCGCTCGCGCCGCCAGCCCGACGGGCCCGACGGGCTGAGCGCGGTCGTGGACCACGCGGCGTACGAGTGGCGGCACGGCTCGCCCCCGCGCGGACTGCGCGGCGCCGTGCTGTACGAGCTGCACATCGGCACGTACACGCGCGAGGGCACGTTCGACGCGGCGGCCGCGCGGCTGGACCACCTCGTCGAGCTGGGCATCACGCACGTGGAGCTGATGCCGCTGTGCCCCTTCCCCGGCCGGCACGGCTGGGGCTACGAAGGGGTGTCGCTGTGGGCGGTGCACGAGCCCTACGGCGGCCCGGAGGCGCTGAAGCGGTTCGTCGACACCGCCCACGGCCTGGGCCTCGGCGTGGTGCTGGACGTGGTCCACAACCACCTGGGCCCGTCCGGCAACTACCTCCCCGCCTTCGGTCCGTACTTCACCGACACCCACCACACCCCGTGGGGTGCGGCCGTGAACCTGGACGCGCCCGGGTCGGACGAGGTCCGCGCGTACCTGCTGGGCAGCGCGCTCGCCTGGCTGCGCGACTACCGGATCGACGGCCTCCGCCTCGACGCGGTGCACGCGCTCGCCGACACGCGAGCGCTGCCGTTCCTGGAGGAGCTGTCGGCGGCGGTGGACGAACTCGCCGCCGAGCAGGGCCGTGAGCTGTTCCTGATCGCCGAGTCCGACCAGGCCGACCCGCGCACGACGAGGCCGCGCGAGGAGGGGGGCCTCGGGCTGCACGCCCAGTGGAACGACGACTTCCACCACGCCCTGCACACCACGCTCACCGGCGAGTCCCAGGGCTACTACGCCGACTTCGCACGCGCCCCGCTCGCCGCGCTCGCCAAGACGCTCCAGCACGTCTTCTTCCACGACGGCACCTACTCCACCTTCCGGGGCCGCACACACGGCCGGCCGGTCGACCGGGAGACGACGCCCGCGCACCGGTTCCTCGGCTACGCCCAGACCCACGACCAGATCGGCAACCGCGCCACCGGCGACCGGCTTTCGGCGTCCTGCTCCCCCGGGCTGCTCGCGTGCGCGGCGGCACTGGTGCTGACCGGGCCCTTCACGCCGATGCTCTTCATGGGCGAGGAGTGGGGCGCGGGCACACCCTGGCAGTTCTTCACCGACCACACGGACCCGGAGCTGGCCGAGGCCGTACGCAACGGGCGGCGGCGGGAGTTCGCGGCGCACGGCTGGGCCGAGGAGGACGTGCCGGATCCTCAGGACCCGGCCACGCGGGACCGGTCCTGCCTGGACTGGGCGGAGCGGGAGCGGGAGCCGCACGCGCGGCTGCTGGCCTGGCACCGGGAGCTGATCGCGCTGCGGGCCGCCCAGCCCGATCTGACCGACCCGGACCTGGCGGCGATCCGCGTCTCCTACGACGCGTCGGCGCGCTGGCTGGCGTACCGGCGCGGAGACCTGCGCGTGGTCGTCAACTTCGCGAAGGAGCCCGCCCGGGTGCCGCTGGGGGCGCCGGCGCGGGTGCTGGCGGCCTGGGAGCCGGTCGAGGACCCGGACGGCGAGGGGACGGTGCTCCTGCCCCCGGAGTCCTGCGTGGTCCTCACGGACGCGACCGACCACTGAGCGCGTCCACCCGCGGTCACTCCACGATCGCGAGCTCGCGCGGGGTGGTGTTGAAGCGGCGGGCACCGCCCTCCGTGACCGTGACGATGTCCTCGATCCGCACGCCGAAGCGGCCCGGGAGGTAGATCCCGGGCTCGACGGAGAAGCACATGCCGGGGACGAGCGGCAGCTCCTCGCCCTCGATCATGTACGGCGGTTCGTGCGTGGTGACGCCGATGCCGTGGCCGGTGCGGTGGATGAAGTGCTCGCCGTACCCCGCCTCGGTGATCACGGCGCGGGCGGCCCGGTCCACCTCCTGGCACGCCACCCCGGGCCGGACCGCCTCGCACCCGGCCTGCTGCGCCTCCCGTACGACGTCGTGGACGCGGCGCTCCTCGGGGGTGGGCTCGCCGACGTGGACGGTGCGGGAGGTGTCGGAGCCGTACCCGTGCTTCAGGCCGCCGAAGTCGAGGACGACCATGTCGCCCTCCTCGATGGTGCGGTCGCCCGCCTCATGGTGCGGGTTGGCGCCGTTGGGGCCGGAGCCGACGACGGTGAAGTCCACCTGGGAGTGGCCGAAGTTCCGCAGGAGCGCCGCGAGGTCGGCGGCGACGTCGGTCTCCTTGCGCCCGGAGAAGCGCACCTTGAGGATCTCGCGGTACGCCGCGTCGGCGGCGGCCCCGGCCGCCGCCATGCGCTCCAGCTCCCGTGCGTCCTTGACGGCGCGCAGCATGGGCAGCGCCTCGGTGAGCGCGGCGTACCCGCTGTCGGGCAGCCGCCGCTGCAGCCCGAGGAGGTGCATGGCCCAGGCGTTGTCGCTGACGCCGAAGCGGCCCTTGGGGTCGAGGAGCGGCGCGGCGACGGCGTACGGGTCCACGGCGTCGGTCCAGTCCCGCAGCGTGAGCGCGGCGGCGCCCGCGGCCCCCGCCGCGTCGGGCGCCTCCAGCGCCGGTACGACGAGCACCGGCTCCTCGCCGGGCACGAGCACGAGGAGCGTGAGCCGCTCGGTGTCGGCGGGAACGCGGTACCCGGTGAAGTACACCAGGTCGGGGCCGGGCGCGACGAGCAGCCCCGCGAGCCCGGCCGACGCCGCGGCGTCGGCGGCGCGGGCCATGCGGGCACGGTAGTCGTCGGCGGTGAACGGAGCGGGCGTGCTGTCCATGGGGTGCTTCCTCCCTGGTCCTCGGCCAGGCCATCCTCCGCGGCGGCTCGCCGGCCGCGCAACCGAGACGCTCGCGACCGACGACCACGTGCGAAACGTTCAGGACACCGGCACCACGAGGTCCGCGCGGTCGCGGCCGGCGGCGACCAGGCGGGCGTTGGCCTCGTCGGACTCGCGTACCCAGCGCTCGGCGTACGGCCGCGCCTTGCCGAAGCGGACGTGGCGTTCGACGAGCCGGCGGACGCGGCGGCGGTCGTCCAGCTCCAGGAACCAGACGTCGTCGAGGAGTCCCCGCACGGCGGCCCACTCCCCCTCGTCGTACAGCAGGTAGTTGCCCTCGGTGATGACGAGCGGGACGTCGGCGGCGACGGGGATGCTGCCGGCGACCGGTTCCTCCAGGGCGCGGTCGAAGGCGGGCGCGTAGACGGTGACGCCGGGTTCGGCGGCGCGCAGCCGTGTGAGGAGGGCGACGTATCCGGCGGCGTCGAAGGTGTCGGGGGCCCCCTTGCGGTCGGCGCGACCGAGGCGCCGCAGCTCCGCCTGGGCAAGGTGGAAGCCGTCCATCGGGACGAGGACGGCCAGCCCGTCGAGGCGGTCGACCAGGCGGCCCGCGAGCGTGGACTTGCCCGCGCCGGGTGCGCCGGCGAGGCCCAGGACGCGGCGGGCCCCGGGCACGGCGAGGCGGCGGGCACGGGCGGTGAGCTCGGCGAGCTGCTGCGCATCCATGGACGGCATTCTTCCCAGGTGCCCCACCTGGTGCCCATCATACGTATAACCTGACTCCATGAGCCCCACCTCGTACATCGCCCTCGTCACCCTCGTCGTCCGTGACTACGACGAAGCCCTCGCCTTCTACACCGGCGCACTCGGCTTCGAGCTCGTCGAGGACAGCCCCCGGCCGGACGACGGCCGCTGGGTGGTCGTCCGCCCCCGCGGCGCCGGCGCGGGCACGGGGCTGCTCCTCGCCCGGGCGGCGGGCGAGGAGCAGGAGGCGAGCGTGGGCGCCCAGACCGGCGGGCGCGTCGGGTTCTTCCTCCACACCGGGGACTTCGCCGCCGACCACGCCCGGATGCGCGCGGCGGGCGTGCGCTTCCTGGAGGAGCCGCGCCACGAGCCGTACGGCACGGTGGCGGTCTTCGAGGACCTGTACGGCAACCGCTGGGACCTGCTGCAGCCCGCGTGACTCCTGGTTGACGCGGGGGCGTACGGTGGCCGCGTGACCACGCAAGAGTCGCTGCGGCCCCAGTCCCTCATGCTGACGTTCCTGGGCGACCAGGTGCTCGGGCGAGACGTGTGCGTGTACTCGGGCAGTGTCATCGAGGTCTTCGCCCGCGCCGGGGTGGGCGAGCAGGCGACGCGCTCGACGCTGACCCGCATGGCCGCCCGGGGACTGCTGCGCCGTCAGCGGGAGGGCCGCCGGATGTACTTCGGCCTGACCGAACGTTCCGCGGCCGTGCTGCGCGACGGCGAGCAGCGGATCTGGCGGACGGGTGCCGTGAACCGGCACTGGGACGGCACCTGGACCCTGCTCGGCTTCTCGCTGCCCGAGTCCTGGCAGCGCCAGCGCCACGACCTGCGCTCGCAGCTGACCTGGAGCGGCTTCGGACCGCTGTTCAGCGGCCTGTGGATCGCACCCGGCGAGGTCGACGTGTCGTCACTGGTGGCCGAGCTCGGCCTGTCCGGGCACGTGAAGGTCTTCCGCGCGCACGCCGACGCCGGCATGGACATCGGCGCGATGATCGGGGAGACCTGGGAGCTGACCGAACTGGCGGCGCGCTACGAGGCGTTCGCACTGCGCTGGCGGCCGTGGGAGACGCAGCCGCCGGAGGCGGACGACGCCCTCGCACTGCGCCTGCGGCTCCAGACGGAGTGGCTGGAGGTCATCCGCCGCGACCCGCGTCTGCCGGTCGAGCACCTGCCTGCCGCGTGGCCGGCCGAGCAGGCGGAGAAGACGTTCCGCACGGTGCACGAGCGGCTCACGCCACTCGCCGAGGATGCCTCCGCGCGCCTTCTCGACCTCGTACCCGTACGCGACGAGCACGCATAGCAGCGCGCGAGCACGCGAGGGAACACGCGAGCACTGCGGGGAAGCACGCCAGCACGCGGGGACCCACGACAACCCCTCCGCACAGGGCCCCAGGCCGCCCTCGCCACCGGGCTCCGCTCACCGGTGGGGCCCCGGCCACGCGTCTACCTGTCTTCTGAGGTTGTGCAAAAGATTGACGGCCGCACGATCTTTGCCTAACTTCGGGGCTCCGTCACGGCACCGGCACCAAGGGAGCTCGTCGTGCAGCCATCCCGCTCATCCGCCCACGCCCCTTCCACCACCCCCCACCCCGCATCCGATGCGGGGCAGTTGCGCCGTGTCGCGCTCTCCGGACTGCTCGGCACGGCAGTCGAGTTCTACGACTTCCTCGTGTACGGCACCGTCGCCGCGCTCGTCTTCGGCGACCTGTTCTTCCCCGACGCCGACCCCGCGGTCGGCACCATCGCGGCCTTCGGCACCTTCGCCGCCGGCTATGTGGCCCGCCCGCTGGGCGGCATCGTCTTCGGCCACTTCGGCGACCGGCTCGGCCGCAAGTCGATGATGCTGCTGACCATGGCCCTGATGGGCTGCGGCAGCTTCCTCATCGGCGTGCTGCCGACCTACGACGCGATCGGTGTGTGGGCGCCCGTGCTGCTGGTGGCGCTGCGCGTCGTGCAGGGCATCGCGATCGGCGGCGAGTGGGGCGGCGCGACCCTGATGGTCGTGGAGCACGCCGAACACGCCCAGGGCTCGCGCCGCCGGGGGCTGTGGTCGAGCTTCACCCAGCTCGGCGCCCCGCTCGGCTCCGTGCTCTCGGCCGGGGTGGTCACCGTGGTCTCCGCTCTCCCCGACGACGACTTCCGCTCCTGGGGCTGGCGCGTGCCGTTCCTGCTGAGCATCGTGTTGCTGGCCGTCGGCCTGTTCGTACGTCTGAAGGTCGCGGAGAGCCCGCTGTTCGAGCAGATGAGGCGCGAGCCGCTCGACCGGCCGCCGGTCGTCGAGGTGCTGCGCCGTCCGAAGCCGGTGCTCCGCGCCGCCTGCGCCGGCATCGGCGCGTTCACGGCCCAGTCGCTCCTGACCGGCTTCATGATCTCGTACGCGGTCGACCGCGGCTACAGCCGACCGCAGGTGCTCACGGCGGTGACCATCGCCTCCTGCGTGGCCCTGCTCGTGCTGCCCGCCGCCTCCGCACTCTCCGACAGGGTCGGCCGCCGCCCCGTCGTCCTCGCCGGCGCCGTCGCCTCGGCCGCGCTCGCCTTCCCGGTGCTCGCCCTGGTGGACTCCGGCGCGCCGGGCCTGCTGATCCTCGCCCTCGTCCTCGGTCACGGCGTCGCCCAGTCCACGATGTACGGCCCGCTCGGCGCCCTGCTCACCGAAATGTTCGGCACCCGCGTCCGCTACACCGGCGCCTCCCTCGGCTACCAGGCGGCGACGCTGGTGGGCGCCGGATTCTCGCCGCTGATCGCCGGCAGCCTCGTCGCGTCGTACGGCGGCAGCGGCACACCGGTCTCGCTGCTGCTGTGCGGCGGCGCGGCGATCACCGCACTCGCCGTGTGGCGCCTGCGCGAGACACACGCGGATGCCCTGGACTCCCCCGCGCACCGAGCCGACGCCACCCCGATCTCGGAAGGAACACCCCGTTGAGAACCGGACCCCGTACCCGCAGCCGCAGCCGATCCCGGACCCGTGCCCGTACCGCCGTGCTCACCCTGGCCCTGTGCGTGGCGACCGCACTGCCCCCGCCGCTCACACGGGCCGCCGAGGCCAGGCAGGCCGCCACGGACGCCCACGTCGAGGGCAAGCTGCCCTCCGGCGCCGCGTACCTGATGGACGTGCCCGCCGCCTGGAACGGCACCGTCCTCCTCTACAGCCACGGCTACCGCGCTGCCGGGTGGCCCAACCCCGCCGAGAACGCTCCGAGTCCGGAGGCCCGGGCCAGGCTGCTCGCCCGGGGATACGCGCTCATCGGCTCCTCGTACGCGACGAACGGCTGGGCGGTGACGGACGCGGTGCCCGACCAACTCGCCACCCTGGACCTGTTCACGGAGAAGTTCGGCACGGCGCGGCGGACGCTCGCCTGGGGCACCTCGTACGGCGGGCTGGTCACCACGAGGCTCGCCGAGCGGCACGCCGACCGCTTCGACGGCTCCCTGTCCATGTGCGGGCTCGTACAGGGCGGAGTCGCCAACTGGAACAGCACGCTGGATCCGGTGTTCGCGCTGAAGACGCTGCTCGCTCCGCGTACGGACATCCCGCTCACCGGGTTCGCCGACCAGGCGGCCGCGCGGAGCGCCGCCGACGCGCTCACCTCGAAGGTCACCGCCGCCCAGCAGACCCCCGAGGGCCGTGCCCGCATCGCGCTCGCCGCCGCCCTGCACCGCATCCCCGGCCACAACGACGTCGCGCAGGCCGAGCCGGCACCGACCGACTGGGAGGCCCGGCAGGCCAACCAGTACGCGGCCGTCAGGGGGCTCCTCCAGTTCCCCGCCTTCGGCTGGCGGCAGGAGGCCGAGCACCGGGCGGGCGGCAACCCCTCCTGGAACACGGGCGTCGACTACACGGCGATGCTCCACCGCTCACCGGGGTACGCCGAGGTGTCGGCGCTCTACCGGAAGGCGGGCCTGTCCTTGGCGGCCGACCTCACGGCCCTGGCCCGCGCTCCCCGGATCTCCGCCGACCCCACGGCCGTACGGTGGATGCGGCACACCAGTGTCCTCACGGGCCGGCTGAGCGACCCGCAGCTCACCGTCCACACCACCGGCGACGCGCTGATCCCGGTGCAGTCCGAGAGCGCCTACCGGCGGGCCGCCAACGCCGCTGGTGCGGGCGCTCTGCTCAGCCAGGCCTACGTCGACCGCCCCGGGCACTGCACCTTCACGCCGGGCGAGGTACTCGGCGCCCTGCGCACCCTGGAGCACCGCCTGGACACCGGCCGCTGGGACACCGCACCCGGCATGCTCAACGCCCGTGCGCGGCAGGCGGACCCCACGACCGAGCCCCGCTACGTGCGGTACCGCCCGGGCCCCTACCCGCGGCCGTACGACCTCGCCCACCGCGGGGACACCTCGGCCCCCGTCGCGGGCTTCCTCAGTCCCCGTCGGGGACGAGGCGCAGCGACACCGAGTTGATGCAGTACCGCTGGTCCGTCGGCGTCGGGTAGCCCTCGCCCTCGAAGACGTGCCCGAGGTGCGAGCCGCAGCGGGCGCAGCGCACCTCGATGCGGACCATGCCGTAGGAGCGGTCCTCGATCAGCTCGACGGCGTCGCTGTCCTTCGGGTCGTAGAAGGAGGGCCAGCCGCAGTGCGACGCGAACTTCGTCTCGGAGGTGAACAGCTCCGCGCCGCACGCCCGGCAGGAGTAGACGCCCTTGGTCTTGGTGTCGGTGTACTCACCGGTGAAGGGGCGCTCCGTGCCGGCCTCGCGCAGGACGTGGTACTCCTCCGGGGACAGCTCCGCACGCCACTGCTCGTCCGGCTTCTCGACCTCGTACGCCATCGGGCCCTCCTCAGTTCGCCAGGCGGGCGATGCGGTCCAGGATCCTCGGCCCGAGGTCCGTGACGTCGCCCGCGCCCATCGTCAGAACGAGGTCGCCGGGCCCGGCCATTCCCGCGAGGACGTCGGGCACGGTGGCCTTGTCGGAGACCGGCGTGACGTCGGCGCCCGCCGCGCGGGCCGCGTCGATGATCAGGGCGCTGGTCACGCCCGGGATCGGGTCCTCGCGGGCCGGGTAGATGTCGAGGACCACGGAGGCGTCGGCGAGCGCCAGCGCCTGGCCCATCTCGGTGCCCAGCTCCTGGGTGCGGGAGAACAGATGCGGCTGGAAGACGACCAGCAGCCGGCGCTCGGACCCGGCGGCGGCGCGCATCGCCTCCAGGTCGGCGGTCATCTCGGTGGGGTGGTGCGCGTACGAGTCGATGACCTGGACGCCCGCCGCCTCGCCCTTGAGCTGGAGGCGCCGGCCGACGCCGGTGTACGCGGTGAGGGCCTGGGCGAGGGCGGCCGGGTCGATGCCGAGGCGGGCGCCGGCGGCGAGGGCGGCGGCGGCGTTGTGGGCGTAGTGGCGGCCGGGCACCGAGACGGTGAAGACGATCTCGTCGTGGTGGTCCGGGAGGACCACGCTGACCTCGCTGGTCATGCCCTTGGGCGTGATCCTGCGGATCCAGACGTCGGAGTGCTCCGCCTCGCCCACGGTCACCACATGCAGGTCCGGCCGGCCCGAGACCCGGCCCGCCAGCTCGCGGGCGCCCGCGTGCTCGCCGACGACCAGGGTCCCGCCCGGGTGGATCTTGGCGACGAAGGCCTCGAAGGACTCGTAGATCTCGTCCATGGAGGCGTAGTTCGCGTGGTGGTCCAGCTCGACGTTGAGGACGATGGCGACCTCGGGGTCGTACTTCTGGAAGCTGCGGTCGCTTTCGTCCGCCTCCGCGACGAAGATCCCGCCGTCGCCGTGCAGCGCGTTGGTGCCCGGCCCGTCGAGGTCGCCGCCGATGGCGTACGAGGGGTCGAGGCCGAGCTCGGTGAGGGCGACGGCGAGCATCGACGTGGTCGTGGTCTTGCCGTGCGTGCCGGCCACGGCGATGGAGCGCTGGCCGGTCATGAGGGCGGCGAGCGCGTCGGAGCGGTGGACGACGGGGATGGCGAGCTCGGTGGCGCGGGCCAGCTCCGGGTTGTCGGCGCGGATGGCGCTGGAGACGACGACGCAGCTGGTGTCCGCGGCGAGGTGCTCGGCGGCGTGCCCGATGTGGACAGTGGCGCCCAGGGCGCGCAGGGCGGCGGCGGTCTCGGAGTCGCGCGCGTCGCTGCCGGCGACCTTCGCCCCGCGCTGGGCGAGGATCTTGGCGATGCCCGACATTCCGGCGCCGCCGATGCCGATGAAGTGCGGCCGTTCCATGGCTGCGGGAATCGCGGCAGCGGCGGCAGGGATGGCGGGTGCCATGCGTGTGTCTCCCCGGGTGTGGCGGTACGTGAGCGGCCCCAGCCTATTCGGTCGGCGCCTCGTCGTTGTGCGCGAACAGCTTCAGCACCGGTACGCCGACCTTGTGGCGGGCGCGGGAGGCCCAGTCGCGGTGGAAGAACTCCTCGACGTAGTGGGGTGCGGTCAGCACGATGACCTCGTCCGCCTGCGCCTCCTCCACGACGGCTTTCAGCTTGTCGAGGGGGTGGTCCTCGACGACCTGGCCCACGGCTTCGCAGCCCGCGTCGCGCAGCGCCTGGAGCGAGTGCTCCAGGGCCTGCTGGGCGGGCAGCTCGGCGGCTCTTCCCTCGGGCTGCTTGCCCTCACGGACCGCTTCCTTCAGGTCGCCCATGGCGACGTCGTCGATGGCCCGGAGCAGGACGACGGACTGGTCGCCGCGGGGCTGCATCAGCACGATGAAGGAAGCGCCCTCGTCTCCGTGCAGGTCCGTGACGAAATCCACGTCCACCCGGGACAGCGGCTTTTCGATCATGAGAACGCTTGTGAACACCTCGGATGCCCTTCTGCGGAAACCATCCTTCCCCGTGGCCGCACGGGGACTGCGAGATTAGTGTGCCCACCCGGAGCGAACCGGAACGACCTATTCCGCTTATTGCCACCAGCGGGAGGGTCCCCGGGGCACGCCCTCAGGGGCGCCGGTACCGGGTGAAGAGAAAACCTTCCTCCTCCAGGATCGAGTCGAGCGCGAAACGTTCCGGCACCGCCAGCGACGGCCCGCCGGCGATGCGCTGCGCGTTCCCCGCAGTGAGGGTGGGCGAAACCGTCAGGCACAGTTCGTCCAGCACCCCGGCCGCCACCAGCTGCCCCAGCAGCCGCGGGCCGCCCTCCGTGAGCTGCCGGGACAGGCCGCGCTCGGCGAGCACCCGTACCGCCCGCGCCGGCTCGACGCCCGGCCCGTCGCCCGCGACGAGCACCTCGGCGCCCGCCCGCTCGGCCTCCCGCACCCGCTCCGGGGGCGCCGCGGCCCCGGTGAGCAGCAGCGTCGGCACGAGGGGCTGCGTGAACAGCGGAGCCGAGAAGTCCAGGGCCAGCGAAGCGCTGACCACCGCGATCGCGGGCGCGGGACCCTGTCCGGCCGCCGCCCGGCGCGCCGCGAAGGCCTCACGCGCGCGTGCCGGGCGGTAGCCCTCCGCCCGTACGGTCTCGGCGCCGACGATCACCACGTCGGCGAGCGCCCGCAGGGTGCCGAAGATCCGCATGTCGGCGGCGGACGAGATGGGCTCGGAGCGGCCGTCGTGCTGGGCGGCCCCGTCCAGGGAGGACACCATGTTGGCGCGCAGCCACGACGGCCCTGCCGGAGAGGCACCGGGCCGGGGGCCCGGCCGGTCGGGGTACGCGTAGGCCTCGGCCAGCTCGTCGAGGGACCACTCGCGGTGCTCGGCCGCCGCGGGTGTCGGGTCGGTCACAGGGAACAGGCGTCGCATGCCGTGCAGTCTGACACGGCGCTTAGAGTGGGAAACGTGTCCACCAGTGCCCCCCGTGCCATGACCACCGAAGCGGCCCCGGCCCCGCTGTCCCTGTGTGCCCGCGAGCCGCGCGTCCCCGCCGAGCGGCTGGTCGCCGAGATGGTGCCGCCGCCGCGGTTCGACGCGGTGCGCTTCGACACGTACATCCCCGACCCGAACCAGCCCAGCCAGACCCAGGCGGTCGAGGTGCTGAGCTCGTTCGCCGCCGGGCTGGGAGGCGCGCACGCGAGCGGCGCCGGCAAGCGCCGCTGGTTCCAGCGGAAGCCCGCCGCGCCCGCCGCGCCGCGCGGGGTGTACCTGGACGGCGGGTACGGCGTCGGCAAGACGCACCTGCTGGCCTCGCTGTGGCACGCCACCCCGGCGGAGCCGTCGCTCAAGGCGTTCGGCACCTTCGTGGAGCTGACGAACCTGGTGGGGGCGCTCGGCTTCCAGCAGACCGTCGCCACGCTCAGCGGGCACCGGCTGCTGTGCATCGACGAGTTCGAGCTGGACGACCCGGGCGACACCGTGCTCGTGTCGACGCTCCTCGGCAAGCTGGTCGACGCGGGCGTGGCGCTGGCCGCCACGTCCAACACGCTGCCGGGCAAGCTCGGCGAGGGCCGGTTCGCCGCCGCGGACTTCCTCCGCGAGATCCAGGGTCTCTCCGCCCACTTCCGGCCGCTGCGCATCGACGGCGAGGACTACCGCCACCGCGGGCTGCCCGAGGCCCCGCCGCCGTACGCCGACGAGCAGGTGGCGAAGGCGGCGCACGCCACGCCCGGCGCGTCGCTCGACTCCTTCCCGCGCCTGCTGGAGCACCTGGCCCGGGTCCACCCGAGCCGGTACGGGGCGCTGACCGACGGCGTCGCGGCGGTCTGCCTCACGGGCGTGGAGCCGGTGCCGGACCAGTCGACGGCGCTGCGCCTGGTCGTCCTGGCCGACCGGCTGTACGACCGGGAGGTGCCGGTCCTCGCCTCCGGGCTGCCGTTCGACCGGCTGTTCAGTGACGAGATGCTGAACGGCGGGTACCGCAAGAAGTACTTCCGGGCGATCTCGCGGCTCACCGCGCTGGCGCGCGACGCGAAGCGGTTGGTGGAGCAGTAGGTTTGGGGCCAGTCGGGACCGTCCTTCCGAAGGGAACCCACATGGCCACCACGCGTCACGCGCACACCGTCTGGGAAGGCAACCTCACCGAGGGCACGGGCACCGTGTCCCTCGACTCGTCCGGCATCGGCAGCTACCCGGTCTCCTGGCCGGCCCGCGCCGAGGAGCCGAACGGCAAGACGAGCCCGGAGGAGCTCATCGCCGCCGCCCACTCCAGCTGCTTCTCGATGTTCCTCACCGGCTCCCTCACCAAGGCGGGCACCCCTCCCACCCGCCTGAACACCCAGGCCGACGTGACCTTCCAGCCCGGCAAGGGCATCACGGGCATCCACCTCACCGTGGAGGGCGAGGTGCCGGGGCTGGACGAGGCCGGCTTCGTCAAGGCCGCGGAGGACGCGAAGGCGGGCTGCCCGGTCAGCCAGGCGCTCACGGGCACGGAGATCACCCTCACGGCGAAGCTCGCCTGACGCTCCGCCCGAGGCTCCACCTGTCTCTCCGCCTGTCGGGCGCCTGACGGCCGCCTGACGGTCGCCTGACGCTTCCGTCCGGCTGTTCTCGTACGGATGGGGCGACGTGGCCCGCACGGTCCGCACGGTTCACACCGTCTGCACTGTTCACGTGTCACCAGACCGCGTGATACACACGTGCGGGTCACGTCACACCTCCTGTCCGCCAGCAGGGAGTTGGTGCCTCATGTCCGCAACACGCCGTCAGATCCTGGCCCGTACGGGGGCGTCCGTCGCCTCCATCGCCTTCACCGGGGCCGTCTCCGAGCTCTTCGCGGGTACGGCCGCCGCCCGCGGCCACGCCGGTTACGGCCCGCTCGTACCCGATCCCGCCGGCCTGCTCGACCTGCCGAAGGGCTTCCGCTACAAGGTCCTCTCCCGCGAGGGAGGGCCGCTCGGCTCCGAGGGCCGGGTGCCGAGCAACCCCGACGGCATGGGCGCCTTCCGCGGCCCGCGCGGCCGGGTCCTGCTCGTGCGCAACCACGAGAACAGCCACAGCGGCAGAGCCCCGGTGCCGACGATAGGGGGACTGACCTACGACCCCGGGGCCCGGGGCGGCTGCACGGTCATAGAGCTCGACGCACGGAACAACGTCCTCGGCGAGCGCGTCGGCGTCGCCGGCACGGCCGTCAACTGCGCGGGCGGGCCCACCCCTTGGAACACCTGGCTCACCTGCGAGGAGAACGAGTCCAAGGCGGGCACCAACGGCTACACCAAGGACCACGGCTTCATCTTCGAGGTCGACCCCGTCGACCCGCGGCGCACCGGGGCCGTCCCGCTGACCGCGATGGGCCGCTTCCAGCACGAGGCGATCGCCGTCGACCCGTACAGCGGGATCGTGTACGAGACGGAGGACGCCTTCCAGCAGCCGTTCGGCCTCTTCTACCGCTTCCTGCCGGACAAGCCGCTCGGCGGCACCGGCTCGCTGCGCGCGGGCGGCGAGCTGGAGGCGATGCGGGTGCCGGGCGTGCCGGACCTGTCCGCGATCCAGGAGACCGGGGCGGTGTTCGAGGGCATCGAGTGGGTGCCCGTACCGGACCCGCAGGCGCGCGAGACCCCGATCCGGATCCAGGACTTCGGGCGCAAGGGCATCACGCACGCCCAGAAGCTGGAGGGCTGCTACTGGGGCGGCCGGTCCGTCTACTTCGTCTCCAGCTTCGCGCGCGCCTCGCAGGGCTCGGCGGCCGACCACTACGGCCAGGTGTGGAGGTACGAGCCGCACCGGCGCCGGCTCACGCTGGTCGTCGTCTTCGGGCCGAGCACCGACCTCCAGCTGCCGGGCGAGTCGCCCGACAACATCTGTCTGGCGCCGAGCGGCGGGCTGATGGTGTGCGAGGACGGCGACGGCGGTCAGCACGTGTACGGGCTGACCAAGCACGGCGAGGTGTACCCGATGGCGCGCAACGCGCAGAACATCGGTACGCCCGAGGCGCCGGAGTGGGGCGAGTTCGCGGGCGTCACCTTCTCGCCGGACGGCGGGACGATGTACGTGAACTGCTACTCCCCGGGGACGACGTTCGCCGTCACCGGTCCGTGGCGGTGACACGGGCGCAGCGCTCCGCCCCATACGTCCATTAATCATATAGTTTCACTATGTGATCGAACCTGTACGGTGTGCTGCCCGGAAGCTGTCGTCGGTGACCGCTCTCGCCGCTCTCGCCGCCGCTCTGACCGGCTGCGGCGGGAGCGGCTCCGGCGTCGCACACGCCCCGCCGCCTGCCGGGTCGTCGACCGCCTCGCCGTCCCCCTCCCCCGCACGCGTCGCCCCGCGTACGCCGCCGACGATGGCGCCCGGCCCCGGCGGCCTCACGCCCGTGTTCACCCGGGGACCCGCCCGGACCGAGAAGACGGTCGCCCTGACCTTCGATGCCGACATGACGGCCGGCCAGGGGCCGCGGGCGGCGAGCGGCGAGCGGTTCGACAACCCGCAGCTGATCGCCACGCTCAAGCGCCTGGAGGTCGACGCGACGATCTTCATGACGGGCCGCTGGGCCGAGCAGTACCCCGACCAGGCGAAGGCCATCGGCGCCGACCCGCGCTTCGAGGTCGCCAACCACTCCTACAGCCACTACGCCTTCAAGGCGCCCTGCTACGGGCTCCCCGCCCTGGAGGCCGGCGACGGGCGGGCCATGGCCGCCGACGTACGCCGCGCCTTCGACGCCTTCCGGGCGGCGGGCGTGCGCAACGTGGTGCCGTACTTCCGCTTCCCCGGCGGCTGCTACGACGACGACGCGCTGCGCGCCCTCGCGCCTGCGCGGGTGACCGCCGTGCAGTGGGACGTGGTCGGCGGCGACGCCTTCGCGACCGACCCGGACGCGGTGGCCGAACAGGTCCTCGCCAGGGTGCGACCCGGCTCCCTGGTGGTGCTGCACTGCACCCGCAGCGCGGCGCCCGTGACCGAACAGGCGGTCCGCACGATCGTGCCGGAGCTGCGCAGGCGCGGCTACCGGTTCGTGAAGGTGTCGGAGCTGATGGGCAGGTGAAACGGCGTCGTACGAAAAGGCGTTGCCCGGACGGAGGCCCGGCTGCCAGGCTTCCGGTCATGTCCGACAACACCCACGGCGGCGTGGCCGCCCTCTTCTCGCGCGGCCGGCTGACCGCCATCCCGCGCAAGGCGGCCCGCCGCGAGCAGTTGCTCAACCACCTGACGGAAACGCTGTTCGAGCGGGACCGGGGCTACACCGAGCGCGAGGTCAACGACGCGCTGCTGACCGTCCACGAGGACTGCTCCGCCCTGCGCCGGTACCTGGTGGTGGCGGGACTGCTGACCCGTACCAGGGACGGCAGCAGCTACCGCCGCGCCGCGTAGGACGCGGGGCGCCGCCGGAGACTAGCCGGAGCAGGCGGTGCGCTCGGCCTCGCGCCACTCGCAGACCGGGCACAGCGTGATGCCCTTGGTCGACTCCGGGTACTCGGTCGGCTCCTGGCACAGGACGCACGCGGCGTACGGCCCGTCGCCGGCGACCGGGGGGACCGGCTTCGTCTCCGTCTCGCAGTACGCGTCGTCGTACGGATCGTCCATACATACGAGCGTACTCACTCGCGCCACGCGGTGAGCCGGGCGGGCCGCAGCGCCGCCACCGCCGCGAGGGCCCGCCAGTGGTACCCGGCCGTGCCGCCGAGGGAGCCCGTGACGACCGGGGCCGGCGGCGCGGCGAGGGCTTCGGCCAGGCTGGCACACTGTCCGGGTGACCAGCAGTGAAGCCCCCGAGTTCGCCCTCCCCCTCGTCGTCCGCATCGAGCGGGACGGTCCGCCCGCGCGTACCGACGCCCTCGAGACCGCGGCACGCGCGGTGGTCGTGATGCTCTCCGACGACCGGTCCCTGGGCGACGGCGCCTGGGCCCAGGCCGTCCGGGACTGGGAGGACGCGCGGATCCGCAAGGTGGTGCGCCGGGCGCGCGGCGCGGAGTGGCGCAAGGCGTCGCAGCTGCCGGGCATCACCGTCACCGGTGGCACCGCCGAGGTGCGGGTCTTCCCGCCCGTACCGGTGGACGGCTGGCCCAAGGAGCTGGCCAAGCTCCAAGTCTCCGGCACGGAACTGGACGACACCGGAGCGCTGCCGGACGTCGGGCCCGGCCAGGCGGTGCTGTGGCTCAACCCGGGGCTGCGCATGTCGACCGGCAAGGAGATGGCCCAGGTGGGGCACGGCGCGCAGCTGCTGTGGTGGGCCCTGGACGACGCCCGGCGCAAGGCCTGGCGCGAGGCCGGTTTCCCGCTCGCGGTGCGCACCGCGGACCCCGGCCGGTGGGCGGAGCTGACCGCGAGCGGGCGGCCCGTGGTGCGGGACGCCGGATTCACGGAGGTCGCTCCAAACAGCAGTACGGTCGTCGCCGACTTTTCCGTACGGGTCAACTGAACGCCGCACCACCGGTATACGTACCTCCCAGTAATGCCATTCGGTTCGGGAGGCACCACCTTGTTGTTGCGACGCATCAACGGCACAGCACTCATCATCGCGGCACTGGTCGCCACGGTCGGCGCACTGGCGTTCCCGGTCTGGTCGTACGCCGACCGCTCCGGCACCGGCGAGGCCAACCTCAACGCGTCGACCGTGGCCACCCAGTGGGGCCCGCTGTCGGCGACCGACCGGGACTTCCTGGTGAAGGTGCGGCTGGCCGGCCTGTGGGAGCTGCCGGCCGGCCAGCAGGCGATCGAGCGGGCGCCCAGCCAGGCCATCAAGGAGGCCGGCGACCACCTCGTCGTCGGCCACACCGATCTGGACCAGCGCGCGCGGGACGTCGCGGCGAAGCTGGGCGTGGAGCTGCCGAACCAGCCGTCGGAGCAGCAGCAGGGATGGCTGCGGGAGCTGTCGGCGGCGAGCGGCGAGGAGTACGAGCGGAAGTTCGCCAACCTGCTGCGCAACGCGCACGGCAAGGTCTTCGCGCTCGTCGCCCAGGTGCGGCACACCACCCGCAACACGCTGATACGGCAGCTCGCGAGCGACGCCAACCAGACGGTGCTGGACCACATCACGATGCTGGAAGCCACCGGCAAGGTCGACTTCGACGCGATCGCCAACGAGGCGGCGGGGCTGGCGACCGCGAGCCCGTCCGGTCCCCCGGCGCCCAACGGCAACCTGCCGCCGGCGCCGTCGCCGGCCGTCCCCTCGGGCGACCAGCAGTTCACCTCCCGGCCCTCGACACAGCCCGGGCCGCCGACCGCGATCAACACCAACCGCCCGTAAGGCCCCTCCGGCGGGCGGAAGCTCAAATCAACCTCTGAACCTTCCCCGGGGTGGGTTGATCACTCCCCCCCGGGGCCATCACCCCTCCACGAACGTGCAGAGGGGGACAGGGACATGACGGAACTGAGGCTGGGTACCGGCATCGGCTGGCGTCCGGAGATCGCGGACGCGGTGGCGGGACTGCCCGGGGTGGACTGGGTGGAGGTGGTCGCCGAGAACACCTGCGCCGACCACCTCCCCGATCCGCTGCTGCGCCTGCGCGAGCGCGGGGTCACGGTCGTCCCGCACGGCGTGTCCCTCGGCCTGGGCGGCGCGGACCGCCCGGACGCGGGGCGGTTGGCGGCCCTCGCCGCCACCGCGGAGGCGCTGGGCGCGCCGCTGATCACGGAGCACATCGCCTTCGTACGGGCCGGGGGCCCCGCCGGGCCGCTGGAGGCGGGGCACCTGCTGCCGGTGCCCCGCACCTGGGACGCGCTGGACGTGCTCTGCGAGAACGTCCGCATCGCGCAGGACGCGCTGCCGGTGCCGCTGGCGCTGGAGAACATCGCGGCGCTGGTCTCCTGGCCGGGCGAGGAGCTGACGGAGGGCCGGTTCCTCGCGGAGCTGGTCGCCCGCACGGGGGTGCGGCTCCTGATCGACGTGGCCAACCTCCACACGAACCACGTCAACCGCGGTGAGGACCCCGCGAAGGCGCTGGACGAGCTCCCCGTCGAGGCGATCGCGTACGTCCACGTCGCGGGCGGCGTCGAACGGGACGGCGTCTGGCACGACACCCACGCCCACCCCGTCCCCCGCCCGGTCCTCGACATCCTCGCGGACCTGTCCTCCCGCGTCTCGCCGCCGGGCGTCCTGCTGGAGCGCGACGACGACTTCCCGCCGGCGGCGGAGCTGGCCGCGGAGCTGACGGCGATACGGGAGACGGTGCGCCTCGGGGCGCACGCGGTACGGCGGGGTGCGGCGACACCGGCGGCGATACCGGTGGCCGCGGCGATACCGGTGGCGACACCGGTGGGTGCGGGCGTGGGCGCGGGCGTCGGGAGGGGCGCGCGCGTCCCCGCCCCCGCCGCGCCCCGCCCCCGCGAGGACGGCGCGCCCGGCGCGGCCCGCGAGCGGCTGTGGGTCGCGCAGACCGCCCTGCTGTCCGCGCTCGTCGCCGGGACGCCCGTGCCCGAGGGGTTCGACCGGGCGCGGGTGCGGGTGCAGAGCCGGGCGCTGGCGGCCAAGCGGGCCCGGGTGGTGGCCAAGCTCGCGCCCGAGGTGCCGGAGATCCTCGGCGACGGCTACCGCGCCTCGTTCGTGGAGTACGCCCTGGCCCGGCCCATGCGCGGCGGCTACCGGCGCGACGCGCTGGACTTCGTCGAGCACCTGCTCGCGGCAGACGAGCCGGCCGACCCGGTCGCGCGGCGGCGGCTCACCCGGTGGTGGAAGGAGCGCGCGGGGGCCCGGCCACCGGGGCGCATGACCCGTCTCGTCCGGTCCGTGCTGGCCCGGCGGTGAGCGCCGTGGACGTCATCGCCCTCGTGATCGTCGCGGGCGTCCTGGTCTCCTCCGCGGTGCTCCTGTGGGGCACCCTCGCCTCCCGGCCGCGCGGCTCCACGGGAGACGTCCACGACTGGGCGGAGGCCGCCTTCCTGAGCGGCGGGCCCGCCCGCGTCGTGGACGCCGCGATCGCCGCGCTCCACGCGGACGGGCGCCTGGTCGTCGCCGGGCCCGGCGTCGTCTCCGTACCGCGTCCGGTGCCGCGCGACGCGATCGAGCGCGCCGTGATCGACGCCTACCAGGCGGCGCCCAGCAGCGCGCTGTACCTGGTGCGGTCGGCCGCCATGCGCCACCCGGTGGTGCAGGAGGTGGGGGACGATCTGGCCGCCCGGGGCCTGCTCATGCCGCCGGGCAGCGGGCGCCTGTGGCGCAGGTGGAGCTTCGCCCAGGGGATGGTCTGCCTCCTGCTGCTCCTCGCGGGCATTCCCGTGACCCTGGTGCAGCTGATGTGGCGCATGGTGGACGATGACCCGCCGTTGCCGCTCATCGTCACGGTGGGCCCGGCCCTCGCCGTCGGCGGTGTCGTCGCCCTCTGGTGCGGGCGCCTCGCCGCCGCGCTCGGCACACGTGAGGGCCGCACGGCCCTCACCGCGTACGGCAGGAGGCACGCCCACCTCGGCGACCCGGCACATCTGGTGGCGCTGCGCGGGGTGCGGGCGGTCCCGGACGCGGGCCTCCGGGGGCCCTTGACCGCTGTGGGCCGGATGTACGGGGGCGGCGGCTCGGGCAGCGGCTCGTCCTCGGCCGCGCTGCTCGCCGACGGTGCGCCGGGCGGCATCTGGTGCGGAGGCTCCGACCCCGGGCGTTCGAGCTGTGGCTCCGGTTCCGGCTGTGGCTCCTCCACCGGATCGAGCTGCGGAAGCAGCGGCGGCAGCAGCTCCAGTTGCGGGAGCAGTGGCGGATCGAGCTGCGGAAGCAGCGGCGGATCGAGCTGCGGTGGCGGCTCCAGCTCGTAGCCTTCTGAGGACGCCGGTGCGGGGGGGGGGGGGGGGGGGGGGAGCGGGGGGTGGAAAGGGGGTGGTGGGGGGGTGGGGGGCGGCGTCCCGCCTTCTGCCTTTCATGGTTTGTGGGGGGGGGGGGGTCCCG
>NZ_JBVIEN010000004.1:47574-166359 GCF_055571835.1 Streptomyces sp. NPDC030862 | reverse complement strand
TTTGTGCGATCACCACGAAAGGCGACGCAGGAAGAAGTGAGTGAGCTCCCCTTTGTTTTCTCCCCCCCCCCCCCCCCCCCTCCCACCCCCCTCCCCCCCCCCCCCCCCCCCCCCCCGCACCCGGAGCCTGACCCGGTGTCGCTGGAGCGTCGGGCGCAGTCGCCCGCCGTCTGATCTTCCGGGTCTGTGGGGCGGCGCGGCTTACGCGAGCCCCGCCACCAGGTCCGCCACCGACTTGCGGCGGCCGGTGTAGAACGGGACCTCCTCGCGGACGTGCATCCGCGCCTCGGAGCCGCGCAGGTGGCGCATCAGGTCGACGATGCGGTACAGCTCGTCGGCCTCGAAGGCCAGGAGCCACTCGTAGTCGCCGAGCGAGAAGGAGGCGACGGTGTTGGCGCGCACGTCGGGGAAGCCGCGCGCCATCTTGCCGTGGTCGGCGAGCATGCGCCGCCGCTCCTCGTCGGGCAGCAGGTACCAGTCGTACGAGCGGACGAAGGGGTAGACCGAGACGTAGGCGCGCGGCGTCTCGTCGGCGAGGAACGCCGGGATGTGCGAGCGGTTGAACTCGGCGGGGCGGTGCAGCGCCATGTTGGACCAGACCGGCTCCAGGGCGCGGCCCAGCTTGGTCCGGCGGAAGAGGTTGTACGCCTCCTGGAGCGCGTCCGAGGTCTCGGCGTGCCACCAGATCATCAGGTCGGCGTCGGCGCGCAGACCGGAGACGTCGTACGTGCCGCGCACGGTGACGTCCTTGGCGGCGAGCTGGTCGAACAGCTCCTGGACCTCGTCGGCGTAGCCGGCCCGGTCCTCGGGCAGCACATCGCGCAGCTTGAAGACGGACCACAGGGTGTAGCGGATGACCTCGTTGAGGTCCTTCGCCTTCTTACCGGCGTTCGGGATCTTTTCGGGCGCACTCATACGGCTATTCTCGCTCGTCACTCAGGGTGCCCTGCGCCAGGGTCGGCGTGGCGGAGGTGGCGGCCAGGATTTCGTCGGCCGCGCGGTGCGCGCTCGCGATGGTCGCGGGGATGCCGACGCCGTCGTACACGGCCCCGCAGACGCGCAGGGCGGGCAGTTCGGCGACGGCGTCGCGGATGCGGGCGACCCGGGCGAGGTGGCCGACGGGGTACTGCGGCAGGCCGCCGATCCAGCGGGTGACTTCGGTGGCGACGGGCTTGGCGGCCAGCCCGGTGGCGGCGGCGAGGTCCTCCAGCGATACGGAGACGAGGTCGGCGTCGTCGCGCTCCAGGTGCTCCTCCTCGCCGTACCGGCCGACGGAGGTGCGGAGCACGAGCAGGTCGCCGGCGCCCTCGTCGGTCCACTTCCACTTCCGGGTGGAGAAGGTGGACGCCTTGATGGTGCGGCCGTCGACGGGCGGCACGAGGAAGCCCGAGCCCTCGGGCAGCGCCGCTTCCGCGTCGGTACGCCGGAAGGCGAGGGTGACCAGGGCCATCGACGCGTACTCGACGGCGGCGAGTTCGGCCGCGGCGGCCGGGGACTCGGCGGCGAGCAGTGCGGAGGCGGACCAGGCGGGGGTGGCGAGGACGACGGCGTCGGCGTCGAGGAGGCGCCGGTCGGTGCGGATCCGCCAGCCGCCGGCGGCGCCGCGGGTCAGGGCGTGCACCGGGGTGTCGGTGAGGACCTCGCCGCCGTGGGCGGTGATCGCGGCGGCGACGGCGCCGGGGAGCGTGCCGATGCCGCCCGCGATGCCCATGAACGCGGGGCCGGTCTGCTGCCGGGCGGCGCTCTGGACGGCGCGTACGGCCTCGGTGAGGGTGCGGTGGGCGCGCGCGGCCTCGAAGAGCTTCGGTACGGCGGCGCGCAGCGAGATGCGGTACGCGTCGCCCGCGTACACCCCGCCGAGGAGCGGTTCGACGAGCCGGTCGACGACCTCGCGGCCGAGGCGCTGCGCGACGTACGCGCCGACGGCGACGTCGTCGCCGAGCGCGTCGGGGTCGGTGGGCGGCAGGTCGCGCTCCTGCGCGATGCGGGCGACGCCCTCGGCGGAGAGCAGCCCGGCCAGGGCGGCGGCATCGCCGGGGACGCCCATGACGTGGCCCTTGGGCATGGGGCGCAGGGCGTCGCGGGTCCACACGGCGGCGGTGGCGGTGGCGGGCGGCTGGAGGTGGTCGCCGAGGCCGACGGCGCGGGCGAGGTCGACCGCCTCGGGGCGGCGGGCCAGCATCGACTCGGCGCCGAGGTCGACGGGGACGCCCGCGATCTCGCCGGCGTGGAGCTTGCCGCCGAGGCGGCCGGTGGCCTCCAGCAGGGTCACGCGCCGGCCGGCGCGGGCCAGCCGGTGGGCGGCGGCGAGACCGGCGATGCCACCGCCGATGACGACCACGTGGCCGTCGGAGCCACCGTGCACTGTGTCCGCGTTCATGGTTCAACTATGGCAAACGCCGTTCCGAGTCCCGACCGTGACCGGTTCGTAAGCCGTTTCGCAGGCCGGGGAGGCAACCGGCCCGGGCGCCCCGTACGTCGAAGGGACAGCACTCATCACGATCCTGGGGGGATCTTGCGTACACGACGACATTCCGTCGCGGTGGCGGCACTGATCGGCGCCTCGCTCGCGCTGGCCGGCTGCAGCGCCGGGGACGAGAGGAGCGCGGGCGCCGCGAAGCCGGGCGCGGCGCGCGCCGACGAGGGGGGTCAGGGCTTCACGGCCGACAAGCCCGCGGAGTCCGCCGGGTCCGGGGCGAAGGCGCCCGAGAAGGCCCCGCGGCCCCAGCACGTCATCCGCACCGCCGAGCTGGCGGTGGAGGTGGCGGACGCGGCCAAGGCGCTCGCCGCGGCCCGTGCCACCGCCGCCGAGGCGGGCGGGCACGTGGGGAACGAGACGACGGAGCGCGTCGACGACGACCACGTGACCTCCCGGATCGTGCTGCGGGTGCCGCAGGCCGCGTACGACTCCGTCCTCGGGAAGCTGGCGGGCGGCGGGAAGCTGCTGTCCCGCAAGGCGGAGGCGAAGGACGTCACGGAGCAGGTCGTCGACGTGGAGAGCCGGATCGCCACGCAGCGGGCGAGCGTCGCGCGGGTGCGCGCGCTCATGGACGAGGCGACCAAGCTCGAGGACGTGGTGACGCTGGAGAGCGAGCTGAGCCGCCGCCAGTCGGACCTGGAGTCGCTGCTGTCCCAGCAGGCGTCGCTGAAGGACCGTACGACCATGGCCACGATCACGCTGGAGCTCACCGAGCGCGAGGACGCGGCGCGGCAGACGGACGACGGCGGCCCCGGCTTCCTGGACGCGCTGAGCGGGGGCTGGAACGCACTGGTGACGGCCCTGACGTGGGTGGTGATCGTCCTGGCGGCGGTGGCGCCGTGGCTGGCGGTGCTGCTGGCGGCGTACGGGGTGTGGCGGTGGCTGGTGCGGCCGAGGCTGTCGAGGCGGCCGAAGCGCGAGAGGCCGGAGACCCCGGCGACGTAGCGTGTCGGTATGGGACGACGAGAACGACTGGTCATCATCGGCGGCGACGCGGCGGGCATGTCCGCCGCGTCGCAGGCCCGCAGGCTCAAGGGTCCGGACGAGCTGGAGATCGTCGCCTTCGAACGCGGGCACTTCACCTCGTACTCCGCGTGCGGCATTCCGTACTGGGTCGGCGGCGACGTCGACGACCGCGAGCGGCTCGTCGCGCGCGGCCCCGAGGAGCACCGGGCGCGCGGCATCGACGTGCGGCTGCGCCGCGAGGTGACCGAGCTGGACCCGGACAAGCGGCGGGTACGCGTGCGGAACCTGCAGTCGGGCACCGACGTGTGGGAGCGGTACGACAAGCTGGTGATCGCGACGGGCGCCCGCCCGGTGCGGCCTCCGCTGCCGGGCATCGACGCTCCGGGCGTGCACGGCGTGCAGACCCTCGACGACGGTCAGGCGCTGCTGGACACGCTCACGGCGCTGAACGGCACACCGGGGCGGCGGGCCGTCGTCGTCGGCGCCGGGTACATCGGCGTGGAGATGGCGGAGGCGCTGCTCAACCGGGGCTATGAGGTGACGGTGCTGAACCGGGGCGAGCAGCCGATGTCGACGCTCGACCCCGACATGGGGCGGCTGGTGCACGAGGCGATGGACGGCCTCGGCATCACCACGGTCGGCGGCGCGGAGGTCACCAAGATCCTCACGAGTGACGACGGCCGGGTCCGGGCCGTGGCGACCGAGGACGCCGAGTACCCGGCGGACGTCGTCGTCCTCGGCATGGGCGTGGAGCCGGAGACGGGCCTCGCGCGGGCGGCGGGGCTGCCGCTCGGCGCGTACGGCGGGCTGCTGACCGACCTGTCGATGCGGGTGCGCGGCCGGGACGACATCTGGGCGGGCGGCGACTGCGTGGAGGTCCTGGACCTGGTCTCCGGCCGCGAGCGGCACATCGCGCTCGGCACCCACGCCAACAAGCACGGCCAGGTCATCGGCTCAAACGTGGCGGGCGGCTACGGCACCTTCCCGGGCGTCGTCGGTACGGCGGTGAGCAAGGTCTGCTCGCTGGAGATCGCCCGCACGGGCCTGCGCGAGCGGGACGCGGAGGCGGTGGGGCTGCGGTTCGTGGCGGTGACGGTCGAGTCGACGAGCCGCGCCGGGTACTACCCCGGCGCGGCCCCGATGACGGTGAAGATGCTCGCCGAGCGCCGCACGGGCCGGCTCCTCGGCGTCCAGATCGTCGGCCGCGAGGGCGCCGCGAAGCGGGTGGACATCGCGGCGGTGGCGCTGACCGCCCGCATGACCGTGGAGCAGGTCGCCGCCCTGGACCTGGGCTACGCCCCGCCGTTCTCCCCGGTGTGGGACCCGGTGCAGGTCGCCGCCCGCAAGGCCGTGGCGGCGGTGCGGGCGGCGGGGTGAGTCAGCGCGCGGTCTGCGTGTGGACGTACTCGACCAGGCGCGTCAGGGCGTCCGGGTCGGTCGTCGGCAGGACGCCGTGGCCGAGGTTGAAGACGTGGCCCTCCAGGCCGGCCGCGGCGTCCAGCACCTCGCGGGTCTTCGCCTCGACGGCCTCGGGGGTGGAGAACAGGACCGCCGGGTCGAGGTTGCCCTGGAGCGCCTTGCCGGGGCCGACGCGGCGGGCCGCCTCGTCCAGCGGGACGCGCCAGTCGACGCCGACGACGTCGGCGCCCGCCTCGCCCATGAGGCCGAGGAGCTCGCCGGTGCCGACGCCGAAGTGGATGCGCGGCACGCCGTAGGAGGCGACGGCGTCGAAGACCTTGGTGGAGGCGGGCATCACCGAGCGGCGGTAGTCGGCGGGGGCGAGGGCGCCGACCCAGGAGTCGAAGAGCTGGACGGCGGAGGCGCCGGCCTCGATCTGCACCTTGAGGAAGGCGGCGGTGATCTCCGCGAGCCGGTCCAGCAGGTCGGCCCACAGCTCGGGGTCGCCGTACATGAGCGCCTTGGTGTGCTCGTGGTTGCGCGACGGTCCGCCCTCAACGAGGTAGCTCGCGAGGGTGAAGGGCGCGCCCGCGAAGCCGATCAGCGGGGTGGCGCCGAGCTCGCCGGTGAGCATGCCGATGGCCTCGGTGACGTACGCGACGTCGTCCGGGGTGAGGTCGCGCAGCCGGGCGAGGTCCTCGCGGCGGCGGATCGGTTCCGCGACGACCGGGCCGACACCGGGCTTGATGTCGAGGTCGATGCCGATGGCCTTGAGGGGGACGACGATGTCGCTGAAGTAGATCGCGGCGTCGACCTTGTGGCGGCGGACCGGCTGGAGGGTGATCTCGGTGACGAGCTCGGGCCGCATGCAGGACTCGAGCATCGGGATGCCCTCGCGCACCTTCAGGTACTCGGGCAGCGAGCGACCCGCCTGGCGCATGAACCACACCGGGGTGTGGGGCACGGGTTCGCGCCGGCACGCCTTGAGGAAGGCGGAATCTGCGACGGCGTTGGTCTGCGGCTGCTGGCCCGAGGGGCTGTCGATGGCACTCACGCCCAGAATCTTCGCATGCGGGCGCAAGCCGCTTCGCCGGTGAGGGTGTCCCTCCCTGCGCGAGGGGCTCCTTCCGCCTACTCTTCCCCGCATGGCTGCGGCTCAGGGACAGTTCTCCGATCACCCCGCCCACTCCGAGGGCCCCGAGGGCGTGCCGCCCGCCTTCGCGCTGGCGGTCGACGCCCTGCGCACGGCGCGCGTCCGGCCGGAGGTCGAGGCGGAACCGACGCGCCCGCCGCAGCGGCTGGCCCCGTACGCGTACGCCCTGGAGGCTGCGGTCGTCGAGGGCGAGGAGGACCTGGCGGACGGGCGGCTGGTGCTGCTGCACGATCCGGCGGGGCACGACGCCTGGAAGGGCACCTTCCGGCTGGTGACGCTGGTGCGCGCGGAGCTGGAGCCGGAGATGGCCGCCGATCCGCTGCTGCCGGAGGTGTGCTGGTCGTGGCTGACGGGTGCGCTGGAGGCGCGGGGGCTCGCGTACGGGGAGGCGAGCGGGACCGTCACCCGTGCGGGGTCTCACTACTTCGGTGGACTCGCGGAACGCCGTCCGGCGACGCAGATCGAGATCCGCGCCTCCTGGACGCCGCGCGAGGGGCGGGGCGGCGTGCCGGACGCGGCGGGGCACCTGACGGCCTGGTGCGACCTGCTGTGCCAGATCGCGGGGCTCCCGCCGTCGGCTCCCGGACCGCTGGACGGGGGCGCGGGGTCGCCGGGGGCGGGCGTGGTGTCGCTGCCGCAGCGGCGTGGTCCGCAGCGCCCCTGACGGTCCACGGGAACGCTCGCGCGCGCCGTACGAGCCCTACGATGCGACGACCGGGCGACGGCCGCGTACGGGTCCGGCGCCGCCGGAGTGCGGGGGCGCGTGGCCCCGATCGCAGGGGGGCGCTCGTAAGATGATCGATCGCCCGTCCGAATTGCCCCAATTGTTACTCACCAAATCGTGATCTTCCCCTAAAGGCGGACGGGTGGGCTGCCGAAGAGGTCTGTGACCCTTCAAACACGGTTCGCCCCGGCTTTTCCCCGAGCCGGCTGTGTCCCGCACCTTCCCAGGAGGCCTGGTGTCCGTTCTCCTCGAGCAGCCCGCAAGCCTGGTCGCCTACCGCCCGAACAAGCCGACGGCCATGGTCGTCGTGGCCGACCCGCGCGTCCGCTCGACCGTGACCCGCCACTTGTGGGCACTCGGCGTGCGTGACGTCATCGAGGCGTCGTCCATCGCGGAGGCTCGTCCCAGAATCGGCAACCCGCGCGACATCTGCGTTGCCGACGTCCACCTGCCCGACGGTTCCGGGCTGACCCTGCTGTCCGAGACCCGCGCCGCCGGCTGGCCCAACGGCCTGGCCCTCTCGGCGGCGGACGACATCGGCGCCGTGCGCAACGCCCTCGCGGGCGGAGTCAAGGGCTATGTCGTCACCGGTACGCGCACCAACATCGGCCACCCGACCCGACCCGGCGCCGCCCCCATCGGCGCCGCCGCCCGGATGCACCGCCGTCCCCCCGGCGCCCCGAGCCACCCGGGCGGCTACCGCGAGCTCTCCGGCCGTGAGGTGGAGGTGCTCCGCCTCGTGGCGGAGGGGCAGTCGAACAAGGCCATCGGCGTCTCGATGGGCCTGTCCGCGCTGACCGTCAAGAGCCACCTCGCCCGCATCGCCCGCAAGCTCGGCACCGGCGACCGGGCCGGGATGGTCGCCGTGGCACTTCGTACGGGAATCATCCACTGACCGGTTCACACCACATCCACGCCCGTCGACGGAACGTTCCGTCGGCGGGCGCTTGCCGTTCACAGATACCCTTGACAGGTGACCGACGCCCAAGAGACCGCAGCAGAGACCGTACTGCGCATCACCGGGGGCGGCCCTCCGGACGACGGCGTCGCAGACGGCGCAGTCGACGGGACGCCGATCCCCTTGCTGGCGCCCCGTGAAGGGGTGCCGCCCGTGGTGGCCGACGAGCATGCCCTCGCGCAGGTGATCGCCGCCTTCGCCGAGGGCACCGGACCCGTGGCCGTGGACGCGGAGCGCGCCTCCGGCTACCGCTACGGGCAGCGCGCCTATCTGGTGCAGCTGCGCCGCGAGGGCGCGGGCACCGCGCTGATCGACCCGGTGGGCTGCCCGGACCTGTCCGCGCTCGGCGAGGCGCTCGCCGACGCCGAGTGGATCCTGCACGCCGCGACGCAGGACCTGCCATGCCTGCGCGAAATAGGCATGGTCCCGACCCGGCTCTTCGACACCGAGCTCGCCGGGCGGCTCGCGGGCTTCCCGCGCGTCGGCCTCGGCGCGATGGTCGAGGTCGTACTGGGCTACGCCCTGGAGAAGGGGCACTCGGCGGTGGACTGGTCCACCCGCCCGCTGCCCGACCCCTGGCTCCGGTACGCCGCGCTGGACGTCGAGCTCCTCGTCGACCTGCGTGACGCACTGGAGAAGGAGCTGGACCGGCAGGGCAAGCTGGACTGGGCGCACCAGGAGTTCCACGCGATCGCCTCGGCCCCGCCGCCCCCGCCCCGCAAGGACCCCTGGCGCCGTACGTCCGGGATGCACAAGGTGCGGCGCCGCCGCCAGATGGCGGTCGTCCGGGAGCTGTGGACGGCCCGGGACCGGATCGCCCAGCGGCGCGACGTGTCGCCGGGCAAGGTGCTCAGCGACGCCGCGATCGTGGAGGCCGCCCTCGCCCTGCCGGCGAACGTCCACGCGCTCACCGCGCTGAGCGGTTTCGGCCACCGCATGGGCCGCCGCCAGCTGGAGCAGTGGCAGGCGGCCGTCGACCGGGCCAAGGCCCTGCCGGACGCCGAGCTCCCGCAGCCCGGTCAGCAGGTGGCGGGCCCGCCGCCGCCGCGCGCCTGGGCGGAGAAGGACCCGGCGGCCGCGGCCCGCCTCTCGGCCGCCCGCGCGGCGGTCTCGGCCCTCGCGGAGCAGCTGAACCTGCCTCCGGAGAACCTGATCACCCCGGACACGGTCCGCCGGGTCTGCTGGGAGCCGCCGAAGGAACCGACGCCGGACGCGGTCGCGGCCGTGCTCGCCGGATACGGCGCGCGGCCCTGGCAGGTCGAGCAGGTGACGCCGGCGCTGGTGACGGCGCTGGCCGGCGCGAACGAGCAGCAGCAGTAGGCGTAGGAGCAGCGGAAAAGGGTGCCCCCTCCGGCGGAGGGGGCACCCTTCTGTTGTGACCACGCAGTGTGACGTTCACCGCTCCGGGCGGGGGGACTGTGCAGCCTGGTTACTCGTAAGTAGCATGGGGGCTGCAAGCGCACGCTTAGCCGCGTCCGCAGCAGTGCAGTGCCATCCCGCACCCTGGAGGAGAGCCATCGTGCCTCGTACCGTCAGGGACGTCGTCTTCGTCGACGGCGTCCGCACCCCGTTCGGCAAGGCGGGCCCGAAGGGCATCTACCACGAGACCCGTGCCGACGATCTCGTCGTGAAGGCGATCCGGGAGCTGCTGCGCCGCAACCCGGACCTGGACCCCGCGTCGATCGACGAGGTCGCCATCGCCGCGACCACCCAGATCGGTGACCAGGGCCTGACCATCGGCCGTACGGCCGGCATCCTGGCGGGTCTGCCGCAGTCCGTGCCCGGGTACTCCATCGACCGCATGTGCGCGGGCGCCCTGACCGCCGTGACCGCGGTCGCGGGCAGCGTGGCCTTCGGCGCGTACGACGTCGCCATCGCCGGTGGCGTCGAGCACATGGGCCGCCACCCCATGGGTGAGGGCGTCGACCCGAACCCGCGCTTCGTCAGCGAGAAGCTGGTCGACGAGTCGGCCCTCTTCATGGGCATGACCGCGGAGAACCTGCACGACCGGTACCCGCACATCACCAAGCTGCGCGCCGACGAGTACGCCGTGCGCTCGCAGGAGAAGGCCGCCAAGGCGTACGCCGACGGCAAGATCCAGGCCGACCTGGTGCCGATCTCGGTGCGCCGCACCAACGCCGAGGCCGGCGAGACCGGCTGGGGCCTGGTCACCGCCGACGAGCCGATGCGCCCGGGCACCACGCTGGAGAACCTGGCCGGCCTGAAGACGCCGTTCCGTACCCACGGGCGCGTCACCGCCGGTAACGCCGCGGGCCTCAACGACGGCGCCACCGCGTCGATCATCGCGTCCGAGGACTTCGCCCGCGAGAACGGCCTGCCGGTCAAGATGCGCCTGGTCTCCTACGCCTTCGCCGGCGTCGAGCCCGAGGTCATGGGCTACGGCCCGATCCCGGCCACCGAGAAGGCACTGGGCAAGGCCGGTCTGACCATCGGTGACATCGGCCTGTTCGAGATCAACGAGGCCTTCGCCGTCCAGGTCCTGGCCTTCCTCGACCACTACGGCATCGCCGACGACGACGCCCGCGTCAACCAGTACGGCGGCGCCATCGCGTTCGGCCACCCGCTCGCCTCCTCCGGCGTACGCCTGATGACGCAGCTGGCGCGGCAGTTCGAGGAGCAGCCCGAGGTCCGTTACGGCCTCACCACCATGTGCGTCGGCTTCGGCATGGGCGCCACGGTCATCTGGGAGAACCCGAACCACAAGGACGCCGGAGGCGAGAAGTGAGCACCACCGCTGAGCTCCTGAAAGGTGCGGCCGAGCTGTTCCCGGACGAGGTCGTCACGAGCGCGCACGTACGCCACTTCGACCTGCCGTTCGGCGCGGGGAAGTTCGCGCTGATCACGCTGGACAACGGCTTCGACCACACCAAGCCGACCACCTTCGGCCCGCAGTCGCTCGCCAACCTGAACGCGGCGATCGACCAGGTCGAGAAGGAGGCGTCCGAGGGCGCCATCGTCGGTGTCGGCATCACCGGCAAGCCGTTCATCTTCGCCGTCGGCGCCGACCTCAAGGGCGTCGAGCTGCTGAAGCGCCACGAGGACGCGCTCGCCATCGGCAAGGGCGGCCACGACGTCTTCAAGCGGCTGTCCGGCCTGGCCGTGCCGACGTTCGCCTACTACAACGGCGCGGCGATGGGCGGCGGTGTCGAGGTCGGTCTGCACTGCACCTACCGCACCGTGTCGGCGGCCGTGCCGGCGTTCTCGCTGCCCGAGGTCTTCCTGGGCCTCGTCCCGGGCTGGGGCGGCTGCACCATCCTGCCGAACCTGATCGGCGCGGACCGCGCGGTCTCGGTCATCATCGAGAACTCGCTCAACCAGAACAAGCAGCTCAAGGGCGCTCAGGTCTACGAGCTCGGCATCGCCGACGCGATCTTCGAGGGCGCGGACTTCCTGGAGCAGTCCCTGCTGTGGACGGCCTCCGTCCTCAAGGGCGAGATCGTCGTCGAGCGCGCGGACGTCGACCGCGGCGAGGGCTGGGACCAGGCCGTCGCCCGCGGCCGGTTCATCGCCGACTCCAAGGTGCACGGCGCGGCCCCGGCCGCGTACCGCGCCCTGGACATCATCGAGGCGGCCAAGGACGGCGACCTCCAGAAGGGCTTCGACGCCGAGGACACGGCGCTCGCCGACCTCATCATGGGCGGTGAGCTGCGCTCCGGCATCTACGCCTTCAACCTGGTGCAGAAGCGCGCCAAGCGCCCGGCCGGCGCGCCGGACAAGAGCCTGGCCCGCCCGGTCACCAAGGTCGGCGTCGTCGGCGCCGGTCTGATGGCCTCCCAGCTGGCGCTGCTCTTCCTGCGCCGCCTGGAGGTGCCGGTCGTGCTGACCGACATCGACCAGGAGCGCGTCGACAAGGGCGTGGGCTACGTCCACGGCGAGATCGACAAGCTGCTCGGCAAGGGCCGCATCAACCAGGACAAGGCCAACCGCCTCAAGGGCCTGGTCTCCGGTGTCCTGGACAAGGCCGAGGGCTTCGCGGACGCGGACTTCATCATCGAGGCCGTGTTCGAGGAGATGTCGGTCAAGCAGAAGGTGTTCGCGGAGGTCGAGGCGGTCGCCCCGGCGCACGCGATCCTCGCCACCAACACCTCCTCGCTGTCCGTGTCGGAGATGGCGTCGAAGCTCCAGCACCCGGAGCGGGTCGTCGGCTTCCACTTCTTCAACCCGGTCGCGATCCTCCCGCTGCTGGAGATCGTGCGCGGCGAGAAGACGGACGACGCGTCGCTCGCCACCGCCTTCGGTGTCGCGAAGAAGCTGAAGAAGACGGCCGTGCTGACGAAGGACGCCCCGGCGTTCGTCGTCAACCGCATCCTCACCCGCTTCATGGGCGAGATCCAGAACGTCATCGACGAGGGCACCCCGGTCGCCACCGCCGAGAAGGCCATCGAGCCGCTTGGTCTGCCGATGTCCCCGCTGGTGCTGCTGGAGCTGGTCGGCCCGGCGATCGGTCTGCACGTCTCGGAGACGCTCAACCGCGCCTTCCCGGACCGCTTCACGGTCTCCCCGAACCTCAAGGCGGTCGTCGAGGCCGGCAAGCGCGGCTTCTACGTCTACGACTCCGGCAAGCCGGAGCTGGACCCCGAGGTCGCCGCGCTGCTCAAGCAGGGCGACGTCGTCCTGACCGAGGAGCAGGTCCGCGCCCGCGTCCTGGACGCGGTGGCGCAGGAGATCGGCCTGATGCTGGAGGAGGGTGTCGTCGCCGAGGCGCAGGACATCGACCTGTGCCTGATCACCGGTGCCGGCTGGCCCTTCCACCTGGGCGGCATCACGCCGTACCTGGACCGTGAGGGCGTCTCGGAGCGCGTCAACGGCAAGCGGTTCCTGCCGCAGGGCGTGGCGAGCGTCCCGGCGTAACCCGTCTGTCATGCCTCACCGCCCCGGCACCGCGCGCTCGCGGTGCCGGGGCGGTGGCGTTGTCGGCGCCGGATGGGAGGCTGGGGCCATGAGCGTCTTGGTGGTCGTCGACGCGGCGAACGTGGTGGGCTCCGTCCCGGACGGCTGGTGGCGCGACCGGCGCGCCGCCGCCGAGCGGCTGCGGGACCGGCTGGTGCCGTACGCGGCGGAGGGCGTGGCCGGGCGCCCGGGGCCGGTCGAGGTCGTGCTGGTCGTGGAGGGGCGGGCGCGCGGCGTGGAGTCCGTACCGGGGGTGCGGGTGGAGTCGGCGCCCGGCAGCGGGGACGACCTCATCGCCGAGCTGGCGCGCGAGGCCCGGGAAGCAGCAGGCCGGCCGTGCCTGGTGGTCACGGCCGACCGGGAGCTGCGGCGGCGGGTGGAGGCGTACGGCGCCGAGTGCGCCGGGCCCCGGGCGGTGCACGGCCCGCCCTCCTGAAACCCCTAGGCGTCGCGGGTGCCCAGCGGGACCCGGCGCCCGCCGAGCCGGCTGTGGGAGCGGCCGTACAGGAAGTACACGACGATGCCGAACGCCATCCAGACGGCGAACCGGAACCACGTCTCCCCCGGCAGGTTGAGCATCAGCCACACCGACGCCGCGACCGACAGGATCGGGATGAAGGGGACCCACGGCGTGCGGAACGCCCGGTGCAGGTCGGGCCGGGTGCGGCGCAGGATGATCACGCCGAGCGCGACCACGACGAAGGCGAAGAGCGTGCCGATGTTCACCAGGGTCGCCAGCTCGTTGATGCTGGTGAAACCGGCGATGATCGCGATGAGCACGCCGAGGAGGATGGTCGGGCGGTACGGGGTGCGGAACTTCGGGTGCGTGACGGAGAAGAACCGTGGCAGCAGGCCGTCGCGGCTCATGGCGAAGAAGACCCGGGTCTGGCCGAGGAGCAGGATCAGGCACACGGTGGTGAGGCCGACGGCGGCGCCGAAGCTGATGACACCGGCGTAGAAGGGGTGTCCGGTCGCCTTGAAGGCGTCGGCGAGCGGGGCGCTCACCGACAGCCGGCTGTAATGCTGCATGCCGGTGACGACGAGCGAGACGGCGACGTAGAGCACGGTGCAGATGAGCAGCGAGCCGAGGATGCCGCGCGGCATGTCGCGCTGCGGGAGCTTGGTCTCCTCGGCGGCGGTGGCCACCACGTCGAAGCCGATGAAGGCGAAGAAGACGACGGACGCGGCGGTGAAGATGCCCATGACGCCGAAGTTGGTCGGCTCGTAACCGAAGATCGTCTGCACGAGTGGCGCGTCCCAGCCGGAGGACGTCGGCGGGGTCACCGGGTCGGGGATGAACGGCGAGTAGTTGTCCCCCACGATGAAGAACAGACCCGCGATGATCACGATCATGACCACGGTCACCTTGATGGCCACGACCAGCGCGGTGATGTTGGCGGACAGCTTCATGCCGAGCACGAGGATCGCGGTCAGGACCAGGACCAGCAGGAAGGCGAGGAGGTCGAAGGTGCCGTCCGCCACGTCCGGTCCCTGCAGCGCCGCCGGAAGGTGCCAGTCCACGTTGTCCATCAGCGAGCGCACGTAGCCCGACCAGCCGACGGCCACCACGGCCGTGCCGAGGGCGAACTCGAGGACCAGGTCCCACCCGATGATCCACGCGGGCAGCTCGCCGAGGGAGGCGTACGCGAAGGTGTACGCCGATCCGGCCACGGGGACGGTGGAGGCGAACTCGGCGTAGCAGAGGGCGGCGAGGGCGCAGACGACGCCCGCCGCGACGAACGCGAGCGCGGTGGCGGGTCCGGCGGTCTCCTTGGCCACCTTGCCGGTGAGGACGAAGATGCCGGTGCCGATGATGACGCCGACGCCGAACACGGTCAGGTCCCAGGCGGAGAGGGACTTCTTGAGCGCGTGCTCCGGCTCCTCGGTGTCCTGGATCGACTGCTCCACGCTCTTCGTCCGGAACAGCCCGGTATCGCGTGATTGCTGGCCTGTGCTCACCGGCGTACCTCCGTACGTACCCATCGGCCCCTAAGGCCATGATCGGGAGGGGTACGGGGCGGCGCCCGCCGTGAGGGGCCGTTTCACACCAATGGACCGGCCGGAAACCCCTCGGGTACTCCGACCGGTCCAATCAGGTGCGCGGCGGTGGCGGTGGCGGCCGCGGCGGCGTCAGTCGCGTGCGGCCTGGATCTCGGCCTCGTCGTACCGGCCGTCGAGCGTGGAGACCAGCCCGGTGACCTGGCGGGCGATGTCCGGGGCCGTCAGGCCGATCTCGGCCAGGATCTCCGCGCGCGAGGCGTGGTCCAGGAAGCGCGGCGGGATGCCGAAGTCGCGCAGCGGTACGTCGACGCCCGCGTCGCGCAGGGCCTGGGCGACCGCACAGCCGACGCCGCCGACGCGGCCGTTGTCCTCGACGGTGACGATCACGCGGTGCCGGGCGGCGAGCGGCGCCATGGCCTCGTCGACCGGCTTGACCCAGCGCGGGTCGACGACGGTGGTGGAGATGCCCTGCTGGTCGAGCAGCCCGGCGATCTCCAGGCACATCGGCGCCAGCGCGCCGACCGAGACCAGCAGCACGTCCGGGGAGTCGGTGCCGGCCTCGCGCAGCACGTCCATGGAGCCGACGCGCCCCACGGCCTGGACGGCCGGACCGACCGCGCCCTTGGAGTAGCGCACGACGGTCGGCGCGTCCTTGACCTCGACGGCCTCGCGCAGCTGGGCGCGGACCTGGTCGGCGTCGCGCGGGGCGGCGATCCTGATGCCCGGGACGACCTGGAGGATCGACATGTCCCACATGCCGTTGTGGGAGGCGCCGTCGGTGCCGGTGACGCCGGCCCGGTCCAGGACGAAGGTCACGCCGCAGTTGTGCAGGGCGACGTCCATCAGGACCTGGTCGAAGGCGCGGTTGAGGAAGGTCGCGTACACGGCGACGACCGGGTGGAGGCCGCCGGTGGCGAGGCCGGCCGCGGACACGGCGGCGTGCTGCTCGGCGATGCCGACGTCGTACACCCGGTCCGGGAAGGCCTTGGCGAACTTGTCGAGGCCCACCGGCTGGAGCATCGCGGCGGTGATGGCGACGATGTCCTCGCGCTCGTGGCCGAGCTTGACCATCTCGTCGGCGAAGACCCCGGTCCAGTCGGCGCCGGAGGTGGAGATCGGCAGGCCGGTGTCCGGGTGGATCTTGCCGACGGCGTGGAAGCGGTCGGCCTCGTCCGCCAGGGCGGGCTGGTAGCCGCGGCCCTTCTCGGTGAGGCAGTGCACGATCACCGGGCCGCCGAACCGCTTGGCGCGGGAGAGGGCGGACTCCAGCGCCTCGATGTCGTGGCCGTCGATGGGGCCGACGTACTTCAGGCCGAGGTCCTCGAACATGCCCTGCGGGGCGATGAAGTCCTTCAGGCCCTTCTTGGCGCCGTGCAGCGTCTCGTACAGCGGCTTCCCGACGACCGGCGTGCGGTCGAGGATCTCCTTCGTACGGGCGAGGAAACGCTCGTAGCCGTCGGTGGTGCGGAGCGTGGCGAGGTGGTTGGCGAGGCCGCCGATGGTCGGGGCGTAGGAGCGCTCGTTGTCGTTGACGACGATGACGAGCGGGCGGTCCTTGGCCTCGGCGATGTTGTTCAGGGCCTCCCAGGCCATGCCGCCGGTGAGCGCGCCGTCGCCGATGACGGCGACGACGTGGTCGTCCTTCTTCAGCACCTCGTTCGCCTTGGCGAGGCCGTCGGCCCAGCCGAGGACCGTGGAGGCGTGGCTGTTCTCGATGACGTCGTGCTCGGACTCGGCCCGGGCCGGGTAGCCGGACAGGCCGCCCTTCATCTTCAGCCGCGAGAAGTCCTGTCGGCCGGTGAGCAGCTTGTGGACGTAGGACTGGTGGCCGGTGTCCCACAGGATCTTGTCCTTGGGCGACTCGAAGACCCGGTGCAGGGCGATGGTCAGCTCGACCACACCGAGGTTGGGGCCGAGGTGGCCGCCTGTCTTGGACACGGCGTCCACGAGGAAGGACCGGATCTCCGCGGCCAGCTGCTCCAGCTGCTCCGGGGAGAGCCGGTCGAGATCGCGCGGGCCCGTGATACGGGTCAGCAGAGCCACCCGTGCCTCCTTGCGTGTTGAGCTGGTCGAGCTGCCGATTTTGTCGAGTCTAATGTTCCGCTCCCGATCATCATCATCGGGCGGGTCCCCCTACGTCATCACATTGGCGCAGACGCAGCGGTGCCCGGCACCGGTTCAGCGGTGCCGGGCACTGCGGCGCATCTCACCCGTGAGGCTAGGCGCGGCCCGCGGTCTTCTGCGTGCGGCGGGAGACCGAGTCGATCACGACGGCGGCGAGGAGCACCGCGCCGGTGATCATGTACTGGATCTCGGAGGCCATGCCGAGCATGTTCAGGCCCTGCTGGATCGCCTGGATGACGATCATGCCGAGCAGGGCGGACCATACCTTGCCGCGGCCGCCGAAGAGGCTGGTGCCGCCGATGACGGCCGCCGCGATGACGAGCATCAGGGTGTTGCCGCCGCCGAGGCTCTTGGTGGCGCCGCCGGAGAGGCTGGCCACGAAGAGGCCGCCGAAGGCGGCGAGCAGGCCGGAGAGGCCGAAGACGGTGATCCGGATCCGGTCGACGTTGATGCCGGCGCGGCGCGCGGCCTCGGCGTTGCCGCCGACCGCGAAGACCTGGCGGCCGAAGGTGGTGCGGCGGGCGACGAAGTCGGCGACGACCAGGACGACCAGGAAGAGCACCAGCGCGAGCGGCAGGCCGCGGGCGCCGGCGGGCTCGTTGAGCACGTACGCGACGACGAAGCACAGCACCGCGACGACGGCCGTGCGCAGGACGACCTCGCTGGTGGGGCGGGCGAGGAGGCCGGCCGCCTTGCGGCGCCGGCTGTCCAGGAGCAGGGACGCGGCGTACGCGAGGACGGCGATCAGGGCGAGGCCGTACGCGGCCGCCTTGTCCTCGAAGTAGTAGCCGGTCAGGTGCTCGACGATGGAGCCGGTCGGCGCGTTGATGGAGCCTTCTTTGCCCATCAGCCAGATCTGCAGGCCGCTCCAGCCGAGGAAGCCGGCGAGGGTGACGACGAAGGCCGGGACGCCGATCTTGGCGAAGAAGAAACCGTGGAGCAGGCCGAGCGCGAGGCCGCAGAGGACGGCGATGCCGACGGCGAGCCAGTCGTTCATGCCGTTGCTCACGTTGAGCACGGCCCACACGGCGGCGCCGACGCCCGCGACCGAGCCGACCGACAGGTCGATCTCGCCCAGGATCAGGACGAAGACGATGCCGACGGCCATGATGCCGAGGCCGGAGGTGTAGACGGCGATGTTGGCGACGGAGCTCGCGGAGAGGAAGTTCGCGTTCTGCGACTGGAAGACGATCGCGATGACGATCAGGCCGATGAAGACCGGGAGCGAGCCCAGCTCACCGCCGCGCACCTTGCGGGTGAACTCGGTCCAGTAGCCCTTGAGGCCCTCTTCGCGTACGAGCAGGCGGGGGTCGACGGCCGGGACGGGGGCGGCGGACTCCGCGTTCTCGCTTGCAGGGGTCTTGGTGAGGTCGCTCACTTCGCGTCCCCCTTCGTGGCCGTACGCGCCTGGCGGCGGGTCACGGCGTTGTCCGTGGCGCCGGTGATGGCGGCGATGATCTCTTCGTGCGTGGTGTCCTTCACGTTGAAGACACCGTTGTTGCGGCCCAGCCGCAGGACGGCGACCTTGTCGGCGACGGCGCGGACGTCGGCCATGTTGTGGCTGATGAGGATGACGCCGTGGCCGCGCTCCCGCAGCCGCTCGACGAGGTCGAGCACCTGGGCGGTCTGCTCGACGCCGAGGGCCGCGGTCGGCTCGTCCAGGATGACGATCTTGGGGTCGCCGATCAGGGCGCGGGCGATGGCCACGACCTGGCGCTGGCCGCCGGAGAGGGCGGCGACGGGGATGCGGACGCTCGGGATGCGGATGGACAGGGTGTCCAGCAGCTCCTTGGCCCGCTTCTCCATGGCGATCTCGTCGAGGACGGAGCCGCGGCGCAGCTCGTTGCCGAGGAAGAGGTTGGCGACGACGTCGAGGTTGTCGCAGAGCGCCAGGTCCTGGTAGACGGTGGCGACTCCGAGGTCGGAGGCCTCGTTCGGCTTCGTGATGCGGACGGGCCGGCCCTCCCACTCGATGGCGCCTTCATCGATGGGGTGGACACCCGAGATCGTCTTGACGAGCGTCGACTTGCCGGCGCCGTTGTCGCCGACCAGGGCGACCACCTCACCGGCGTGGATCTCCAGGTCTACGTCGGTGAGCGCCTGGACGGCGCCGAACCGCTTGGAGACTCCGCGCAACGCCAGCACGGGCGTAGCGAACACGTGAATCATCTCCTTCGCCGCCTGTCCGGCGGGGATGGTGGTGCGATGAGCTGAGGAAGCGTGCGAGGGGTGCGAGCGTGGGGGGCGAGAGCGGGTCCGGCGCCCGCCCCAGGTGCTTGCGGGGCATGGACGGGGCGGGGCGCCGGACCGGCGTGGGGAGGCCGCGTGTGCGGCCTTCGCGCGTGGGGGGCGGGGTGCTCGCATGCGAGGGGTCTCGCGTGCGAGGAGTCTCGCGTGCGAGGGGTCTCGCGTGTGGGGATGCTCGCGTGGAGGGGGTGGGGTGCCGGCGGTTACTTGATGCCGGCCGCCTCGCAGGCCGCCTTGTACTCGGCGGTGCAGATGTCCGCGGCGGTGTAGACCTTGTCGGCGAGGATCGTGGAGGCGATGTTGTCCTTGGTCACGATCTCGGCGTCGTACAGCTTGGCCGGGATGTCCTTGAACTCGCCGGTCAGGCTGGTGACCTTGGCGCTCACCAGGTCGTCGATCTTGTCGCCCTTCAGCAGGCGGACGGCGATCGCGGCGGTGGTCTCGGCCTCCGGCTTGATCTGCTTGTAGATCGTGAAGGCCTGGTCGCCCTTCAGGATGCGCTGCAGACCGGCGAGCTCGGCGTCCTGGCCGCCGACCGGGACCTTGATGCCCTGCTTGGCGAGGGCGGTGATGATGCCGCCCGCCATGCCGTCGTTGGCGGAGTAGACGCCCTGGAAGCCGTCCTTGCCCAGGGAGTCGATGGCGGCGCCCATCTTCTTGTTGGCCTCGTCCGGCGACCAGTCCGGGATGTCCTGCTCGTAGACGACCTTCTTGACCTGCTTGTCGAGGACGCTGTGGGCGCCCTTCTTGAAGAGCGGGGCGTTCGGGTCGGTCGGCGAGCCGTTGATCATGACGACGTTGGCGTCCTTGGCCTGGGCGCCGAGCGCCTTGACCAGGGCCTCGCCCTGGAGGCGGCCGATCTTCTCGTTGTCGTAGCTGACGTAGGCGGAGATCGGGCCCTCGGCGAGGCGGTCGTACGCGACGACCTTGACGCCCTGCTTCTCGGCGCTCTGGACCCACTTCTTGGTGGCCTTGTAGTCGACCGAGTCGAGGATGATCACCTTGACGCCCTGCGTGACCAGCGCGTCGAACTGCTTCTTCTGGGTCTCGGTGTCCTGCGCGGCGTTGTTGTACTTGACCTCGCAGTCGGAGCAGAGCTGCTTGATCTTCGCCTCGATGATCGGGCGGTCGAACGTCTCGTAACGGGTCGTCTTGTTCTCCGGCAGCAGCAGACCGATGGTCTTGCCGTCGCCGCCGCCGCCACCCGCGGCGTCACCGTCGCCGGCCTTGCCACAGGCGGCGAGGGTCGCGGCCATGGACACCGCGGCGGTGCCTATGACAAGGCGTCGCGTCAATGCGTTCATGTGGGTTGCCTCCCTGACGAGGCCGCGACGTTGCGGCCGAGGTGGCTGGAAGTCAACTCGGCCGTCACTCCGTCGTCAAGGAGTAAATTGACAACGAGATGACAACGGTGCCATTCGTTATCTAAGTGAACGCAGGAGCCGACCCCGGCAGCGCACTCTGCAGAAGGGTCGAATCCCCCATTTCGCTCAGTACGAGGGCGAGGGCGCCGAGCACTTCCGCGCGGCCGCCGAGGGCTCCGGGAGCGACCGACAACTGGCGCGCGGCGCTGGGGATGGCGTACCGCGAGACCGACTCCCGGATGGGCGCGAGGACCAGCTCGCCGGCCTCCGCGAGGTCGCCGCCCAGCACCACGCGGCTGGGGTTGAGCAGGTTGCAGAGGTTGGCGACACCGCTGCCGATGTGGCGGCCGACGTCCGCGATGACGCGGCGGCAGCCCGGGTCGCCCTCGCGCGCCAGCTGCACGACCCGCTCCATGGTGAGATCGGCGCCGTGGCTGGGCTGGAGCAGCGGCAGGACGTAGCGCGCGGCCGTGAAGGTCTCCAGGCAGCCGCGGTTTCCGCAGCGGCAGACCGGGCCCGACTCGTCCAGCGTGATGTGGCCGATCTCGCCGGCGGTGCCGCCCGGGCCCCGGTAGATCTGGCCGTCGATCACCAGGCCGGCGCCCACACCGCTGGCCACCTTGATGTACGCGAGGTCCTTGACCCCCCGGCCGCCGCCCCAGACCAGCTCGCCGAGGGCGCCGAGGTTGGCGTCGTTGTCGACGTACACCGGGACGCCGAGGCGGCCGGAGAGCTCCTGGCTCGGGTTGATGCCGGTCCAGCCCGGCAGGATGGACGTGGAGCCGAGGGTTCCGGAGGAGACGTCGATGGGGCCGGGGACGCCGAGGCCGACCCCGATCACCTTGTCCTGGCCGATGCCGGTCGCCGCGATCAGCCGCTTGACCAGCTGTTCCGCCCGGTCGAAGCCCTCGGCCGAGGAGGCGTCGACGTCCAGCGGCTCCGCCTCCTCGGCGAGCACCTGGTGGGCGAGGTTGCCCACGGCGACCCGCAGGTGGGTGTGGCCGAAGTCGACCCCGATGACGATGCCGGCGTCCCCGCTGAGCGAGACGCTGCGGGCCCGGCGGCCGCCCGCCGACGTGGGGGTGACCTCGACGGTGCCGCCGTCCTTGAGCTCCCGGACGATGTTGGAGACCGTGGCGGCGGAGAGGCCGGTGGTCCTGGCGATCTCCGCCTGGGTCAGAGACCCGGCCATGCGGACGGCGCGTACGACGCGCTCGAGGTTGGCCCGATGCAGAGATGTCTGCGACCCCGGAGTCTCCATCGACTCTCTCACTCCTGCCGTTTTCTCCAACATGTGAACTCTAAGCTGAGCCTTTCGGGTTGCTCCCCGTCAAGACCTTGAGCGTTCCGGGCCTCGGATGAGCGAACGACAGGGGTACAAAGCGGGCGTAAGCGCTCACGCGGGAAGAAAAGCGCCCGCCGACAGCGGGTGGGCCGTCGGCGGGCGGTTCGGGGAAAACGCGGAGGGCGCGGGGCCGTGGGAGTGACGGACTACTTCAGCGCGCCCGCCGTGAGGCCGGACTGGACCTGCCGCTGGAAGACCGAGTAGACGACGAGCACCGGCAGCATCGCGATCATCATGCCGGCCATCAGGGCGCCCCAGTCGTTCTCGTACCCCTGCTGGAGCGCGATCATCGCCAGGCCCTGGGTGAGGACGTACTTGTCCTCCTGCTGGTTGAGCACCATCGGCAGCAGGTACTGGTTCCACTGCCCCAGGAAGTTGAAGATCCCGATGCTGATCAGGCCCGGCTTCGCCATCGGCAGCATGACCTGGAAGAAGGTGCGGGTGTGCGAGGCGCCGTCGATCATCGCCGCCTCCGCGACCGACGCCGGCAGCGTACGGAAGAACGCCGTCATGAAGAAGACGGTGAAGGGCAGCGAGTAGGCGATGTAGACGAGGATCAGCCCGTGGTACGTGGCCAGCAGCGAGCTGCCGGGGAAGTCCCGCAGGACGAAGAAGAGCGGGATGACGAGCATGAAGACCGGGAAGGACATGCCGGCCACGAAGAGGTAGTAGATGAACCGGTTGCCGGGGAAGGTGAAGCGGGCCAGGACGTACGCGGCCATCGAACCGAGCACCATCGTGCCGACGACCGAGCCGCCCACCACGATCGCGGTGTTGACGAAGTACTGGCCCATGTTCGCGTCGTCCCACGCGTTGGACCAGTTCTCCCACCGCAGCGCGGTCGGCAGGCCCCACGGGTCGGTGAGGATGCCGTTGCTGTCCTTGAAGGCGCTCCACAGCACCCACAGCAGCGGCACGCCGACCATCAGGGCCCACACGATGAGGATGCCGTGCGAGAAGACGTTCAGTACGCCGCCCTCGGCCGCGCGGCCGGCGCGGCCCGCGCCGCTAATGCGGCCGGTGCCGCCGGTGCGGCGTGCGCGGCCGGCCGTCGGGCCGAGCCGCCGTGCGGCCTCGGCGGGCGGCGGGGCCTGCTCCTTGCCCACCGCGTCGTTCTCGTCCCGGATCTCGTCGGTCGTCATCCGGCGCACCCCTCCCCCTAGTACTCGATCCGCTCACGGCGCGCGAAGCGCATCGTGAGCACGGCGAACGTCATGGTGACGATGAGCATCGCGACGCCCATGGCGGCGGCGTAGCCGAACTGGCTGTCGCGGAAGGCCGTCAGGTACAGCCTCAGCGGCATCACGTCCGTGGCTCCGTCCGGGCCGCCCATGTTCACCGACATGATCTGGACGAGCGCGAAGGCGTCCAGCGCGATGATGCCCATGTACACCCAGCCGGTCTGGACGGTGTCCCACAGCAGCGGGAGGGTGATCCGGAAGAAGGTGTGGAAGCGGCCGGCCCCGTCGAGCAGCGCCGCCTCGTAGATGTCGCGGGGGATGGAGGCCATGGCGGCGGAGAACAGCACCACGTAGAAGCCGACGTGGCTCCAGACCATCACCGCGCTGATGCACCAGAGGGCGAGGCTCTTCTCCCCCAGCCAGGAGTTCTGCAGGGCGTCCAGGCCGACGGCGCCGAGGAGGGAGTTGAGCATGCCGTCGTCCGGGTCGGGGTTGTAGATGTTGAACCAGATGACGGCGACGATGGTGACCGAGATGACCTGCGGGAAGAAGAAGACGAACTTGTAGAAGCGGGACCCGGCGACCCCGGTGACGACTTCGTTCTTCCGGCGGCGGCCGCCCACGTTGAGCATGAAGGCGAAGAACAGCCCGAGGGCGAGCGTGACCACCGGGACCAGGGCCAGCATGTAGACGTTGTGGCGCAGGGCGTTCCAGAAGTCGTCGTTCTCCCAGAGTCTCCCGAAGTTGTCGAGGCCGACGAACTTCGCGGAGCCGACGAGTCCGGACCAGTCCGTCATCGAGATCTGGAAGGCCTGGACGAAGGGCGAGATCACGAAGACGCCGTAGATGAGCAGAGGCAGGGCCAGGAAGCCCACGATGAATCGGTATTTGCCGTGTTGCATGGGCTCCCCGGCCCTTCCCCTCTGGGTGTCCGCCCGGCGGTCGGTCAGGCGGTGCGTCGCTGGTGGCGTCAGGCGGTGCGTAGCTGGTGACGTCGGGCGGTGCGCTCCCGGCGTCAGGCCGTGCGCTTGAACTTGGTCACGGAGTCGTCCTTGGCGACCCGGTCGCACTCCTGCTGGGTCTTCTTGATCCAATCGGCGGCTTTGAGCTCGCCCGTGAGCAGCTGACCGGTCAGACCGCCGATCTTCTCGTCGGTGAGCGCCGGGTACCACTCCTGCAGCTGAAGGCTGATCAGGTTGTCGCCCGCCTCCTTGAAGGCCTTGCTGGCGGAGGCGAGGCCGGGCGAGAGGGTCATGCCCTCGGTGGCGTCCATGACGCAGGTCAGCGACTTCACCTTGGTGGCGAAGTTCTGGGCGTGCTTCTTCGAGAGCATGATGCGCAGCAGCTCCATGCCGCCCGCCGGGTTCTTGCCCTTGCTGGCGACGAGGTACGGCTCGCTCGGCTCGCCGCGCAGGGTGCCGTGCGGCATCTTGTCGCCGGTGCCGTCGAAGAGGGCGCCGACCGCCATGCCGAAGTCCTTCGGCGTGGTGGGGGCGGCTTCGTTCTCGACCCAGGAGCCGTTGGGGATGAAGACGGCCTTGCCCCGGTTCCAGGCGGTCTGGGACTGGATGTGGGTGAGGCCCTGGCTGCCTTCCAGGAAGTACTTCTTGGCGGCGAGCTCCTCGTAGTGCTCGACGACCTCCTTGACCGCGTCGTTCGAGGTCCAGGCGTTCGGCTCCAGGTTGTCGATGGCGATCCACTTCTCCATGCCGCCGATCTTGGCGATCTGGGCGAAGAGGTTGAAGTGGACGTAGTACGGATACTTTCCGGCGTACGTCCAGGGGGCGATGCCGGCCTTCTTGATCTCGCCGCAGAGGCCGACCATCTCGGAGAGGGTCTTCGGGTACGTCCAGCCGCGGTCGGCCAGCAGCTTCTGGGAGTACCAGGTGCCGTAGATGGTGAAGGCGTAGTAGAGCACGTCGACCTTGTCGCCGTGCTTGCCCTTCTCCAGGGTGCTGGGGTGGAGGGTGTCGCGGACCTTCTTGGCCGGGTCGTCCAGCGAGGGCGCGTCCAGCAGCGGGGCGAGGTCCTGGAGCTGGCCCTGGGTGGAGAGCTTGTTCATGTCGAGGTGGTCGGCGCCGGAGTTGTCGATGACGTCCGGCGGGTTGCCGCCCGCGAAGCGCGGGGTGAGCTTGGGCCCGACCTGCTGGGTGCCGGTGTGCTTGACCTCGGCGCCGTAGGTGGCCTTGTAGTCGGCCTCCGCGTCCTTGGCGTACTGGTCGCCCAGGCCGCCCTTGAAGATGAACGCCTCCAGCGGGGCGCCCTGCGCCACGCCGAGCGGGTTCTTGGCCGACTTCTCGCCGGCGGGCGCCTTCGTCTCCTTCTCGCTACCGCCGCCACCGGTGGCGCAGGCGGACAGGAAGCTCATCGTCGGCACGCTGATCAGCCCGAGCGCGGCGGACCGCTTGATCAGCTCGCGGCGGCCGGGGCCCTCGTGGTCATGGCGGGCGGAGGTGGATCCCATGCTCAAGTACTCGCCTTCTCCAGGACTCAGGCGGTGTGCCGGTCGCCCCGAACCGCTTCTCGCCTCAGGCGAAGGGCCCCCGCCACCGCGCGGTCTTGTGCAGGTGGGTCGTGCTACAGTGCTGGGTTGCCGACAGGTATAGTCCACTTCGCGTCGCCTGAGCAAGATCGAGGCGGACTTTCGGCAGCAGTCTTCTCCGAGTTGAGACCTGCCGGAAAGAGCGCGGCGCCCGGAAGTTTTTTCAGCCGTCCGGCCGCGCCAACACCCTTGACACCACACGCCACTTACCTCCTACTGGGTGCTGCGCAGATCAGCTGACAACGTTGTCCGCCGCACGACCGGCGGCCAACCGACGCACCACCGACGGACGTCCGACGCGCTTCGGCGGGAGCAGGAGGCACGACGCGGCATGCAGCCCAGACCACGATCGCTCAAGCGACGTACGGCCGCCCTCGTGGCGGCCGCCACCGTGACCGCCTCCCTGGTGGTCTCCCAGACCGTGACGGCAGGTCAGTCGGCCGCGCTGGCACTCCCGCACCAGGCCGCGGCCGCCGCCACGGAGTCCGGCACCTCCTTCACGACCTCCTTCGAAGCCGGTGAACCGCCGCCCACCTGGCGCGACACCGTCGACCTGGACGCCGAGGGCCGCAAGCGGTCGGCCGGCGTCGACGGCGGCTACTCCGCGGGCTTACCGGGCGACGTCACCGAGAAGGTGACGGAGCTGCGCGCCAGCGGCGAGAACAGTGCCGCCGGGGAGACCAAGGAGAACCTGGTCGACCTCCAGCCCAGCACCAAATGGCTCACCTTCGCCCCCACCGCCTGGGTCGAGTTCGACCTCGACGAACCGGTCAAGGTGGTGACGTACGCCCTGACCTCCGCCAACGACGCCGCCCCCCGCGACCCCCGGGACTGGACCCTCAAGGGCTCCGCGGACGGCAAGGAGTGGACGGTCCTGGACACCCGCGAGGGCGAGGCGTTCGCCCAGCGCTTCGAGACGCGGACGTACGACATCGACGCGGGCCGCGCGGCGCCGTACGCGCACTACCGACTGGAGATCAGCCGGAACAACGGCGCCACCGGCATCACCCAGCTCGCCGACGTCCAGTTCTCGAACGGCGACACCTCCGCTCCCGTGCCGCCCGACATGCGCAGCCATGTCGACCGGGGCCCGGGCGGCTCCCCCACCGCCAAGGCGAACGCCGGGTTCACCGGCAAGCGGGCGCTGCGCTACGCCGGTACGCACCATCCGGCGGGGCGCGCGTACGCCTACAACAAGGTCTTCGACGTCGACACGCGCGTCGCCCGCGACACCGAGCTGTCGTACCGGATCTTCCCCTCCATGCCGGAGACGGACCTCGGCTACCCGGCGACGAACGTCTCCGTCGACCTCGCCTTCACCGACGGTACCCACCTGAGCGAGCTCGGGGCGCTCGACAGCCACGGCGGGCGCCTCAGCCCCCAGGGCCAGGGCGCCGCCAAGCGGCTCTACGTCAACCAGTGGAACCAGGTGCGGGCCTCCATCGGCACGGTGGCCGCGGGCAGGACGGTGGACCGGATCCTGGTGGCGTACGACGCGCCGAAGGGCCCGGCGAAGTTCCAGGGCTGGATCGACGACATCACCCTCGGGCGCGCGGCCCCCGTGAAACCGCTGCCCCGCGTGTCCGACTACGCCTCGACCGTACGCGGCACCAACTCCAGCTCCTCCTTCTCCCGGGGCAACACCTTCCCCGCGACGGCCGTCCCGCACGGCTTCAACTTCTGGACGCCGGTGACCAACGCCGCCTCCAAGAGCTGGCTGTACGAGTACGCGCGCGGCAACAACGCCGACAACCTGCCCACCGTGCAGGCGTTCAGCGCCAGCCATGAGCCGAGCCCCTGGATGGGCGACCGGCAGACCTTCCAGCTGATGCCGTCGGCCGCGCCCGGCGCCCCGCCCACCGCGCGTACCGCTCGCGCGCTCCCCTTCCGCCACGAGCGGGAGACGGCCAGGCCGCACCACTACGCGGTGACGTTCGAGAACGGGCTGAAGGCCGAGATCGCGCCCGCCGACCACGCCGCGATGATGCGGTTCACCTATCCGGGTGCCGACGCCTCCGTCGTCTTCGACAACGTGACGGAGGAGGGCGGGCTGACCCTCGACCCGGCGAACGGCTCCTTCACCGGCTTCTCCGACGTCAAGAGCGGCCTGTCGACCGGCGCCACGCGCATGTTCGTGTACGGCGTCTTCGACGCGCCGGTCACGGACTCCGCCTCGGCCGGCGTCACGGGCCACCTGCGCTTCGCCGCCGGCGCGGACCGCACGGTGACCCTGCGCATGGCGACATCGCTGATCAGCGTGGAGCAGGCGCAGCGCAACCTCGCGGCCGAGATCCCGGCGGGCACCGGCTTCGAGCGGGTCCGCGAGCGGGCGCAGGCCGCCTGGGACCGGATCCTCGGGCGGGTCCGCGTGGAGGGCGCGACCCACGACCAGCTGGTCACGCTCTACTCCAACCTCTACCGGCTGTACCTCTACCCCAACTCGGGATTCGAGCGCGTCGACGGTAAGGACCGCTACGCCAGCCCCTTCTCGCCGCAGACCGGCCCCGACACTCCGACGCACACCGGCGCCAAGATCGTCGACGGCCGGGTCTACGTCAACAACGGTTTCTGGGACACCTACCGCACCACCTGGCCCGCCTACGCGCTCCTCACGCCACGCAAGGCGGGCGACCTGGTGGACGGCTTCGTGCAGCAGTACAAGGACGGCGGCTGGATCTCCCGCTGGTCCTCCCCCGGCTACGCCGACCTGATGACCGGCACGTCGTCGGACGTCGCCTTCGCCGACGCCTACGTCAAGGGCGTGGACTTCGACGCGGAGGCGGCGTACGAGGCGGCGCTGAAGAACGCGACCGTCGTGCCGCCCGGCAAGGGCGTGGGCCGCAAGGGCATGGAGACCTCCCCCTTCCTCGGCTACGCCTCGACCGAGACGCACGAGGGGCTGTCGTGGTCCCTGGAGGGCTACCTCAACGACTACGGCCTGGCGAGGATGGCGGACGCGCTCTTCGAGAAGACCGGCAAGGCCCGGTACAAGGACGAGTCGGCGTACTTCCTCAACCGGGCCCGCAACTACGTCACGCTCTTCGACTCCCGGGCCGGCTTCTTCCAGGGCCGGAACCTCAAGGGCGAGTGGCGCGTGCCGTCGGAGGCGTACGACCCGAGGATCTGGGGGTACGACTACACCGAGACGAACGGCTGGGGGTACGCCTTCACCGCGCCGCAGGACAGCCGGGGCCTGGCCAACCTGTACGGCGGTCGGGCGGGTCTGGCGAAGAAGCTCGACACCTACTTCTCGACGCCCGAGACGGCCTCCCCGGAGTTCACGGGCTCGTACGGCTCCGTCATCCACGAGATGACGGAGGCGCGCGACGTGCGGATGGGCATGTACGGGCACTCCAACCAGGTCGCGCACCACGTCACGTACATGTACAACGCGGCCGGTCAGCCCTGGAAGACGCAGGAGAAGGTGCGCGAGGTGCTGTCGCGGCTCTACACGGGCAGCGAGATCGGCCAGGGTTACCACGGCGACGAGGACAACGGCGAGCAGTCCGCCTGGTGGCTCTTCTCGGCGCTCGGCTTCTACCCGCTGGTGATGGGCGCCGGGGAGTACGCGATCGGCTCGCCGCTGTTCACCAAGGCGACGGTACGGATGGACAACGGCCGCACGCTGGTGGTCAAGGCGCCGGAGAACAGCGCTCGGAACGTCTACGTGCAGGGCGTGCGGGTCAACGGCGAGCGCTGGACGTCGACGGCGCTGCCGCACGACCTCCTCGCGCGCGGCGGCACCCTGGAGTTCGCCATGGGGCCGAAGCCGTCGGCGTGGGGCACCGGGCCGGGCGCGGCGCCGGTCTCGATCACCCGGGGCGACGAGGTGCCGTCGCCGCGCCGCGACCTGGCGAGCGGCGGGGGCGCGCTCCTCGACGACACCTCGGCCACGGCGGCGGAGCTCACGGCGCCGCTGGAGCTGCGCGTCCAGGGCCCGGCGCGTGCGGTGCAGTACACGCTGACGTCGTCGGACCGGGCCGCGGCCCCGACGGGCTGGGCCCTGCAGGGGTCGGCGGACGGGGCGACGTGGACGGAGCTGGACCGGCGTACGGGCGAGCGCTTCGCGTGGGACCGGCAGACGCGGGTGTTCACGGTGGCCCGGCCGGGCTCGTACCGGCACTACCGGCTGGTCCCGTCCGCCGGTTCCGGTGGCGTGCTGGCGGAGCTGGAACTGCTGGGCTGACCAGGGACAACGAGCGGCGCACGGAGGCCGGCCCGCGCTCCGGTCCGGCCTCCGTGTGCGGCCACGCGCCCCCGTACGCCGGATATCCGGGGCGGGACTCCGCGAGTACGTTGACGGCCCGACCGACGCGGGACGCCCTCGACGCCTTCGCGAAAGGACGCCTGATGACGTACGCCTCCTCGAAGACCTCCACCGGAACGACCACGACCACGACCGCCACGCCGGCGACCTCGCTCTTCGTCAACGGCCACTTCCCACGGCGCAGGGCCCTCGTCATCCTCGTCAGCGCCCTGTTCGGCTTCGCCCTGACGGTGGTGTGGTCCGCGGAGTTCGTCGACCGGACCATCGGCGGGAACGTCGCCGCCGCGCTCCTCGGTCACGAGGCGCACGACGCACCGATCGGCGGCGCCCTGGCCGGTATCGCCTTCGCGCTCGCGACCGGGGTGGCGGGTACCTTCACCGCCTGCAACGTCGCCGCGTTCAGCGCCATCGCGCCGCTGGCGGGCGCGGGCACCGTACGCACCCGGCGCGGCCGGATGGGGCGGGTGCTGAGGCCGCTGGGACCGCTGGCCGCCGGGGCGGTGGTGGTGTCGGCGGCCTACGGCGTGGTGGTCGCGCTCGTCGGTACGGGCATGCCGCAGTTCCAGGAGAGCGCGCCGGGCGGGGCGTCGGCCGGTCTGTCTCCCCGGCTGATCCAGGCCATGGTGGTGTTCGGCGTCATCGGGCTCGTCATGGTGGTGTTCGGGCTGGCCGCGCTGGGGCTGGTCCGTGACCCGCTGGCGCGCATCTCGGCGCGCTTTCCCGGCGCGCCGATGTTCGTGATGGGCGCGCTCATCGGCGCGTTCCTCATCGGGCGGCCCTTCCCGCTGTTCCGGCAGCTGTTCCGGGATGCGGCCGAGAGCCACAACGTCCTGTACGGAGCGGTGGCGTTCGGGCTCCAGGCGCTCGGGAACGTGCTGGTCATGGCGGTGTTGTTCGTGGTGATGGCCCTGGTGGCCGGTGAGCGGCTGGGCGCCTGGTTCGCCGCCGACCCGCGGCGGGCGTCCGCCGTGATGGCGGGGGCGTTCATCGCCGCGGGCGTGTTCATGATCCTGTACTGGGACGTGCGGATCCTCGCCCGCCGGGACCTCATCTGGTACCCGATGGCGCCGTGGGCGTGAGGCCGGGCGCGCGCTCCGGCGACGACGGTTGAATCGTCACCAGTTCGTCACAGATTGACGGCGCGTCAGGGCGGCGGCCCCTGACGCGTCAGTCTTTTCGTCCCGATTGGAGCTGGTTTCCCGGGCTGCTTCCCGGGCTTAAACCGGTTGCCTCGTAAAGGTGTTGTGCAAGGATCTCCATGATCCCGCGGCGACTGGGGCGTACCACCACCCGAGACCGTCGCACCCCTTTTCTCATGGAGAACATACGTGGCCAAATTCTCCGGCCTCAAGCGCGGGCGCGCGCTGTCGCGTCTCGCCGTATCGGCCATAGCCGCCACCCTGGTCGGCGCCTCCGCCGGTTCCGCGGTGGCGGACACGCCGGCCCCCGCACCGCTGAAGAGCATCAACCAGGACGGCTTCACCCAGCCGGTCCCGCAGAACGGCACGATCGCCGCCAGCGCGGCGGCCCCCGTCTTCGCGCTGTTCGCGATGGACAAGTACGGCGACCTCTACGCGTACGGGCCCAACGGCCGGGGCGGGCTCGGCGCCCGCGAGTACGTCACGAGCGGCTGGGACGCCTTCCGGGGCGCCGCCCAGGCCGACCAGGACGCCGACGGCAACGCCGACGGCCTGTACACCTGGGACAAGCAGGGCTACCTGTACTACACCGGCGAAGGCGAGACCCTCGAGCTGGGCCGCGGCTGGGACGCCTACGACAAGATCGTCGTCGCGGGCAACCTCGGTGGGACCACCCCGGCCGACGTGCTGGCCCGCGACAAGGCCGGCGTGCTCTGGTTCTACAAGGGCAAGGGCGACGGCACCCTGTCCGCGCGGACGAAGGTCGGCTCGGGGTGGCAGGCCTTCAACCAGATCGCGGGCCAGGGCGACCTGTCCGGCGACGGGCGGGCCGACGTCGTGACCCGCGACAAGTCCGGTGTCCTGTGGCTCTACAAGGGCACCGGCAACGCCGCGGCCCCGTTTGCCAAGGGCACCAAGGTCGGTGGGGGCTGGAACTCCTTCAACCACCTGATGTCGACGGGCGACCTGAACATGGACGGCCGCACCGACCTGATCGCACGCGACGGCGCGGGCGCCCTGTGGCGCTACAACGGGACGGGCAACGCCGCCGCCCCGTTCGCGAAGCCGACCAAGATCGGTACTTCCGGCTGGAACGGCTACCCGATGATGTTCTGACCGGTGCTCCCACCGGTGCTCCCACCGGCGTGAGAGCACGAAGAGGGCCGCACCCCGAGGGGTGCGGCCCTTTCGCGTACCGGCCGGGCCGGATCCGCTTACTTGCGGATCAGCGAGCGCAGCACGTACTGCATGATGCCGCCGTTGCGGTAGTAGTCGGCCTCACCGGGGGTGTCGATGCGGACGACCGCGTCGAACTCCACGCCCGTGTCGGTGGTGACCTTGACCGTGCGCGGCGTACGGCCCTCGTTGAGCTCCGTCACGCCGGCGATGGAGAAGGTCTCCTCGCCGGTCAGACCGAGGGACTCGGCCGACTGGCCCTCCGGGAACTGCAGCGGCAGGACGCCCATGCCGATGAGGTTCGAGCGGTGGATGCGCTCGTACGACTCGGCGATGACGGCCTTGACGCCGAGCAGCGCGGTGCCCTTGGCGGCCCAGTCGCGCGACGAACCGGAGCCGTACTCCTTGCCCGCGAGGACGACGAGCGGGATGCCCTGCTCGATGTAGTTGCGGGAGGCGTCGTAGATGAACGACACGGGGGCGTCGGGCTGGGTGAAGTCGCGGGTGTAGCCGCCCTCGGTGCCCGGCGCGATCTGGTTGCGCAGGCGGATGTTGGCGAACGTACCGCGGATCATGACCTCGTGGTTGCCGCGGCGCGAGCCGTAGCTGTTGAAGTCGCGGCGCTCGACGCCGTGCTCCGTGAGGTACTTGCCGGCCGGGGTGTCGGCCTTGATGGCGCCGGCCGGGGAGATGTGGTCGGTGGTGACCGAGTCGCCCAGCTTGGCCAGGACGCGGGCACCGGTGATGTCGGTGACCGGCGTCGTCTCCATCGTCATGCCCTCGAAGTACGGGGGCTTGCGGACGTAGGTGGACTGCGGGTCCCACTCGAAGGTGTTGCCGGTCGGGATCGGCAGCGCCTGCCACTGGGCGTCGCCCGCGAAGACGTCGCTGTAGGACTTGGAGAACATGTCCTCGCCGATGGCGTTGGCGACGACGTCGTTGACCTCGGACTCCGACGGCCAGATGTCCTTGAGGAAGACCGGGTTGCCGTCCTGGTCGGTGCCGAGGGCGTCCTTGGTGACGTCCACCTTCATGGAGCCGGCGAGGGCGTACGCGACGACCAGCGGCGGGGACGCCAGGTAGTTCATCTTGACGTCGGGGTTGATCCGGCCCTCGAAGTTGCGGTTGCCGGAGAGCACCGAGACGACGGCGAGGTCGTTGTCGTTGACGGCCTTGGAGACCTCCTCCGGCAGCGGGCCGGAGTTGCCGATGCAGGTGGTGCAGCCGTAGCCGACGAGGTTGAAGCCGACCTTGTCCAGGTACGGGGTCAGGCCCGCCTTGTCGAAGTAGTCGGTGACGACCTTGGAGCCCGGGGCGAGGGTGGTCTTCACCCACGGCTTGCGGGTGAGGCCCTTCTCGACCGCCTTCTTGGCCACCAGCGCGGCGGCGACCATGACGTACGGGTTCGAGGTGTTGGTGCAGGAGGTGATGGCGGCGACGGTGACGGCGCCGTGGTCCAGCTCGTACGAGACGCCGTCGGCGCCGGTGACGGTGACCGGGTTGGACGGGCCGGGGCCGGGCACGACGGCGGAGTGCTGCGGGGCGCCGGCGCCGTTGTCCTCGTGGCCGTAGGCCGGGGCGTCGGAGGCCGGGAAGGACTCGTCGCTCGCCTCGTCGACCGGGGAGGTCAGGTCCTGGCCGCCCTGCGGGGCCTGGACGTAGTTGAGGACGTCGCTGTTGAACTGCTGGGCGGCCTCGGCGAGGACGATGCGGTCCTGCGGGCGCTTCGGGCCGGCGATGGAGGGGACGACCGTGGAGAGGTCGAGCTCCAGCTTCTCGGAGAAGTCCGGCTCGGCGGCCGGGTCCAGCCAGAGGCCCTGCTCCTTGGCGTACGCCTCGACGAGCGCGACCTGCTGCTCGGAGCGGCCGGTGAGCTTGAGGTAGTTCAGGGTCTCGTCGTCGATCGGGAAGATCGCGGCGGTGGAGCCGAACTCGGGCGACATGTTGCCGATGGTGGCGCGGTTCGCGAGGCTGGTCGCCGCCACGCCCTCGCCGTAGAACTCGACGAACTTGCCGACGACGCCGTGCTTGCGCAGCATCTCGGTGATGGTGAGCACCAGGTCGGTGGCGGTGGTGCCGGTGGGCAGCTCGCCGGTGAGCTTGAAGCCGACGACGCGCGGGATGAGCATGGAGACCGGCTGGCCGAGCATGGCGGCCTCGGCCTCGATGCCGCCGACGCCCCAGCCCAGCACGCCGAGGCCGTTGACCATGGTGGTGTGCGAGTCGGTGCCGACGAGGGTGTCGGGGTACGCCTGGCCGTCGCGGACCATGACCGTACGGGCCAGGTGCTCGATGTTCACCTGGTGGACGATGCCGGTGCCGGGCGGGACGACCTTGAACTCGTCGAAGGCGGTCTGGCCCCAGCGCAGGAACTGGTAGCGCTCCTTGTTGCGGCCGTACTCCAGCTCGACGTTCTGCTTGAACGCGTCGTTGGTGCCGAACTTGTCGGCGATGACGGAGTGGTCGATGACCAGCTCGGCGGGCGCGAGCGGGTTGATCTTCGCCGGGTCGCCGCCGAGCTCCTTGACGGCCTCGCGCATGGTGGCGAGGTCGACGACGCAGGGCACACCGGTGAAGTCCTGCATGATCACGCGGGCCGGCGTGAACTGGATCTCCTGGCTGGGCTGCGCCTGGGAGTCCCAGCCGCCGAGGGCTCGGATGTGGTCGGCGGTGATGTTCGCGCCGTCCTCGGTGCGGAGGAGGTTCTCCAGGAGCACCTTGAGGCTGTAGGGGAGGCGCGCGGAGCCCTCGACCTTGTCCAGCCTGAAGATCTCGTACGACTCGTCGCCCACGCGCAGCGTGCTGCGGGCGTCGAAGCTGTTCGCCGACACGACAGTCTCCTTCATCAATGTGCGCGTTCTTACCGCATCCTGCCGTGATGGCTCCTCGCCGATCCGCTAAGGTAAGACTTAGTTAGGTAACCCTTACCGGCTGGCGCGGCTGCGGTGCGTCTTTTCGGCAGATATCTCGATGTCGAGATAACTCTAGTACATGAGGGCTGCCGGGTCATGCGCGCGCCGCGTGACCTGCCGCACCGGACTTCCTTCGGCCCCCTGGGCGCAGTGGGCGGGGCCGGCCGTGTCCGGGCTCAGGCGACCGGTTCGAGCGTGAGTACGCGATGCCGAGGACGTCGCGGTAGCCGTTGAACCACGTCGACCGCTGGTGGTCGACCCGTTCGCGGATCTCGGCGGCCCAGCCCCAGGTGGTCGCCCGCGTGCGCACCGGGCCACATGGCGGCCAGTTCCGCGTCCGTCGGGGAGCGCTCCCAGAAGCCCTCGCCGAGGACGACGCGCCCGCCCGGCGGACCAGGCGGCGCAGCTCACGGAGGACGGCACCGGGATCGTACGGCTGCCCGGGGTCGCACAGCGCCTGGCCGGCCCCCAGGCGGAGCACCGCGTCCACGGGCCCGCGCGACGTGCCGAGGGCCGACTCCTCCGCGAACTCCACCCGCTCGGCGAGCCCCCGCCGCTTCGCGAGCTCCCTGCCCCCGGCCAGGTCTTCGGCGTTGATGTCGAGGCCCACGCCCGTCGACCCCGGGGCGGACTCCAGGGCCGGACGCGCGCGTGCGCGCGTTGCGTTCCGTCGCCCGCCGCTGTGATGCGCGTCACCAGCGGAGGGTTTCGGGCCGGGCCTGGGCGATCATGACCGGATGGACGCTCGCTTCCTTGGTATCGACGAGTTGGTCGAAGCTCCGTCCGTGGCGGTCGTGGTCGACGTCATGCGGGCTTTCACGGTGGCCGCCTGGGCCTTCGCCCAGGGAGCGGAGAAGATCGTCCTCGCCGAGTCGCTGGACGAGGCCCTCGCGCTCAAGACGCGCCACCCGGACTGGGTGGCGCTCAAGGACGGGCCGTCGGCGCCCGGGTTCGACGCCGTCAACTCGCCGGGCCTGCTGCGCTCCCGGGACCTGGGCGGACGGACCGTCGTGCAGAAGACCACGGCGGGGACGGTCGGTGCCCTCGCGGTCAAGGACGCGTCGCTGGTGCTGTGCGCCGGTTTCGTGGTGGCGGAGGCGACGGCCCGGGTATTGCGGACCCACGCCTGCGACGCGGTCACGTTCGTGGTCACCGGCGAGGACGGGCGGGCCGACGAGGATCTGGCGTGCGCTCAGTACATCGCCCGGAGGACCACCGAAGCCGAGACGGATGCGGCCGAGTTCCTCCACCGCGCCGGCGCGTCGCGGGCCGCCGCCGAGCTGACGGAGGGGTTGCGTCAAGGAGTCCACCCCGATGACGTCGCGCTCTGCCTGGAGCTCGACCGGTTCCCCTTCGCCATGGTGGCGACCGTGGAGGACTCGCTCATGGTCCTCCGTCCGCGCGCCGTGCGGTCGCCGGCGGAAGGGGTGGCGGCAGGCGGCTGAGCGCTCCGGCCGGGCCGAAAGGCCGGCCGGAGCGCTCACACGCGGCCGTCAGCCGTGCTCGGGCTCCACCGGGAGCCACAGCTCGGCGTCGGCCTCCGTCTTGTCCGGCGACAGTCGGGTGCGCAGGATCTCGGGACCGGTGCGGCTGCGGTACGGGTTCGACGGGAACCACTCGGTGAAGACGTCCCGCCACAGTTCCTGGATGGCCTGCGGCACCGGCCCGGAGGCGGTGAAGACCGCCCACGTACCGGCCGGGACCGTCAGCGTGGCCGTGCCCTCGGGAGCGGCCGCGGAGGTGATCACGCCGTGGTAGTAGTCGAGTTCGGTGCCCTCGGCACGACTGGGGTCCAGGTCGTCGCAGACGGCGACGATGCCGTGCGGCTCCTGGTCCGACAGCTTCTCCAGGCTCTCCAGCGTCTGCGGGTCGATCCCGCGGACGAAGTCGATGACCGCCTGGTTCGGCCCCGCGTGCACCAGCGGTACCCGGGTCTTGAGCCCGACGACGGTGAAGTCCGCCTTGTCCACAACGCGGTATCGCATACTGCTTCTCCCCTCGATGGTGAGGCGGAAGGTCATCCGGGGCTGGGAGCTGAGCGCGGCGCCGGTACGCCGGGCCTCGCCCGGTCCGATGCCGTGCATGGCGCGGAACGCCCGCGCGAACGCCTCGCCGGAGCCGTAGCCGTAGCGCACCGCGATCTCCAGCAGCGTCTCCCGGTCCGCGAGCACCTCGGCGCCCGCGAGGGTGAGCCGCCGGCGCCGGATGTACTCCGACAGCGGTATGCCGGCGAGCGCGGAGAACATCCGACGCAGGTGGTACTCCGACGTGGCCGCGATGCGTGCCAGCTCCTCGACCTCGATGTCCTGGTCGAGACGCCGCTCGATGTGCTCCATGGCCTGGTTCAGCCGCTCCAGCATGCCCGGTTTTCCTTCCTTTCGACGCTCACCACGCTAGGCAGCGCGCCCCCTGCCGGACCCGACATCCTGTGCCCGATCGGGTCGGGTCCGGAGGAGGGCCGGCGGCGTCGGCCCGCGGCGTCACGCCGCCAGCACCGGGTAGTCGGTGTAGCCCGCCTCCCCTCCGACGTACATCAGGCCGTCGTCGCGGACCGGGTTGAGCGGGGCGCTGAGGCGCAGGCGTTCGACCAGGTCGGGGTTGGCCAGGAAGGCCCGGCCGAGGGAGACCAGGTCCGCTCCGGCGGCGAGCAGCCGCTCGCCCTCGCGGCGTCCGCCGTCGGCGGGGAGGGGGCCCGGGTACGGCAGGGCGGGGTTGGCGATCAGCGTGCTGGGCCATGCCCTGCGGAGCGTGTGGAACAGGGGCTGGTCGGGGTCGGCGAACACGACGTGCAGATAGGCCAGGTCCAGGGGCGCCAGGGCGGCGGCGAGCGCCGGGTGGAGGACCTCGGTGTCGCCCTCGTCGATGCCGTTGACGGTGACCCCCGGGGAAACGCGCACCCCCACGCGCTCCGGTCCGATGGCCGCGGCGACGGCCTGGACCACCTCCACGGCGAACCGGATCCGGCCGGTGACGGAGCCGCCGTAGGCGTCGGTGCGGTGGTTGGTGTTGCGTGCCATGAACTGGTGCAGGAGGTGGCCGTTGGCGGCGTGCACCTCGACCCCGGCGAACCCGGCGTCGAGCGCGTTGCGGGCGGCGGTGGCGAAGTCAACCACGGTGGAGCGGATGTCGTCGAGCGTCATCTCGCGCGGCACGACGGCGCCCTTCCGCCCGCCGGGGGTGTGGATGGTCTCCGGCAGCGGGATCGGCGAGGGGGCGAGCGGCAGCAGCCCGCTGTTGTCGGGGTGGCCGACCCGGCCGCCGTGCTGGAGCTGGAGGAACATCCGGCCGCCCGCGGCACCGACCGCGTCGGTGACCTGCCGCCAGCCGGCCACGTGGGCGTCGTTGTGGATCGCGGGGATGTGGGGGTAGGTCTGCCCGACGGCGTTGGGCGTGGTCCCCTCGGCGATGATCAGCCCGGCGGAGGCGCGCTGCGCGTAGTAGGTGGCCATCATCGGCCCGGGGACGCCGTCGGCGCCCGCGCGGTTGCGCGTCAGCGGGGCCATCACCAGGCGGTTCGGCAGGTGGAAGGGGCCGAGGCGGGCGGGTTCGAGGAGCGGCGAGGCCGCGGGTGTCTGCGTCATGCCGGTACGGTAGAAGTTGACACCAGTGTCAGATTCAAGTCGCTTGCTACGCGGACGGGGTGGGGCATGCGGATCGGTGAACTGGCGCAGCGCACGGGAGTGAGCGAGCGCTCGCTGCGCTACTACGAGAAGCAGGGCCTCCTGACGTCCGAGCGCACGCCGGGCGGCCACCGCGAGTACGGCGACTGGGCCGTCGACCGGGTCATCCGCATCCAGGCGCTCTACGCCGCCGGCCTGCACAGCACGAAGATCGCGCGACTGCTGCCGTGCATGCGGGACGCGGACGGCGGCCCGTCCGAGGTCGCCACCGCGCGGCTGGTCGCGGAGCTCACCGAGGAGCGGGAGCGCATCGACCGGATGATCGGCGATCTGGTGCGGTCGCGGGAGGTGCTGGACGAGGTGATCGTCGCGGCGTCGGAAGCCGGAGCCGGAGCCTCGGCCGGAGCCGGAGCCTCGGCGGCGGCCTAGCCTCAGCCGGCCGCCTGGCGGAGGGCGGGAGGCGGGCGGAGGTGGGCGGAGGTGACCCGCTCGGCGTGACGGGTCCCGCCGCAGGGCTACCCGACATTCCCGGCTTATCCGGGTATTCACCCACCCAGCCGCCCCCCGCTTGCGCCGGTTTCGTACCGTATCGAGCATTGAGGCATGTTCAGCGGCGCGCACGTCATCATGTACACCCACGACGCCGACGCGGACCGGGCCTTCGTCCGCGATGTGCTGGGGTTTCCGCATGTCGACGCGGGGCGCGGGTGGCTCATCTTCAAGCTGCCGCCCGCCGAGGTCGCCGTACACCCGTCGTCGGGCGAGCCCCGGCAGGAGTTCTACCTGATGTGCGACGACATCGAGAGCGTGCTGCGCAAGCTGACGGAACGTGGGGCGGAGCTCGCGCGCCCGGTCAGCGACCAGGGGTGGGGTCTGCTCGCAGCCGTGCGGCTGCCGAGCGGCGCCGAACTGCCGCTGTACGAGCCGCGCCACCCCACAGCTCACAGCGTGTCACCCTAATGGCCTACCCCACCGCGAGCACCATCTCATATCTGAGATAACCTGCCGCCATGGCAGACGACTACCTCGTACGCATCGGCAAGCTCATCCGTGACGCCCGTCAGCACCGCGGCTGGACGCAGACGCAGCTCGCCGAAGCCCTGGCCACCAGCCAGAGCGCGGTCAATCGCATCGAGCGCGGAAACCAGAACATCAGCCTTGAGATGATTGCCCGCATCGGCGAGGCGCTCGACAGCGAGATCGTGTCGCTCGGTTACGCCGGACCCATGCACCTGAGGGTGGTCGGCGGGCGCCGGCTGTCCGGCTCCATCGACGTCAAGACCTCCAAGAACGCCTGCGTGGCGCTGCTGTGCGCCTCCCTCCTCAACAAGGGCCGCACGGTCCTGCGGCGCGTCGCCCGCATCGAGGAGGTGTACCGCCTCCTGGAGGTGCTGAACTCCATCGGCGTACGCACCCGGTGGATCAACGACGGGATGGACCTGGAGATCGTCCCGCCGGCGCACCTGGACATGGAGGCCATCGACGCGGACGCCGCGCGCCGCACCCGCTCCATCATCATGTTCCTGGGCCCGCTGCTGCACCGGCTGCGGCAGTTCAAGCTCCCGTACGCCGGCGGGTGCGACCTCGGTACGCGCACCATCGAGCCGCACATGATCGCGCTGCGCCGCTTCGGCCTGGACATCACCGCCACCGAGGGCCTCTACCACGCACAGGTGGACCGCTCCATCGCGCCGGACCGCCCGATCGTGCTGACCGAGCGCGGCGACACGGTGACCGAGAACGCCCTGCTGGCGGCCGCCCGCCACGACGGCGTCACCGTCATCCGCAACGCCTCCTCCAACTACATGGTCCAGGACCTGTGCTTCTTCCTGGAGGCCCTGGGCGTACGGGTGGAGGGCATCGGTACGACGACGCTCACGGTGCACGGCGTGCCGGCCATCGACGTGGACGTCGACTACTCCCCCTCCGAGGATCCGGTCGAGGCGATGAGCCTGCTGGCCGCCGCGGTGGTCACCGAGTCGGAGCTGACGATCCGTCGCGTACCGATCGAGTTCCTGGAGATCGAGCTCGCGGTGCTGGAGGAGATGGGCCTCGACCACGACCGCTCGGCGGAGTACACCGCGGACAACGGCCGCACGCGGCTCGTGGACCTGACCGTACGCCCCTCCAAGCTGGAGGCGCCGATCGACAAGATCCATCCGATGCCGTTCCCGGGCCTGAACATCGACAACGTGCCGTTCTTCGCGGCCATCGCGGCGACGGCCCAGGGCCAGACCCTCATCCACGACTGGGTCTACGACAACCGCGCCATCTACCTGACGGACCTCAACCGCCTCGGCGGCCGCCTCCAGCTCCTCGACCCGCACCGCGTCCTGGTCGAGGGCCCCACCCGCTGGCGCGCGGCCGAGATGATGTGCCCGCCCGCCCTGCGCCCGGCGGTGGTGGTGCTGCTGGCGATGATGGCGGCGGAGGGCACGTCGGTCCTGCGCAACGTCTACGTCATCAACCGCGGTTACGAGGACCTGGCGGAGCGGCTCAACTCGGTGGGCGCGCAGATCGAGATCTTCCGGGACATCTGAGTCACGGATGCCGCCGCACCCCGCGTGGCCTGCATGACTGCTGGCCACCGGGTGCGGCGGCACCCGTGGGACGTCTCTCGGACTGTGCGCCCTGGGCAGCGCGGCTGCGTCGGTACGTCAGTGCGAGACAAGGCGCTGAATCCGTGGGAGTGCGTCGATGGTCTTCAGCGCGGCTCGACGCAGGGCAGGACGACCGGCTATCGCCGCACGCAGTCGAGCTGCTGCTTCCAGCTGCGTCCGGCGGACCTTGGCGGGGACCGTGGCGCGCTCCACCCAGCCTTCTGCGAGGGGCACATCGGAGGTCTTGAAGGTGTCCTTGTACGGCTCCGGACCCTTGCCGAGGTCGATGAGCGCGATGCCCGCGGATGCCGCGGCCTTCACGAATTTCGTGTGCAGGAGTATGCCTGGTGAGAAGGACGCCACAGCCGGGTCATAGGCGGCGAACCAACCGTGGAACAGGCGCTGGGACCGCATTCCGAAGAGCCAGGCCACCGGCCGGTCGCCCGCATACAGCACCGAGATGACGCCTGTGCAGGTCGGTTGCCTGCACGAGCCCAGCTCCCGGATCAAGGCGACCGGACCGGGCCGGGAGAAGATGTCCAACTGCCCCTTGGCCCGGTAATTGGCGGATTTGTATCGGATGAGCTCCTCCAGTGCCTCGGGGCGGTGGTCGTCGAAAACCAACCGCACGTCACCCGTCCGCCGCGCCAGTTTCCGTTCGGCGCGCCGCAAGCTCTTGGACCTGGCCGTTGACGAGGCGTGGCCGTCGACATAGGCCTCGTAACCCTGCCCGATGTCGATAACGGGAGACGAGGTATGTACGACGACGTCGGTCTCGAACGGCGCCTGACCTTGTGCCAGGTGGTCGTAATGCCACAGGTCGAGTCCGCAGGAGCGGAGCAGATCGGCGGCATCCCAGTCGAGACCGGGGAGGTGGATCAGGCCCTGGCAGTCGCACACGCCGCTGCCGATCGGCAGCCCCAGACCGAAGGGCCGCCGCTCGAAAGGGAAAAAACCAACGGGCCCGGTTGCTTCGGACAGGACCGCTACCCGGGCGGCTGGCCGCCAGTTGCCCACGGCTCGGGTGAACTCGGGAGAGAGAAAAGGACTGCCCAGGTCCGGTGTTGCGTTCTGCATGCTCCGCCAAGCCGTGACCTCGGCCGCACCGAGTTCCCGTGGGTGGATGACCGTGACATCCATGGCTCAGCTCCTCAGTTCAGCTGCTCGATGGCCTCTGCGTAGTCCTGGAGCGACGATCCTTCGGTGCCGTCGTAAAGGTTCTCGTCGAAGGCCCACATGAGGCCGCTCAGCCCGCAGGAAGTCATCTGGTGGACGGCGTCCTCCATCACCCCGTCGTAGTACGGGCTGATCCGAGGCCCGGCGCTCTCTCCGTTGAGCGCAAGCCCGTAGGAACGGGCAAGATTGGCGACCCAGCGCGTGGACGACCAGTTGCCGATGATCTCGCTGTTCGAGGGGTCCAGCAGGTCGTAGTCCTGGTCGGAGGGGGTACAGCCGTTGTTGCCCGGCTTCCCCGATCCGTCCACGAGCGAGGTCGAGACGATCTCGACGTTCTCGCTGTGGCGAATGTTCGCGAGACTTCTGAAGTAGCCCACTCCCCGGCCCGCCAGATCCGGCAGCACGGAGCCGTCGAGGTAGCTGCCGATGGCCTTTTCGTACTCGTGCGGGCGAATACCGGTGCCCGGCACAAGAACCTTGATCCGGCCCTCGTAGCCGAGATTCTTGTAGAGATCGATCTGCCAGTTCACCGCCTGGGTGAGGGCGTGGTGGTACCAGTCGAACCAGGCAGTGACCTCCGCTCTCGTCACGGTTTCCCCGGCAACGGTCCGTTCACCGGGTTTCCAGCCAGGGAGCGGGTTGGACGGCAGATCGGGGGGCCGACCGGAAGTACCCGCAGCGCTCTGGGCGCGGGTGTCGAACGCCCAGAAGGAATTCTGCCGACCCTTGCCGGCGGAGGCCGGCGGATAGCTGAACTCACCCGTCTCGCTCACACCGATCCGGACGGCCCAGAACCGGTCCAGGGACAGTGCCCGGGCGAACGTGTCGACGTACTCCTTGACCTCCATCCGGACGGACTGGCTGAAGACCACGTTCGGAACGCCCGTGAAGTGGTTGCCGCGCTGATCGACGAAGTCGGCTTCCTCTCGTTCCTGGATCCACTGGGGCGGCGAATGGATCGTGATGCCGACCTCCACCGCCATGCCCGCCTCCACGAAGGTGTCGGCCCTCTCGTCGAGCGTGCTGATGTAACGGGTGTCAAAAACGTCGTCCTGTGGCTCGAAGCGGTCCCAGCGCACTTCGAGATGCGCCACTCGCACACCTCGGTCGGCTTCCTTGTGCGCTGTCGCCGGATCCGTCAGCAGCGTACCGAAATGGTAGTTGGCGTCCTTGACCGGCTGAAGGAGAAGCGCCATCGACGTCAGGAAGACCAAGACAGCGACCACGATGCCGACCTGCTTCATGTGGCGCCCCTCACGAGCGGACTGGACACTCATGGCCGCTGCTGCGTGCGCTCATCGGTGGCCGCTGGGACCGGCAGGGGCATGCGGTAGAGGGCGAGGGTGCCGTACGTCCGTCCGTCGAACGAGAAAACACGCTCGCCCTGCGCGACGAGTCTCCGGGTCTCCCCCTCCGTGAGGTAGGCGTAACCCTCCCGGACCTCCTTCCAGGGGACGATCACGTACTGGACCATCGCCGCGGTCCGCGCCTGCGGCGTGGTCCACCGGCCGATGCGGTAGCGGTCTTCCAGGACGCTGGTCCGGCCGTCCCTCCTCGGGGACAGGGAGGGTGTTCCGTCGACGACGGTGATGGCGCTACCCGCCGGAACGTGCTCGGTCACATAGGCTCTCAGCCGCGCGTACCCGTCATCCGGTTCTGTTCTGCCGACGGCGTAGGACGTGCCGGACAACCCGGTGATCAGCACCAGCATGGCCGTGGCAATGGTGCGCCGAACCCTCGCGCCACGCCCCTTGTGCCACCGCAGCACGAGGGGAACGGCGACCGCCACGGCAACCACACTGGGTACGGACAGCAGATACAGGTAATGCTCCTCCAGCGTCCCGAAGAGCACGGCGTAGGTGAGGGCGCAGGCGCCCGACAGCTGCCACACCCCGACCATGCGCTCTACGGGATTGCCGCGGAACAGCAGGATCGCGAGCGCGACCACGCCCACGATGAGAAGCAGGTACGTGCCGGCGAAGGTCGGCGCCTCCTCGACCAGCCGGGTCACCACAGATGGTGAGTCGACCGAGTTGAATCCGGTGGCCTGGACAGCGCCAAGCAACCGCTGGACGCCCTGCCCCTTCACCTCCAGGAACCAGCCCAGCTGTCCGCTCAGGGCCACCGCGCTCACATAGACGGCGTACGGCACGGCGCTCATGGCGACCGTGCGCAGCAGCAACACGCGAGGCGGGTGCCTGCCGATGACCGTGGTGATGAGCACCGGCATGACCGTGATCAGCACGGCCCAGTCCTTGATGAGGATGGCGAGCCCGAAGAGGAGGCCGGCGCTCGCGGCCCGCAGGCTCGCCCGGCGGGGCAACGGGCGGGTGAACAGCGGGAGCAGCACAGCCAGTCCGGCTACCACGGGGAGCATCATGGACGTCTCCAGCAGCACACGGCCGTTCTGCCGGATGAGGAAGGCGTCCAGAGCGAACAGGACGCCGGCCGCTGCCGCTGCCCGCCAGGAACGCGAGGCGCGGGCCACCAGGACGGTCAGAGCCGCGGCTGTCGCTCCGGCCAGGAGGGCGTTGAGGATCCTCATGTCGTGGACGGAAGCGACCGGGTCGCTTTCGTGTCCGGACAGGAACTCCCAGCCGGCGAGCAGGTAGAAGTATCCAGGGGGATGCAGGAAGAAGGGGTGCCCCGTCTCGTTCGGGTAGCCGAGGAGGGCGGTGCTGTGGCCGAGATCGCGGTAGAGCACCTCGTCGGTGAAGATGTCGGCCGAACTGCCGATGTGGACGAGGCGCAGCGCCGCGGTCACGATGAACGCGGCGACGGCGACGGCGGGGACGGTCGGCACCCGTCGGCGCGGCCGCCGGTGGACGGGAACCCGGGCGGGCGCCGCCGTGGTGCGGGGCATGGCCTCGGTCATCACCGGTCTCCCGGGTACAGATAGGTCTCGGGTACGAGCGGGACACGCCCGTCCGGGAACAGGGCATCGGCCTGCGTCCGGTATCCCTGGATCATGGCGGCCTTGGCGTCCAGGCCCTGTCGCCAGCTCATCGGCACCAGTGTGTGGCGGCGGGAGAAATCGGCGCATACCGCATGGTTCTGGTTGTAGGGGAAGTCGATGTAGTAAACAACGGGGCGGCGGCTCAGCTCGGCGGCTGTGCGGACCAGCAGGTGGTCGGCGTGTCCACCGACCGCCACTGGAGCGAGGAAGAGCGGATGCCGCTCGCTCAGAGCCTCTTCGTCCATGAACCGGACCACGTGCCCCAACACGTCGCGGTCGTGTGGCGAGAGACGGCCCGCGATGAGGTGGGTGCGATAGACGGGATAGACGTGGGCCAACTCGGGCAACAGCGTGCTGACCGGCCGAGGGCCGGCGGGTGCCCATCCCGGCTTGCGCCGGAAAAGCCCGTCGATCAGGCCGGCGTGCCGCCAGGTGATGCCCGCGTCCTCCAGTACGTCGCGGTCCTCCGCGCGTCTGGCGGCATACAGCTCCCGCGCGTCGCGCGCCCCCAGCAGGTGCAGGTGGCGCCGCGCCGAGAGGGTGTAGGGCGGCGGGGAGCCCTCCGTGAACACCGTGGCCACGGTGACGGGGACGTAACGCCGAGCATGGCGCAGCAGGGCACCGCACGACAGAATCCCATCGTCGAGATGAGGGGACAGCACGACGAGCGGTGTGCCATGGGCCATCGCGGCAGTCAACGGATCAGCGGTCACGGAGGCCCTCCCCTCGACAGCAGCTGTCGCGTCAGCCGCAGGTAGTGGCCGGTCATCTCGTCCCAGGTGTAGCACTGCGCCGTGTCGTAGGCGTGCCTGCCCAGCTTGCTACGGGCCCGCCCGTCAGAGGCGAGCTCGTCGATCCGTTCGGCGAGTCGCGTCACGTCGAAGGGCGGCACGGTGACATCCCCGTTTCCCGACATCCATCGCAGACAGGGCAGGTCGAAGTGCACCACCGGTTTGCCGTACGACATCGCCTCAAGCGCGACCAGGCCGAAGGTCTCCTGGCGTGAGGGCATCACCATGAAGGCGCACTGTGACAGCAGCCGGTGCTTGCGCGCGGGGTCGGCGTAGCCGATCCAGCGGACGTCGCCGGTCCCCGTGGCCAGTAGTCCGGTCAGCTTGCGTTCCTCTGCCGGTGTTCCACACCCGGCGATGAGCAGTGGCATGGTCGTGGTCGCCTGCTTGTAGGCGGAGAGCAGGAGCGCGAGGCCCTTCATCTCCATCTCGATGCGGCCCAGGCAGACGATGTACGAGCCACGGCCGAAGTCGGCTTCGTCGACGTTCTGCCGGTCCACGCCGTTCTCGATCAGGTGTACGTCGGCTCTGGTGCTCAACCGGCGCAGTTCGGCGGCGTCTGTCTCGTTGGGGGCGACCAGGTGCCGATAGAGGCGAAGGCCCAGGCGCTCGACGAGGAAGGCCGGAACGTGATACTTGCGCCACATCAGGTCACCGCTGCGGCAATGGGCGAGTCCGACCACTGGCGCGTCCGTGAACAACGGCAGGAAGCTGGTGCCGAAGGGCGGGGCGAAGCTCTCCAGCCAGACGTCGTGCGGTATACGGCGGGCCATGAGGGGCAGCGCCAGCTGGAACAGCACCTGCCCGGCCCGGGGCCCGGCCCGGGCCACCGCGACGGACCGGTGGCGGATTCCGTCGCGCACCTGGGTACCACGGCGGCGGGCCGCGGACAGTACCGTCACGTCGAACTCCTCCGAGAGCCTGCGCGCCACCTTCTCCATGACGAGGGCACCGCCGCCTCGATAGGTGTCGTTGTCCGTGTCGTCGTACGTCGAGATCACCACGCGCCTGCGCCGGGTCGCCGCCGTACCGGAATCCGTCTGCGGGGCCACCGCGCGTTCGCGTAGGAACCGCCTGACGGCGATCGTGCCGCAGAGCGTGGTGGCGACGAGCCATACCACGGGCAGGGGGCGGAGCAAGAACAGCACGCCGATGATGATGACGGGCTCCATCAGCGGCAGGTGGGAGTGGAGGTAGAACCCGTGGGCACGGGCCAGCCGGTACCCGAGGAGAAGCATCGCCGCCACTGCCCCGATCGCCCCGCCCATCGCCAGCCCGTGTACGCCTCCGGTACGCCATCCGGCGAGCAGGCCCGCCACGAACAGCAGGAGGCCGACAGCCTGGACACGCACGCAGGTGCGGTCGTTGACGGCCTGGAAGAACATCGAGATGAGGTGGATGCCGCCGATGGCGAACCCGGACACAGCCGCGAAGACGAGCAGCGAGCCCATCATCGAGTACTCGGACGGGAAGACGCGGCCGATGACAGCGTCGGGGATCGTGGCACAGATGGCCGTCAACGGCAGGGCGACGCTGAGGTACATCCGCACGGCGCTGGTGGCCAGCGGACTGCCCGCTCGGCGGCGGGACAGAGCGGGGAAGAACGCCACGGCGACGGCTCCGGCCACGAACAGCGGCGCGCGGCCCATCATCACGCTTGCCTGGAAGCTGGCGGCTTCCACACCGCCGACGGGTAGCAGAGCCACGAGGACCACGTCCACGGTCGCCATCAGCGCCACCATGCCCTGGACAGAGCACAGTTCCATCGCGCGACGCCACAGATCGCGCTGGGCCGTCACATCCAGCCAGCGCCGGTCACCACCGCGGGACGCCCGGAAGGGCCACCACAGGAAGAACGGCAGGACCGCGATTCCGAAGGCGGCCAGTGCCCCGGTGTCACCCCAGCCCAGCGCCGACACCATGATGAGTCCGATGACGAGCTTCAGTACCGCTTCGGCAGCGAGGACTCCGGCGAGGGTCAGCATGCGCTCCGTGCCTTGAAGCCATCCGTTGGTCACGCGCGTGACGAAGATGAGCACGGTGGCACCCGCCAGCACCATCGTGGTCGCTCCTCCGGCGAACTGCGCCGCGACGGCCGCCACGATGCCTCCGGCCAGTACACCGCCGATCACGGCGATCTTCACGGCGAATCGGATCGCGTTCGCCCGTTCAACCTGGGAGGCGGCACGGACCAGGGCTTGGGCCAGCACCCACGGGACGGCCACGATGGCGATGGTGGTCGCGCACTGCACCAGGCTGGCACCGGCCGCGAACACGGCGTAGGAGTCGGCGTCCAGAACGCGTGTCAGGAGCAGTGCATAGCCGTAGTTGAGGGCTCCCATCGCGATGGACGCAGCGGTGATCCAGCGCGCCCCGCTGACGGCGGTGACATGATCCGGCCGTGCCGACCCCACGGGGTGCCGTTCCTCGGCCGTGTCCGCGCTCGCCGGTCCGCCGGTACGCCTCTCCTCGCCGGGCGGCCGCCGGCCGAGCGGGTGTCGGCCCCGTCGGCGGGCCGGTGCCGAACTGCTGGGCGGAGGCGCGGTCATGTCCCGGGCTCCGCATGCCCCAGCAGGATGTCGCGGGGCGTCGCCAGGCTCACCGATGCCTCCGTCACGCCGAGCCGCCGCAGCACCGCGTGGGCACGGAACTCGTCGCAGTCGTGAAGGAGAAGGTCGAAGGAGTCACCGTGCCGCGCGCAGTTGTCGGTCAGCCTCAGGCCGTGGGCGATGGTGTGTTCCATGGCGTCCGGGTCGGTGCTGTGGAAGCGCCCGTGGGCCGAGAGGTTTCCGGGCTGTCTGCGTGAGTGCACCCGCCGGTGCACCCGGCGCATCTCCTCCGAGATGACCGCGGCGAGTCGGGCGGCGCTGTCGTCCCAGGAGAACTGTCGCGCCCATCGACGGCATGCCGAGGCGAAGTGCTCCCTGACATCGGCTTCGCTCAGGGCGCCAAGGGCCGCGAGGATACCGTCCGCGAGGGCAGCGTCCGGCGGGAGTAGCCAGCCGTTGCACAGGTGCTCCACGGAGTCGCGCAGTCCCGGCACGTCATAGACGAGGGCGGGCGTACCGACTGCGTTCGCCTCGATCACCGTCAGGCCCCACCCCTCGGCCACGGACGGTACGACCGTGAGCCAGGCGCGGGAGAGCAGTTCCTGCTTGAGCTCGTCCGTGACATGGCCGCGGAAGGTGACGGCATGGCAGACCCCCAGCCGGTTCGCCAGGGCGCGCAGTGCTTCCATGTCAGGGCCGTCGCCGCAGATGTCGACCCGCAGCTCAGGCACCCGCCGCAGCACCGCGGGCACGGCACGCACGACCAAGTCGACGCGCTTGTGCGGCACGAGTCGGCTCACCAGCGTGATGTGCGGGGTGGTGCTGCGGAGCACAGGGGGGAGCGCGCCGTTTCGGGGGCCTCCGTTGGGGACGATGTGCACCGGGTTGTGCAGGCCGAGTTCGCGCCGCGTGCCCTCCCTGGTCGACGGTGATACGACGACCACTGGACGGCCCCGGTACACGGCCCGGCTGACCTGCTTCTCCAGCACGCGCCCGAACGCGTTGAGGGGCCACCGGAAACGGAGGTCGAACTGCCGTTGGTGCACGTGGTGGATGACGCAGATATCAGCGGTCCATCGCGGGACGAACAGGGGGGAGAAGAAGGGGATGCCGTTCTGGAAGTCGACGACCGCGTCGTACGCGTGCGGGTGGCGCAGCAGATGACGCGCCGCTGCCGCGTATACGCCATAGAGGCTGCCGTGGCGGAGAACGCGCACACCGTTCACGATTTCGGCCGCCGCCCCGCCGGGGTACCGAGCAGTGAACAGCGTGACGTTCGCATCGGCCTCGGCGAACCGGCTCGCGATCTCGAAGCAGTACGCTTCGGCACCCCCCGCCTGCGGGTGCGAGGGATCGCGCCAGTTCAGGAACAGCAAATCCGTGCGGGCCAGTTGGTCGAGGACGTGAGCAGCCATGGGGAATCACCGGGAGAACGACAGGCGTAGGAGGTCGGCCATCGACCGCAGGCCGTCGCGACGGGCGGAAAAGGTGGAGCCGGGCATATCGGACCACATGACGGGCAGCTCCACGATGGGCAGCTGCCGCTGCGCGAGGCGACACAGCAACTCCACATCGAATGCGAAACCGTCCACGCGGCATGTCCGAGCGATCTCGCGGATGAGCGGTCCGTCGAAGAATTTGAAGCCGCATTGGGTATCCGCGATGTCGCGCACCTCCGGCGGAGCGAGATGGTGGAACAGCCAGCTACCGCAGCGACGCGCAAGGGGCTGTTCCGTTTCGTAGCGCGCTCCCCTCGCACGTCGGGAGGCGATCACCGCTGCTGCACGGCCACCGCGCAAGAGCGGCATGATCCTGTCGAGTGTTTCCACGGGGGTTGCGTTGTCGGCGTCGACGAAGCCGAGGAAGCGAGCTCTGGACGTGACGATGCCACGCCTCACAGCTGCGCCCTTGCCGCGATCACTGCACCCGATGACGTGCACGGGAACGCGTGCGTCACCGAAGCGTGACGTTACGGCGAGAGTGCCGTCAGCGCTGTCGTTGTCGACAACGACCACAGCGGAGGACCAATCCTTACCGCCGAGGTAGCGGACCGTGGCGGCAAGTGTGTCGGGAAGCCGTCGTTCTTCGTTGTACGCCGGGATGATGACTTCGAGGTCCACGGGTCGGCGCAGCAATACGGGAGGCACGTCCCCCGACAGGGAGGCCGGCGGCATAGCCGTTCTGCGGAGTGCTTTACGCGAAGGCGCTGATCGTGCGGGCATCATCGAGACCCGCCTCCTTCACCGGGGGAGCCGGGCCGCGTGTACTCGTTCGGTCACATGGCGCGATGGTTTGGGTCGCGGACGGTCGAGGTCCACATGCGTCGTCGCCGGAAGGGCCTGGGTCCGAGCGGCCGCTCCGGCGCCGACCTACACCGATGCGCACCCGAGACGTACGGGACGACCGACGGGGCGGCCGCTGTCGCCTACTGAAGGCGGGCACCGTCGAATGAGCCGGGCGGCGAATACGGTCAGACGCACGCCGGGCCGGGTGCGCGCGGTAACGGAATGGTGCGTAGCTCGAACGCGACCCTGCGGCAGGCCAATCCGTCGCCCGCCGCAATGGGTACGAAACAGGGGCCGCAGAGGAGGTAGTGGAGGGGTACACGAGACCTCCTCCCGCTCGCGATACGCGGTGTAGCCCTTCTTCTCCACACCTAGCACGGGGATGCAAACTCCGTCAATACAGTCAGGAGCGCGGTACCCGGCGCCCCCCAGAGGCGAGGCAGCGTGTTACAGGGACGCCCTCGCCAGAGAAGGGCGGAGATACGGACCCCGTCTTGCGGTGTGTGCCGCGGCGTCTTCGACTTACCACGAGCTTCACTGCTCGGTACTTCGACAACGCGCAGCCCGCGGTGCAGGGCATGTGCAACCGTTCGGGCCAGATCCCTGTCAGCCCGTCAAAGCGGGTCGTCGCTCCACTGGTCGAGGAGGGCGTCCGCCGAGGGCCCCGCGGCTTCCGGGGCGCCGTGGAGGGACTGCTCGGCCCAGATGACCTTGCCGGCGGGGGTGTAGCGGGTGCCCCAGCGTTCGGTGTACTGGGCGACGAGGAACAGGCCGCGGCCGCCCTCGTCCGTCGTCTTGGCGCGGCGGAGATGGGGGGAGGTGCTGCTGGCGTCGGCGACCTCGCAGATCAGGGTCCGGTCGCGGAGCAGCCGGACGGTGATGGGCTCGGCGCCGTAGCGGATGGCGTTGGTGAGGAGTTCGCTGAGGACCAGTTCGGTGGCGAAGCCGATGTCCTCCAGGCCCCACTCCGCCAGGCGGCGGGCGCAGGCGGCGCGGACCGGGGCCACCGCCGAGGGGTCGCGGTCCACCTCCCAGTGGGCGACGTTCGCGGGGTCGAGCCGGCGCGTACGGGCCACGAGGAGCGCGATGTCGTCCCTGGGTCGTGCGGGCACCAGGGCCTCGATGGCCGCGGCGCAGGTGTCCTCGGGCGTGCGGCCGGTCCCGGTCAGGGCGTCGCGCAGGATGTCCAGGCCGGTGTCGAGGTCCCTGCCGCGGTCCTCGACGAGCCCGTCGGTGTAGAGCACCAGGCGGGAGCCCTCGGGCAGGACGAGTTCCCGGCTCTCGAACGGCAGGCTCGCGCTCAGGCCGAGGGGAGGCGAGACCGGCAGCTCGGGGAAGTCCACGGTTCCGTCGGGGTGGACCACGGCCGGTCCGAGGTGGCCGGCGGTGGCGGCGGCCACCCGCCCGGAGACCGGGTCGTAGACGGCGTACAGACAGGTGGCCCCGGTGATCCCGTCCCCGTCGCGCACGTCGCCGTCGCGCACGTCGCCGGCGCGTACATCACCCGCGGTCTCGTTGGCGTCGATGTGGGCGACGAGCTCGTCCAGGCGGGTCAGCAGTTCGTCCGGCGGCAGGTCGAGGGTGGAGAAGTTGTGCACGGCGGTACGCAGCCGGCCCATGGTGGCCGCGGCGTGCACGCCGTGGCCGACGACGTCGCCGACCACGAGCGCCACGCGGGCGCCGGAGAGAGGGATGACGTCGAACCAGTCGCCTCCCACTCCGGCCTGGGCCGGCAGGTAGCGGTACGCCACGTCCAGCGCGTTCTGCTCGGGCACGCCCCGGGGCAGGAGGCTGCGCTGGAGGGTGACGGTCATGGAGTGCTCGCGGGTGTAGCGGCGGGCGTTGTCGATCGCGACCGCCGCCCGGGTCGCCAGCTCCTCGGCGAACGCCTTGTCCTGCTCCTCGAACGGCGGGGAGGCGCCCGCCCGCCGGAAGGCGGCCACGCCCAGCAGGGCCCCGCGTGCCCGGATCGGCACCGTCAGGAGCGAGTGGAAGCCCGGGTCCGGGGCGTCCGCGGTGTTCGGAGCCGTATCCAGGACCGCTCGGCCGCTGGTCACGGCGGTCGCGACGGGGCCCGTGGGAGAGAACCGGACCGGCTCGCCGACCGGGTGGAGGGAGTGGTTCCCCTCCAGGCCCGCGCAGGCGGTGCGGCGCATCTCGATGCCCGCCTCCGAGGGCGCTCCCGGGCGCACCTCCGGTGGCTCCTCGCCCCGCAGGACGGGCTCCAGCAGTTCGACGGTGACGACGTCGGCGAAGTGCGGCACGGACACCTCCGCCAGTTCCTCGGCGGTACGCGTGACATCCAGCGTGGAGCCCATCCGCGCCCCCGCGTCGTACAGCAGCTTCAGCCGCTCCCGCGCCAGCTGCGCCCGGCCGGTGACCGCGGCCAGCTCCGTGGTGTCCCGCAGCGTCACCACGCTGCCGGCCTGCCCCCCGTAGGGGGCGGTGGGCCGCTTGTTCACCGCCAGCAGCCGGTCCCCGACCAGCCGCACCGCGTCCGTGACCGGGTCCCCCGACGCCAGCAGCCGCGCCGTACCCGCGTCCAGTCCCAGGTCGGCGAGGCTGCGCCGGTCCGCGTCCGCCGGAAGGCCGAGCAGCCGGCGCGCCTCGTCGTTGGCCAGGAGCACCCGCCCCTCCGCGTCGGCGATCAGCACGCCCTCGCGCACCGCGTGCAGCACCGCGTCGTGGTGCTCGTACATGCGCGTCATCTCCGCCGGGCCCAGGCCGTGCGTCTGCCGCCGCAGCCGCCTGGACACCAGCGCGGTCCCGGCGGTGGACAGGACGAGCGCGGCGGCGCCGGTGCCGAGGATGATGGGCAGCTGCCGTTCGACCAGGTCCCCCACGTTCTCCTCGGTGATCCCGGCGGACACCAGGCCGACGACCGAGCCGTCGGCCCCTCGCACCGGGACCACCGCCTGCACGGCGGTTCCCGTGCCGGCGGGCACCGGAGGGCCGCCCGCGCGCTCGACGACGGTGCGGCCCTCCAGGGCCGGCTGGATGGTGCCGACGAACTTCCTCCCGATCTGCCGGGGGTCGGGGTAGGTCAGACGGATCCCTTCGGTGTTCATGACGAGGACGAAGTCCACCCCCGCCCTCCGCCAGGCCGCTTCGGCGCGCGGCTGGAGGACGGCCGTCGGGTCCGGGCTCTGGAGCGCCTCCGCCGTGCCGGGGGCGTTCGCGAACATCTCGGCCGCCGCGAGCGACAGGCGCTCGGCCTCCCGCGCACTGCCGCGGTTGGCCTGGACGACCAGGGCCGTCACCGCGGCCGCCGCGAGCAGCAGCACGATCACGACCTGGAGAGCGAACACCTGCCCCGCGGCGCTGTGCAGCGACGCCCGCCACCACGGACCCTTCGGGCGCAAAAGGCCCTTTTCCCTCATGGTCACTTTCTAGCACCGGTGGCCGACCCCGGGCGAAGGAACGGGCGAGCTGGGGGCCCGGAACCGGTCCACAGCACCGGGTGCACGGGAACCACGCCCCTTCACCTCGCCGAGCCGCTCCCCGCGGGCGTGTGGGACTCCGCGGCCGGCGGCAGGGCGACATCGCCGGTGCGCCGGATCTTCTGCCAGCGCAGCCGGCCGCCGACGATGGCGGTGACGCAGGAGTGGAGGAGCACCGCGTACATCAGCTGGCGGTAGACGATCTGCTGGAGCGGAAGCATCAGCAGATGGCGGTACGGCTCCCTGTCCAGGTGGAACGCGTACAGCGCGCTGAGGAACTGGATGACCAGGACGGCGCTCCACGCCGCGATCGACTTCCAGGGCGACAGGGCGATGATGCCGTAGATCGTGAAGACGTCGATGAGGGGCGCCAGCAGGGGAGCCGCGATGGAGTACAGCGCGATCAGGGGCATGCCGACGCGCCCGAAGCGGCCGGACGGCCCGTGTTCGACGAGGGAACGGCGGTGCTTCCACAGGGCCTGCATGGTGCCGTAGCTCCACCGGTAGCGCTGACGCCACAGCTGGCGCAGATTGCCCGGCGCTTCGGTCCAGGCGAGGGCCTGGTCCTCGTAGACGACCCGCCAGCCGGAGCGGTGCAGGGCGACGGTGATGTCGGTGTCCTCGGCGAGGGTGTCGCCGCTCATTCCGCCGACCTCCTCCAGGGCCCGGCGGCGGAAGGCGCCGACCGCGCCCGGGATGACGGGGATGCAGCCCAGCACGTCGTACATGCGGCGGTCCAGGTTGAAGCCCATCACGTACTCGATGTGCTGCCAGGCTCCGATGACGGAGCGGCGGTTGCCGACCTTGGCGTTGCCGGAGACGGCCCCGATGTGCGGATCGGCGAAGGGCTGCACCAGTCGGTGGACGGTGGACGGCTCGAAGACGGTGTCGCCGTCCATCATGACGATGAGGTCGTACCGCGCGTGGAGGATCCCGTTGTTGAGCGCCGCGGCCTTGCCGGCGTTCTGCTGGCGCACGACACGGACGTGGGGCAGGGCGAGTGCTTCGGCGATGTCCGCGGTGCCGTCGGTGGAGCCGTCGTCGATGACGATCACCTCGATGGGGTGAGTGGTGGTGGACAGCGACCACAGTGTCTTGGCGATGCACCTGCCCTCGTTGTACGCGGGCACCAGCACGGAGACCGGAGCGGCGACGGGCGGCCCCCAGGCGAAGGGCGGGTGCGGGGGTCTGGGGTGGCGGGTGCGGTAGTGGCGGCGGGCGAGGACGAGCATCATGGCGAAGCGGAGGATGACCAGCGCGCCGACGACGTACACCAGGTACATCAGGGTGGGTGCGGCGTAGAGCGTCACGGTCGCCACGGCGACCAGCGCTCTCCCCTTCCACAGGGTGGTTCCCGTCGCTTCCTGGGTGGCCTTCGGCAGGCCCAGGGCCTCGCTGATGGTCGTGAAGGTGTAGCCGTCCGCCTTGAGTTTGGCGATGTAGCCGTTCAGCGCGAGGACCGACTGCGTGCGGTCACCGCCGGCGTCGTGGAACAGCACCACCGAGCCCTTGTCGTCCGGCGGGATGGCGGAGCGGATGATCTTGCTGATGCCCGGCTTCTTCCAGTCCTTGCTGTCGGTGTCCACGAACGCGATGACGTAGCCCTTGTCGGCCAGGTACTCCAGGACGGGCCTCGTGTCGTTGTCGATGGCGGTCACGATCGACGAATAGGGCGTGCGGATGAGGGAGGTGGTGACCCCGACTGTCCCGGCCAGCGCCAGCTGGGTCTCGGCCAGCTCCCGGTCGACGCGGTCCTTGCTCTGGTACGTGAGGTTGACGTGTCCGAATGTGTGGAGGCCGATCTCATGGCCCTCGGCCACCAGCCGGTGCATCAGGCCCTGGTGCCGGACGATGTTCTGGCCGACGAGGAAGAACGAGCCGGGGACGCGCTGCTTGCGCAGGACGTCGAGGACCTTGGGCGTCCAGCGCGGGTCCGGGCCGTCGTCGAAGGTCAGCACGACGGTCTTCCTGGGCATGCTGCGGCTGACCAGCTTGCCGTCCTTCTCGTGGACCACGGGGCCGCCTTGTTTGAGAGACGTGGGCACCTGCCCGGCGGGTCCCGGCTTGAGGGGTCCCGGGTCGCTTTTGGGACTGCCGCTGAGGTACGTGTTCAGCGTCAGCATGGCGACCACGGCCACCAGGCAGAACAGGGCGAGGACGGCACGTGGGCGGGGCACCACGTGGTGGCCTGCGCCCGGCCTCGGGTGGCGATGGCGGCGGTGCCTGTGTCGCGTCACGGCCCGCTCGTGTGCTGGACGACCGCCGCTGGGCCGACGACGACGGTGGGAGCCAGGTCCGTGCCGCCCGGGGACGCCATGAAGGTCACCGCGAGCAGGTACGCGAAGGCGATGCAGGCGAGAGCCACGATCGTCCCCACCACCCACACGATGCGGGCGCGGCGTCCCGTGTCGTCGACGAAGACGGGGTGCGGTGGGGTGGAGGCACGTTGCGCGTTCATGGTGGGACACCCATCGGAATCCGGCTAACCGGTCAGGTGAAGGCCCTGGTGAAGGCCAGATCGTCCTGTCGCACTCCCGAACACGTATCGGCGGGCTGCGGCAGCTTGCTTCCGTCGGGACAGGGCCGGTCCCGGTTGACCGACCACATCGACAGCCAGGCGAGGTCCTTCTCGTCGGCGAACTTCTTCAGCTGCTCGGCGTCTTCGACGGTGAACGCCTCGGTGAAGGCGTCGTTGACGCCGATCATGGAGGTGAGGGCGAGCCTGCGCCAGGCTGTCGCGTCGTCCTTGATCCCCAGCGCCTGCTTCACCTGCTTCTGGCTGGCGGTCGCGGCCTGAACGGCGTACGCGCCCATGTCGCCGTCGTAGGCGGGGCCGTAGTGCATGGCCATGATGTTCACCGCTGACGGGGAGACACCGTTCCGGCGGGCGTTGGCCAGCAGTTCCACGTTGTCGTCCGGCATGCCGCGCGGAGTCACCGACAAGGTCAGGCTCACGTCGAGGCCGGGATAGTTCGCCTGGAGCCGCGCGATGGCCTGGGCCCTCCGGGTGTTGGCGGCGGTGTCGGCGACCGTGCGTTCGCCCTCGATGTCGAAGTCGACCTTCGTGAGCCCGTAGATGTCGATGACGTGGCGGTACGCCTCCTCGAGGGCACCGACCGAAGGGCACGCTCGGGCCAGCTCCGTGCCCGCCTGTCCGCCGAACGAAGCCCGGACGTCGCCGCCCCGCTCCCGGAGGGTATCGATCTGACGGGCTATCGGCTCGGCGTCCAAGGCCTGGTGTCCGGCCCACTTCGGTACGCACCTCCCGTCAGCGGATATGACGAAACCGAGGTGGAACTCGTCGACACCGGTTTCCTCCGCCGTGCCCGGCAGGTCGAACGGCACTTCGTCCGGGGGCACGTAGACGTACGGGGCGAAGGCGACCGTGGCGGTGTCGCGCATCAGGGCGACCGCGGCGTAGACCCCGCCGGCGGCCAGCACCGCAAGGATGACGAAGACCGTGGTGAGGCGTCGGCGGCGCTTCATGACGCCCTGCCCCACGACGGGAGAAGCCCTGCCCGGCACTGGGCCGGAACAGGGCATCGGTGGTCGCAGTGGCCTGGGCGACCCGCGGGGTCGTCCGTGCGCCGGCCGCCGGGCCTGCGGGGCGCCGTCGGCCGTCCTCGCCTGCGCCGTCCGGAGGCGGCCGGACGTCGTGGCGCCAGGACCGGGAACCGGCGTACCGGCGGACGGGCGGTCAGCCGGTCGGAGGCGCGCCGCGCCGGGTGGGTCCTCGGGCCCGGCCCGTCCGCGCGTCGGCCGGGTGAGCGGGCTGCGGGCCAGTCCGTGGCGCGCCGCAGCGGATGCGGCGGCGGGGCGGGCGCTGGGGCCCGGTCGCTGCGAAGGGACATCGCACACCCCTTACGTCCTTGCGGAGTGGACGGCCTCGCGGAAGTCCTTCTGTTCCCCACCCTCCTCACCGACGCTCGCCATGGTCAAGACATAAAGGCCGATTTTTTGCTTCCTTTACATATAGGACATCTCGCCGTCCGGCCGTGAGGAGGCTCAGGCGGCGACCGCCGGGACGATGTTCGCGTTGCGGTGGAAGACGTTGTCCGGGTCGTAGGCGGCCTTGATGCGGGACAGCTTGTCGTACTTCTCCGGCCCGTAGGACCTGCGGACGCGGTCCTCCTCGAACTCGACCATGAAGTTGACGTAGCCGCCCGTGTTCGCCGCGTGCGGTGTCAGCTCGGTCCACAGGGCGCGGGCCCAGGCCGTGTCGGCCGTCAGGATGTCGGGGTCCGGGCTCATGGCGGAGCAGCTCATGACGTACATGGGCTCGCGCAGGCCGCCGAAGGCGGTGGCGTCCTCGTCGGGGTCGGTGTACGCGCCGCCCACGTGGAAGGTGGGGCAGAAGGACATCGGCGAGGTCTTGCGCGGCATGTACTCGCTCAGCAGGCCGATCACGTCGTCGTTCAGGTCGGTGTAGGCCAGCCCCTTGTCGTACGAGAGGATGCCGGTCGGCGCCGAGTCGTCCAGCATGCACTGGAGCGCGGTGAACGGCATGGGGGTGCGCAGCTCGAAGAGCGGTGGGAGGCCGTCGGCGAGCGGGGCGAGGGCTTCGGCGTGCTCGTCGGGCGTGCCGAAGCCGGCGATGATCAGGGCGTGGCCCGGCTTGCCCTGGTGTTCGGGCGGGACGAAGGGCGCGGGCGGGGCGCTGAGGCCGACGCCGATGAGGGCTCCGGCGGTGCGCGGCAGGCCGGGGACCAGGTCGGCGATGAGGTGCAGCGCCTCGGGGCCGTCGGCGAGGTCCCAGAAGAAGAGGGCCAGCTGGATCTCGGGGCCGACGGGGTGCGCGCGGAAGGTGAAGGTGGTGACGACGCCGAAGTTGCCGCCGCCGCCGCGCAGGGCCCAGAAGAGGTCCGCGTTCTCGTCGTCGCTCGCGCGGACGAGGCCGCCGTTCGCGAGGACCACGTCGGCGGCGAGCAGGTTGTCGATGGTCAGACCGTGCTTGCGGGTCAGCCAGCCGATGCCGCCGCCGAGGGTGAGGCCGGCGACGCCGGTGTGGCTGACCGTTCCGGCCGGGACGGCGAGGCCGTACGGGGCGGTCCCGGCGTCGAGGTCGCCGAGTTTCGCGCCGCCGCCGCAGCGCACGGTGCGCGCGTCCGCGTCCACCTCGACGCGGTTCATGTCGCTCAGGTCGACGACCAGGCCGTCGGGGCAGACGGAGGCGCCGGAGAAGCTGTGGCCGCCGCCGCGGACGGAGATCTCCAGGTGCTCGTCGCGGGCGAAGCGCAGCGCCGTGGCGACGTCCTGCGGTGACGCGCAGCGGGCGACCAGGGCCGGCCGGTGGTCGATGGCTCCGTTCCACAGGGAGCGGACCTGGTCGTAGTCCGGGTCCGCGGGGGTGACGAGCCGTCCTTCGAGGCGGTCGCGCAGGGAGCCGACGGTCTGGTCGGTGAGGGTGGTCATGGCAGCCTCCGCGGGTGATGTGCCGCCGCTCTGTCAACCTATCGACACCCGAACGGGTGGACAAATCGAGGCAAACCGCTAGTGCCCTGCGGTACGCGACCGGGCCCACGTGGAGCGCACGTGCCCCAGGTGCCGGGCCATGCACGCCTCGGCCGCCGCCGCGTCGCCCGCCAGCATCAGGTCGAGGAGCTCGTGGTGCTCCTGCGCCGAGGCGACCAGCAGGCCGCGCTCGTCCAGGGCCGTCAGGCCGTAGAGGCGGGAGCGTTTGCGCAGGTCGCCGACGGTCTCCACGAGGCGGTCGTTGCCGAAGAGGCCCAGCAGCGAGAGGTGGAAGCGCCGGTCGGCGTCGAGGTAGCCGATCAGGTCGTGGTCGCGGGCGCGGACGACGATCTCCTCGGCGACCGGGCGCAGCTCCTCCAGCTGCCGCCGGGTGGCCGCGCCCGTGACGGCGCCGACGGTCGGCACCTCGATGAGCGCCCGCAGCTGTGTGTACTGGTCCAGGTCCCGCTCGCTGACCTCGGTGATCCGGAAGCCCTTGTTGCGTACCGGCTCGACCAGGCCCTCGCGGGCCAGCTCCAGCATCGCCTCGCGCACGGGGGTCGCGGAGACGCCGAAGCGGGCGGCGAGGCCGGGCGCCGAGTGGACCTCGCCGGGGCGCAGCTCGCCGGCGATCAAGGCGGCGCGCAGGGCGTGCGCGACGCGGTCGCTCAGCCGCTCGTGGGCGGCCAGCGTGGTCAGGGCCGTGGAGACGGTGGGGGGTCTGGTCGGGGGTGCGGCCGTGAGTCCGGTCGGAGGTGCGGCCGTGGGTCCGGTCGGACGTGCGGCTGTGGGTCCGGTCGTCGTCATGGTGTCGGTGTTCCTTTCGGCGCTCACAGCAGGAAGCCCGCCGGGAACGGATCCTCCGGGTCGAGGAAGTACTGTGCCGTACCCGTGATCCAGGCGCGGCCGGTGACCGTCGGTACGACGGCGGGCAGGCCGCCGACCGTCGTCTCGGCGACGAGCCGCCCCGTGAACTCCGTACCGATGAACGACTCGTTGACGAAGTCGCGGCCGAGCGGCAGCGCGCCGCGCGCGTGCAGCTGCGCCATGCGCGCGGAGGTCCCGGTGCCGCACGGGGAGCGGTCGAACCATCCGGGGTGGATGGCCATGGCGTGCCGGGAGCGTACGGCGTCGGAGCCGGGGGCGGCGAGGTACACGTGCTTGAGGCCGCCGATCTCCGGGTCCTCGGGGTGGACGGGGCGGTCGCCGGCGTTGACGGCGTCCATGAGGGCGAGTCCGGCGGCGAGGAGGTCGTCCTTGCGGGCGCGGTCGAAGGGCAGGCCGAGCGCGTCGAGCGGGACGATGGCGTAGAAGTTGCCGCCGTAGGCGAGGTCGTAGGTGACCGTGCCGTACCCGGGGACGTCGACCGTGCGGTCGAGGGCGGCGCAGAAGGCGGGCACGTTGGTGAGGGTGACGGACTTCGCGGCGCCGTCCTCGACGCGGACGTCGGCGGAGACGAGTCCGGCCGGGGTGTCGAGGCGGACGGTGGTGACGGGCTCGGTGACGGGCACCATGCCGGTCTCGACGAGCACGGTCGCCACGCCGATGGTGCCGTGGCCGCACATCGGCAGCAGCCCGGAGACCTCGACGTACAGCACGCCGTAGTCGGCGTCGGGGCGGGTCGGCGGCTGGAGGATCGCGCCGCTCATGGCGGCGTGGCCGCGCGGCTCGTACATCAGCAGCGTGCGGAGGTGGTCGAGGTGGGCGGCGAAGTGGCGGCGCCGCTCGGCCATGGTGGCGCCGGGGATGGTGCCGACGCCGCCGGTGACGACGCGGGTCGGCATGCCCTCGGTGTGCGAGTCGACGGCGTGGTAGACGTGCCGGGTGCGCATGGTCAGGCGAGTCCCTCCGCGAGCGCCTTGCCGGTGGCCGCGCGGACGGCGGCGTACCGCTCCTGGTCGAGGGGGGTACGGGGTGGGCGGCACGGTCCGCCGTGGCGGCCGGCCAGGTCCATGGAGGCCTTGATGGCCTGGACGAACTCCGGTCGGGAGTCCCAGCGCAGCAGCGGGTGCAGCGACCGGTACAGCGGCAGGGCGGTGTCCAGGTCGTGGGCGGTGGCGGCGCGGTAGAGGGCGGCGCACGCGGCGGGGAGGGCGTTGGGGTAGCCGGCGATCCAGCCGACGGCACCAGCCACCGCCAGCTCCAGCAGGACGTCGTCGGCGCCGATCAGCAGCTCCAGCCCGGGGGCGGCTTCGGCGATCTCGTACGCGCGGCGGACGTCGCCGCTGAACTCCTTGACGGCGACGACGCTGCCGTCGCCGTGGAGCTCCGCCAGCAGCCCGGGCGTCAGGTCGACGCGCGTGTCGTGGGGGTTGTTGTACGCGACGACCGGCAGCCCGGCGCGCGCGACCTCGGCGTAGTGGGCGCGTACGCCCCCCTCGTCGGCGCGGTACGCGCTGGGCGGCAGCAGCAGGACGGAGCCGGCGCCCGCCTCGGCGGCCTGCTCGGCCCAGTGGCGGGCCTCGGCGCTGCCGTACGCGGAGACGCCGGGCATCACGCGGGACCCGTCGCCGGCGGCCTCGACGGCGACGCGCACGAGGCGGGCGCGCTCGTCGTCGGTGAGGGTCTGGTACTCGCCGAGGGAGCCGTTGGGGACGACGCCGTCGCAGCCCTGGGCGATCAGCCAGGCGACGTGTGCGGCGTAGGCGTCGTAGTCGATGGTGAGGTCGTCGCGCAGCGGCAGGGCGGTGGCGACCATGATCCCGTGCCAGGGGGAGGTGCGGTGGTCCATCAGTCGGCTCCAGGTTGTCGTGCCAGATGGCTGAGCGGGACGGGGCAGGAGAGCGGGCGCCGGTCGGGCGCCGGGTCCTCGCCGGCAAGGCGGGCGACGGCCTGGCCGCACATGCGGCCCTGGCACCAGCCCATGCCGGCGCGGGTGAGCAGCTTCACGGTCCGGGTGTCGTGGGCGCCGAGGTCGGTGACGGCCTCGCGGATCCGGTCGGCGGTGACCTCCTCGCAGCGGCACACCTCGGTGGCGCCGTCCAGCCAGCCGGTCCAGCCGGGGCCGGGCCGGTGGGCGGCGGCCATCGCCTCGGCGAAGGCACGCAGGCGGGCGCGGCGGCGGACGAGGACTCGCGGCGGCTGCCGGCCCGCGACGGAGAGGGCGGCGATCTCGCCTTCCGTACGGGCCAGTTCGGCGCCGCCGACGCCGCAGGCCTCCCCGGCGGCCCACACCCCGGGCACGGAGCTGCGCTGCTCGGCGTCCACGTCGACGGCGGGGGTGGCGTCGGCGGTGCGGCGCGTGGCGCAGCCCAGGCCGGTGGCGAGCTCCAGCTGCGGTACGAGGCCGTGGCCGACGGCGAGCGCGTCGCAGGGGATGCGGCGCCCGGTGCCCGGGACGGGCCGCCAGTCGCGGTCGAGGCGTGCGACGGTGACGGCCTCGACGCGGGCGGTGCCGTGCGCCGTGCCGTGTACTGCGGTGACGGCGTGGCGGGACAGCAGCCGCGTGGAGTGGCGCAGCAGGGCGGCGCCGTGCCGCGCGCCCTCGACGAGCTTGCCCGGGTTGCGGGCCAGCGCGGCGGCCTCGCGGGCGTACGCCGTGTACTCGGCGGCCTCGACGACGGCGGGTATGCGGGCGCCCGCGGCGGCGAGCGTGGTGGCGACGGCGAGCAGCAGGGGGCCGCTGCCCGCGACGACGACGCGGCGGCCGGGCAGGACGCCGCCGGACTTGAGCATCGCCTGGGCGCCGCCCGCGCCGACGACACCGGGCAGGGTCCAGCCGGGGAACGGCAGCTGGCGCTCGTAGGCGCCGGTGGCGAGGAGGACGCCGCGGGCGCGGACGGTGGCCGCCCTGTCGTCGGGTCCGGCGACGCAGTGCAGCAGCCAGCCCTCACCGTCCCGTACGACGGTCCACACCTGGTGCAACGGCAGGTGGCGTACGCCGCCGGTGAGGCCGCGCACGAGGTCGCGGGCGGCGCGCGGGACGGGCCCGTGCGCCGGGTGCCGGAAGATCTGGCCGCCCGCCCGCTCCCCCGCGTCCAGCAGCGTGACGCTCAGCCCGAGCCGGGCGGCGGTGCCCGCGGCGGCGAGCCCGGCCGGCCCGGCCCCGACGACGGCGAGGTCAGCGGTCATGGCCCGTGCCCTCCTGGGTGGTGACGGTGTCGCCGGGGCGGGCCGGGGTCAGGCAGGCGCGTTGGTTGGGGCGGCCGTTGACGGTCGCCAGGCAGTCGTAGCAGGTGCCGATCCCGCAGAACGCGCCGCGCGGGGCGCCGCCGCCGCGGGTGGTGCGCCAGGCGAGGACGCCATGAGCCCAGAGGACGGCGGCGATGGTCTGCCCGGGCCGGGCGGTCAGGGGGCGCCCGTCGAAGGTGAGGGTGAACGGGGTCGCGGGCACCGCGGGTGGTGCGGGCACCGCGGGGGGCGGGGTCGCGGGGGGCGGGGTCGCGGGTCTCACGCGGTGGCTCCTTCCGGTGCGGCGAACCGGTCCGGGCGGAACGGCTCGGCGTCCAGCGGCGCCGGGCCGCCGCTCAACGCCGTCGCCACGAGCAGCCCGGTCGCCGGGGCGAGGCCGATGCCCGCGCCCTCGTGGCCGCAGGCGTGGTGGAGGCCCGGCACGCGCGGGTCGGGCCCGATGGCGGGGAGGTGGTCCGGCAGGTAGGGGCGGAAGCCGTGGTACGCGCGGAGGGCCCGTACGCCGCCGAGCACCGGGAAGAGGGCGGTCGCCTGCGCCGCGAGCCGCCGCAGCGCCTCGGTCGACAGGGTCCGGTCGAAGCCGACGCGCTCGCGCGTGGCGCCGATGAGGAGGGGGCCGGCCGGGGTGGACTCGACCACGGCGGAGGACTGGAGGGCGGCCGAGCCGCTGGCGACGTCGGCGACGTAGTCCGCCGCGTACACCTTGTGGCGTACGAGGCGGGGCGGCAGCGGTTCGGTGACGAGGACGAAGCCGCGGCGGGGCAGCACGGGCAGGTGGACGCCGGCCAGTGCGGCGAGCGCCCCGCCCCAGGTGCCGGCCGCGTTGACGACGGCGGGGGCCTGGAGGTCGCCCCGGGTGGTGCGTACGCCCCGGACGGCGCCGCGCCGGTCGGTGAGCACGGCGGTGACCTCCTCGCCGAGCCGGACGACGGCGCCCGATGCGCGGGCGGCGCGCAGGAGCCGGGCGGCGGCCTGGGCGGGCTGGACCTGGGCATCCTGCGGGTAGTGGAAGCCGCCCGCGAGGCCCGGCGCGAGGTGGGGTTCGAGGTCGGGCAGCCGGTCGGCGGGGAGCTCGCGCGCGTCGACGCCGGAGGCGCGCTGCCCGGCCGCGAAGGCGCGCAGCGCCGTGAGGGCGGCCCCGTCGGATGCGACGACGAGACCGCCCTTGGGCTCGTACTCGACCTCCGGTGGGAGGGTTTCGGCGAGTTCGCGCCACAGTCGGGTGGACAGCAGCGCGAGGTCGAGCTCCGGGCCCGGCTCCTTGTCGGAGACGAGCAGGTTGCCTTCGCCGGCGCCGGTGGTGCCGCCCGCGACGGGGCCGCGGTCGACGACGGCGACGGCGAGTCCCGCACGGCCGGCGTAGTAGGCGCAGGCCGCACCGACGACTCCGGCGCCGATGATCACGGCGTCCAGGGCGGCCGGCACATGACTCACATGTCGCGTGGGCACGGCAGTAATATTTCACGCACTACTGCCGCGCGTACAGGGTCCGTACGGAGAATTCCCGCCCGGGACCGGCGAGTTGGTGGTCAGGTGCGCAGCGGGCCCTCGCAGGTGTAGGGCGAGGTGCCGCCGGTGCGGTCGGGCCGGATCTCCACCTCCCCGAAGGCGCAGTTCATGTCGGCGAGGTTGGTGGCCGCCGGGCGCGCGCGGTCGAGGAGGAAGTAGTCGACGGTCTCCGCCATGTCGCGGAAGACCGTGTCGGGGCTGGCGGCGTCCGTCAGCCGTGCGGTGATCCGGCCCGTACAGAGGAAGCGGGGCCTGGCCGGGTCGGCGGTGGCCGTGCAGCGCGGGTCGGCGCCGGTCGCCGCCGCGAAGGCGGCGCGGACGCCCTCGACGGAGGCGTGGTCGAGCCGGTCGTTGGGGACGTAGCGGGTGTTCGGCACGAACAGGTCGTCCACCTCGGCGATCCGCGCGTCGAGGAAGGCGTCGTACCCGCGCTGGAGCCCGGAGTCCCGGCCCGCCCGGTCGCGCCAGGCGTCGAAGGCGGCGGGGTCGTCGGCGCGCAGGTGCCGGTACATCTCGCGCAGCAGGGCGGGCCGTTCGGTCCACAGGTACGAGAAGAAGGTGCCCGCGTAACTGTAGAAGCGGAAGCCGTCGCCCGCGTAGGTGGCGTGCAGCAGCTGGTTCACGCTCATGCGGGGGCTGCCGTCGGCGGTGTCCGCGATGATGCCGCGCACGAGCGACCTGCGGACGGCGACGCCGTCGTCGCGGGTGGCTCCGGCGAAGAACTCGGCGGTTCCCTCGTCCATCGCGGTGGTGCGGTCGCCTTCGTACCAGGGTCCCTCACCGAAGTAACCCGGCACGGCGAAGCGGCCGTTGAGGTAGTGCGTGTACTCGTGGCGGAAGAGCTCCTCCAGGGTGAGCGAGGAGTCCTGCGGGACGCGGCGCTGGTAGGTGTAGAAGGTGGCGCCGCGCTCGATGTAGATGCCGCCGTTGTCGGTGTCCATGCCGGTGAGGAGCGGGTGGTAGTTCTCGTAGTCGGCGCGGGAGGCGTACAGCACGACGGTCAGGGCGGTGTTGGTGTCACCGGCGAGCGGCTCCTCGGTGCCGAGGACGCGGTGGAACTGCGCCTTGACCTGCTTGCCCGCGTAGTACAGCTGGTCGACGGTGGCGGCGTCGAGACCGGTGCGGACCTTGATGGCGCCGGTGTCGTAGCGGTACGCGTGCGGGAAGATCCGCCGCTCGACGTCGTCCTTGCAGACGCGGTACGGGGCGCACGCCTCGTAGAAGACGAGCCAGCCGGCGAGGCGCGCCCAGGGCGCGCTGCCCTCGCCGAAGTTGCGCACGACGGGGTCGAGGAGGGCGCCCACGTCCGGGACGATCTCCGCCTTGACGGCCGCGATCTGGCCGAAGCGGCCGTATTCGGCGAGCGCGTCGCGCACCACCCACTCGTTGGGCGTTCCCTTGAGGTGCGTGTGGTCGGCGAAGGCCCGGAAGGCGGCGCGGTACGCGGTGTTCCGGGCGGCCAGGGTGTGGAAGGCGGTGTCACGGTTGCCGGGGTACACGCCGAGGTAGTTGACCGAGAGCGCGGCGAGGGCGGCGCCGCCCCAGGCGGGGTCGCGGTAGGTGGTGGTGTGGTACCGGTCCATGGTGGCCAGCACCTTCTGGATGAGCCCGAGTTGCGAGTGGCGCAGCCCGGCGGCGCTGCCGGTGTAGAGGGCCTCGCGCAGGGTGTCGGCGTTGGTGCGGGTGGCGCGGAAGGAGCGGGCGGCCGAGCCGAAGGCGTGGATGGCGCGGCGCATGGCCTCCGTGGTGGGCGGGTCGGTGACGTCGATCTCGCCGCGCGAGAAGTCGTGGTACACGACCGCGTGCAGGTAGGTGAGCATCTCCAGCAGGTGGGTGCCGTTCGCACCGTCGTGCGCCGGGGCGAGGGCGGAGACGCGGCGCGAGACGGCCTGGACGTGGGCGTCGGACATGACGGGGGCGAGGCGGGCGTCCCAGGTCCACAGGAGGGTGCGCAGGCAGCCGTCGGCGGTGACGGCCGGGTCGGCGAGGAAGTCGGAGAACTCCTCGGGGCGTAAGCCGGTGACGCGGTCCAGGGTGCAGGCGGGGACGGCGGCGGCGGTGGCCGGAGCCTGTGGCGTCTGCGACCCGGGGACACGGGCGTCGTCGGCGCGTTCCCCCGGCGCGGGGGCGGGGCGCGGAGCCGGCCGCGGCGCGGTGGCCAGGCGTACGACCTGGTCGTGCGGGGCTTCGCGGGGGTCGGGTGCCACGGCCGCGGCACGGGTGGTAAGGGCGTGTGTGGTGTGGGCGTGGGCGGTGGGGGCGTCGAGGCCGGTCACGACGCCGCCGAGCAGGGTCGCGGTGGCGACCGCGGCGGCGAGGACGGTTCTGCGGAGGGGGCCTGGTGTCGTGGGCTGGGGCACGTGCGACTCCTGGGTGAGGTCGGATTGTCGAGTGCATGCCACTGCTGTACGACGCGTAACATAGTAATGTGATATTGCACTGACAACCCGTCAGGAGCGGTCTTTGTCGCCGCCGACGCGGAACCGTTCGTTCAGTCCAGGACCGCGAACCCGTCCAGCTCCACCAGCGCCTCCTCGTCCCAGAGGCGCACCGCGCCGATCACCGCCATCGCCGGATAGTCACGCCCCGCCAGCCGCCGCCAGATCCGGCCCAGTTCCGCGGCGCGCGCCCGGTAGTCGGCGACGTCGGTGGCGTACACGGTGACGCGCGCGAGGTCGGCGGGGGTGCCGCCGGCGGCCTGCAGGGCGGCGAGCAGATTGCCGAGCGCCGTCTCGAACTGCTCCGGCAGGCTCTCCCCCACCACCCGGCCGTCGCCGTCGAGCGCGGTCTGCCCGGCGAGGAAGACCAGCCGGGAGCCGGTGACGACGACGGCGTGCGAGAAGCCGGTCGGCGGGGAGAGGTCGTCGGGGTTGACGCGCTCCAGGCTCATGAGGCCGACTCCTCGACGGCGTGCGGCTCGCGGGCGGCCCGCTCCCGCGCCTCGGACCCCTTCGCGTACAGCTCCTTCGCCTCCGACTCCTTCGCGTACAGCTCCTTCGCGATGATCGTGCGCTGCACCTCGGTCGCGCCTTCGTAGATGCGCGGCGCCCGCACCTCGCGGTAGAGGTGCTCCAGCAGGTGGCCGCGTTGCAGGGCGCGGGCGCCGTGGAGCTGGACGGCGGCGTCGACGACGTACTGCGCGGTCTCGGTGGCCAGCAGCTTCGCCATGGCGGCGTGCCGGGGCACGTCGTCACCGCCCGCGCCGTCACCCGCACCGTTGCTCGCGTCGTAGGCGGCCGCCGCCGCGTACACCAGCAGGCGGGCCGCCTCGGTACGCGTGGCCATCTCGGCGACCTGGTGGGCGACCGCCTGGAGGTCCTTCAGCACGCCGCCGAAGGCGCTCCGCCGCGCCGTGTGCGCGAGCGTCGCGTCCAGGGCCGCCTGGGCCATGCCGACGGCGAAGGCGCCGACACTGGGCCGGAAGAGGTTGAGGGTGGTCATGGCGACGCGGAAGCCCCGGTCGACCTCGCCGAGCACGTCCGCGCGCGTGACGGGCACCCCGTCGAAGCGCAGGCTGCCGATGGGGTGCGGGGAGAGCATGTCGAGGTGAGCGCCCGTCAGGCCCGGGCGGTCGGCGGGTACGAGGAAGGCGGTGACGCCCCGCGCCCCGGCGCCCGGGGTCGTCCGGGCGAAGACGGCGGCGAAGTCGGCCTCCGGCGCGTTGGAGATCCAGCACTTCTCGCCGGTCAGCCGCCACCCCTCCCCCTCCGGTACGGCTTCCAGCGCGAGCGCCGCCGCGTCCGACCCGGCCTCCGGCTCGCTGAGCGCGAAGGCCGCCACCGCCCGCCCGGCGGTGACCTCCGGCAACCAGCGCGCCCGCTGCTCCGGCGTACCGAAGGCGGCGACCGGGTGGGCGCCGAGGCCCTGGAGCGCGAGGGCGGTCTCCGCCTCCGTACAGGCGCGGGCGAGGGACTCGCGCATCAGGCACAGGTCGAGGGCGCCGGAGCCGAAGAGGCGGGAGATCAGCCCGAGTTCGCCGAGGGCCGCGACGAGCGGGCGGTTGACGCGGCCCGGCTCGCCCTTCTCGGCGAGGGGGCGCAGGCGTTCGGCCGCGAGGACACACAGCTCCTCGCACCATGCTTTCTGTCCCGGATCAAGTGAGAATGCGGGCATTCGTGCCCCCTCCGAAGAATCCGTCAGAGCCCGGTCTATCGCGCACCGTTGACTGTCGTCACCTTCACGATACGCTCGATGGGCGTTCCCATCACCCATAGGAGTCACCCGCAAGGGTCTTCCACAGGGGGCGAATCATGGAGCTGACCGGATCGGCCCACCTCGACACCTTCGCCCGCGACCATCTGCCGCCCCGCGAGCAGTGGCCCGAGCTCCTCTTCGACCTGCCCGAGCTGCGCTACCCGGACCGGCTCAACTGCGGTGCGGAGCTGCTGGACCGCACGATCGAGCGGTTCGGCCCCGACCGCCCGGCCTTCCGGGACGGCGCGGGCGGCGTGTGGACGTACGGCGACCTGCGCACGCGGGTCGACCGGATCGCCCACGCCCTCACCCGCGACCTGGGCGTGGTGCCCGGCAACCGCGTGCTGCTGCGCGGCCCGACGACCCCGTGGCTGGCGGCCTGCTGGCTGGCGGTGATGAAGGCGGGCGGCGTGGCCGTCACCGTCCTGGCGCAGGCGCGCGCCGGGGAGCTCGCCGTGATGTGCGAGATGGCCCGGGTCAGCCACGCGCTGTGCGACGTCCGGTCGGTCGACGACCTGGTGAAGGCCGAGGTGGAGGGGTTGCGCGTCACGGCGTACGGCGGTGACGCGCCCGACGACCTGCTGCGGCTGGCGGCCCGTCACCCGGACGCGTACGACGCCGTCGACACCGCCGCCGACGACGTCGCGCTGATCGCCTTCACCTCCGGGACCACCGGACGGCCCAAGGGGTGCATGCACTTCCACCGCGATGTGCCGGCCGTCGCCGACACCTTCTCGGCGCAGGTGCTGCGGCCGGAGCCCGACGACGTCTTCGCGGGCAGCCCGCCGCTGGGCTTCACCTTCGGGCTCGGCGGCCTGGTGATCTTCCCGCTGCGGGCGGGCGCCTCGGCGCTGCTGCTGGAGCAGGCCGGGCCGAAGCAGCTGCTGCCGGCGATCGCCGAGCACGGGGTGTCGGTGCTGTTCACGGCGCCGACGGCGTACCGGGTGATGCTGGAGAACCTCGACGGGCACGACACCGGCTCCCTGCGCCGCTGCGTGTCGGCGGGCGAGAACCTGCCCGCCGCCACCTGGCGGGCCTGGTACGAGCGGACCGGGCTGCGGATCATCAACGGCATCGGCGCGACCGAGCTGCTGCACATCTTCATCTCGGCGGCCGACGACGCGATCAGGCCCGGGGCGACCGGCGTGCCGGTGCCGGGCTGGCAGGCGCGCGTGGTGGACGGCTCCGGGCGGCCGGTCCCGGACGGCGAGGAGGGCCTGCTGGCCGTGCGCGGCCCGGTGGGCTGCCGCTACCTTTCCGATCCGCGCCAGACGGAGTACGTCAGGGACGGCTGGAACCTCACCGGTGACACGTACGTCCGCGAACCGGATGGCTACCTCCGCTACGTCGCCCGCGCGGACGACATGATCATCTCGGCGGGCTACAACATCGCGGGCCCGGAGGTCGAGGACGCGCTCCTCGCCCACCCCGACGTGGTCGAGGCGGCGGTGGTGGGCCGGCCGGACGAGGTCCGCGGCCAGATCGCGGTGGCGTACGCGGTGGTCCGCGAGGGCGTCGCGCGCGACGACGCCACGGCCGAGGAGCTGCGCGCCTTCGTCCGCTCGCGCCTCGCCCCGTACAAGTGCCCGCGCGAGATCGTCTTCCTGGACGCCCTTCCCCGGACGGCCACGGGCAAGCTCCAGCGCTTCCGGCTGCGCGCGCGGCCCTGACCCCGTCCTAGAGTGATCACGTGGCCGAGCAGCACACTCCGCGTTCCCTGATCGTCTCCCTGTACGGCGCGTACGGGCGGACGCCCGACAACGCCCCGCTGCCGGTGGCCGAGCTGATCCGGCTGCTGGCGGTCCTCGGCGTGGACGCCCCGTCCGTCCGGTCCTCGGTGTCCCGGCTCAAGCGGCGCGGCCTGCTGGAGCCGCGCCGCACGGCGGACGGGGCGGCCGGGTACGCCCTGTCGGCGGACGCCCGCCAGCTCCTCGACGACGGCGACCGGCGCATCTACGCGGCCGGCGAGCCGCCCGAGGAGGAGGGCTGGGTGCTCGCCGTCTTCTCGGTCCCCGAGGCCGAGCGGCACAAGCGCCACCTGCTCCGCTCCCGGCTGGGCCGCCTCGGCTTCGGCACGGCGGCCCCGGGCGTCTGGATCGCCCCCGCCGCCCTCCACGAGGAGGCCCGCCACACCCTCACGCGGCTGCACCTCGACCCGTACGTGGACCTGTTCCGCGGCGAGCACCTCGGCTTCGCGCCGACGGCCGAGGCGGTGGGCCGCTGGTGGGACCTGGCCGCGATCGCCAAGCTGTACGAGGAGTTCCTCGACCTCCACGAGCCGGTCCTGCGCACCTGGTCGACGCGCGAGCCCTCCCCCGAGCAGGCGTACCGCGACTACCTGCTGGCCCTGGACTCCTGGCGACGCCTCCCGTACGCGGACCCGGGCCTGCCGGCCGCCCTGCTCCCGGCGGGCTGGCCGGGCGGCCGGGCGGCGGCCGTCTTCGGCGGGCTGCACGGGCTCCTGCGGGACCGGGGCGAGGACTTCGTCAGGGGCGGGGGGTCAGGCTGAGCCGCGGCTTCGGCGCGTCCGTGCGGCCCGTCGGGGGCTTGCGGCTGCCCGCGCGGTACGGGGCCGGCCAGGGGGCGGCGGGGCCCTCGTAACCCTGGTCGGCCGCCGCGTGCAGCGTCCAGTGGGGGTCGTACAGGTGCGGGCGCGCCAGGGCGCACAGGTCGGCGCGGCCGGCGAGCAGCAGGGAGTTGACGTCGTCCCAGGAGGAGATGGCGCCGACCGCGATGACCGGGACCTTCAGCGCGTTGCGGATCTTGTCGGCGTACGGGGCCTGGTACGAGCGGCCGTACTCGGGGCGTTCGTCGGGGACGACCTGGCCGGTGGAGACGTCGATGGCGTCGGCGCCGTGCTCGGCGAAGGCGCGGGCGATCTCGACGGCCTCCTCGGCGGTGGTGCCGCCGGGCGCCCAGTCGGTGGCCGAGAGCCGCACGGTCATGGGCCGCTCGCCGGGCCAGGCGGCGCGGACCGCGTCGAAGACCTCCAGCGGGAAGCGGAGCCTGCGCTCCAGGGAGCCGCCGTAGGCGTCGGTGCGGCGGTTGGTGAGCGGGGAGAGGAAGCCGGAGAGGAGGTAGCCGTGGGCGCAGTGCAGTTCGAGCAGGTCGAACCCGGCGCGGGCGGCGCGGCGCGCGGCGGCGGCGAACTGCTCCCTTATGTCGGTGAGCGCCGCTCGGTGCAGCTCGTGCGGGACCTGGTTGACGCCGGGGCGGTACGGCAGGGGTGAGGCGGCGACGAGCGGCCAGTTGCCGGAGTCGAGGGGCTGGTCGATGCCCTCCCACATGCGCTTGGTGGAGCCCTTGCGGCCGGAGTGCCCGAGCTGGACGCCGAGGGCGGTGCCGGGTGACTGGCGGTGCACGAAGTCGGTGATACGGGACCAGGCGGCAGCCTGCGCGGGCGTGTAGAGGCCCGCGCAGCCGGGGGTGATGCGCCCTTCGGGGCTGACGCACACCATCTCCGTCATGACCAGCCCGGCGCCGCCGAGGGCGCGGGCCCCCAGGTGGACGAGGTGGAAGTCGCCGGGGACGCCGTCGACGGCCGAGTACATGTCCATGGGCGAGACGACGACGCGGTTGCGGAGGGTCAGCCCGCGCAGCCGGAACGGCGTGAACATCGGCGGGGTGCCGGGCGGGCAGCCGAAGTCGCGTTCGACGGCGCCGGTGAAGCGCGGGTCGCGCAGGCGCAGGTTGTCGTGGGTGACGCGGCGGCTGCGGGTGAGGAGGTTGAAGGCGAACTGGCGTGGCGGCTGGTCCAGGTAGCCGGCGAGCTCCTCGAACCAGCGCAGGCTGGCGGCGGCCGCGCGCTGCGTCGACGCGACGACGGGCCGGCGTTCCGCTTCGTACGCCGCCAGCGCCCGGTCGAGGTCGGGCTGCTCCTCGACGCAGGCGGCGAGCGCGAGGGCGTCCTCGACGGCGAGCTTCGTGCCGGAACCGATGGAGAAGTGCGCGGTGTGGGCGGCGTCGCCGAGCAGGACGGTGTTGCCGTGGGACCAGCGCTCGTTGACGACGGTCCGGAAAGCGGTCCAGGTGCTCTTGTTCGAGGTCAGGGGCCGGCCGCGCAGCGCCTCGGCGAAGATCTTGGCGCAGCGGTCGATGGACTCCTGGGTGTCGAGCTCGTCGAAGCCGGCCGCCCGCCAGACCTCCTCGCGCATTTCGACGATGACGGTGGAGGCGTCCGCCGAGAAGGGGTAGCCGTGGAGCTGCATCACGCCGTGCTCGGTCTCCGCGACCTCGAAGCGGAACGCCTCGAAGGCGAAGTCGGCGGCGAGCCAGATGTAGCGGCAGCGGTGGGTGGTCAGGGTGGGGCGGAAGACGTCGGCGTGGGTCTCGCGGGTGCGGCTGTGGACGCCGTCGGCGGCGATGACCAGGTCGTACGCGGCGGCCAGCTCGGCGGCGGGCGGCGCCTCGGTGCGGAGGCGGAGCCGTACGCCGAGCTCGGCGCAGCGGGCGTGGAGGATCTCCAGCAGCCGGCGGCGGCCGAGCGCGGCGAAGCCGTGGCCGCCGGAGGTGAGGGTGCGGCCGCGGTGGACGATGTCGATGTCGTCCCAGCGGACGAACTCCGCCTGGAGCGCGGCGTACACGGCGGGGTCGGCGTGCTCGATGCCGCCGAGGGTCTCGTCGGAGAGCACGACGCCGAAGCCGAAGGTGTCGTCGGGGGCGTTCCGCTCCCAGACGGTGATGTCACGGGCGGGGTCGAGGCGCTTGAGCAGCGCGGCGGCGTACAGGCCGCCGGGCCCGCCGCCGATGACGGCCACGCGCAGGGCACGGCTCATGGCGGGTCACCGCCCCCGCCACTTGGGCGGACGCTTCTCGGTGAAGGCGGCGTGGAACTCGGCGTAGTCCTCGCCGTTCATCAGCAGGGCCTGCGTCGCCGCGTCCAGCTCGACGGCGGCGGCGAGCGGCATGTCGAGCTCGGCGGTGAGCAGCGCCTTGGTCTGGGCGTACGCGAGGGCCGGGCCCTCGGCGAGGCGGCGGGCGAGCGCGGCGGCGCGCTCGTCGGCGCGGCCCTCCTCGGTGAGCTCGCTGATCAGGCCGATGCGCTCGGCTTCGGGGGCGCGGACCGGTTCGCCGAGCATCAGCAGCCGGGTGGCGTGGCCGAGGCCGACGACCCGGGGCAGGAGGTACGCGGCGCCCATGTCGCCGCCGGAGAGGCCGACCTTGGTGAAGAGGAACGCGAAGCGGGCGGAGGGGTCGGCCACGCGGAAGTCCGCGGCGAGGGCCAGGACCGCTCCGGCGCCGGCGGCGACCCCGTGGACGGCGGCGATCACGGGGAAGGGCGCCTCGCGCAGGGCCCGTACCACCTGGCCGGTCATCCGGTTGAAGTCGAGGAGCTGGGCGGTGTCCATGGCGAGGGTGGCGCCGATGATGTCGTCCACGTCGCCGCCGGAGCAGAAGCCACGCCCCTCCCCCGCGAGGACCAGGGCCCGCACGGCGCGCTCGCGGGACAGCTCGGCGAGCAGGTCGCGCAGGTCGGCGTAGGCGCCGAAGGTGAGCGCGTTCAGCTTGGCGGGGCGGGCGAGGGTCACGGTGGCGACGCCGTCGTCGACGGTGAGCCTCAGATGGCGCCACTCGGGGGTCCGGGGCGCGGAGCTGGTGAAGGGGCTCATGGGGTGCGGCCTCCCTCGGCGAGCGGATTGCCTGGCGAGTACCTGCCCGTCGACGCTATCACTCAACCGTGACCACCGTCACGTACACGCGATAGAGGGACGCGGGCATTCCAGGACCCCTGGGCTCCGGCTCCGCCGGTCGCGGTCCGTAAGGTGGAGGGGAGGACACCGCACGACCACCCGCACCCCCGCCGCACCCCCTCCTCCAGAGGGGCTCGACCCGAACGGAGGACCGCCACCGTGCTCACCGCCTCCGGTCCCACCTTCTGGCGCCTGGCCCTGCCGCACTCCGCGGCCGCCGTGCCACTCGCCCGGGCGCTGGTACGGAAGGCCCTCGCGGACCTCGACGCTCCGGCGTGGGCGGACACCGACACGGCGGAGCTGCTGACGGCGGAGCTGGTGGCGAACGCGGTGAAGCACACCGATCCCGGCGACCCGCCGATCGAGCTGGTGGTGGAGCTGCTGGAGACCGGGTGCCAGGTCGAGGTGCACGACCGCGACCCGGCGCCACCCGGCGACCTGTCGCCCGACCACACCACGCCACCGGACCCGTGGCAGGAGCACGGCCGCGGCCTGCTCCTGATCCGTACGCTCAGCGCGGCGTGCGGCCACCGCCGTACCCCGCAGGGCAAGGCGGTGTGGTTCACGCTCCCGGGGCTCGGGACGACGTGACCTCCTCCGCCTCCGGCACGGGGCCGGCGGCGAGGCGCGAGTTGCGGCGCCCGTAGCCCGCGTACACCAGCGCGCCGGCCAGCAGGAAGACGGCGAACTGCAGCCAGGTGGTCCAGCCGGTGCCCCACATCAGGTACAGGCAGAAGGCGACGCCCAGGACCGGGCTGACCGGGTAGAGCGGCACCCGGAAGGTGCGCTCGAGGGCGGGGTGGCGGCGGCGCAGCGTGATCACCGCGATGTTGACCACGGCCATGACGGCGAGGGTGCCGATCGTCGTCAGGTTCATCACGACGTCGAGCGGCACGACGGCCGCCGGGACGGCGAAGACGGCGGCGACGATCCAGGTGTTCGCGACGGGGGTGGAGGTCTTCGGCGAGACCTTCTCGAAGACGCGCGGGATCAGCCCGTCCCGGGACATCGACATCAGGATGCGGGTCTGGCCGTACATCACGGCGAGGACGACCGAGGCGATGGCGACGACCGCGCCGAAGGCGATGATCCCGCCGCCGAGGGCGGAGCCGGTGACCTCGTCGACGATGAGCGAGAGCGCGGCCGGCTGGTCGGCGACGTCGTCGGCGGACATCGCGCCGATCGCGGCGAGGGCGACCAGCCCGTACAGCAGCGTGACGGCACCGATGCAGATCATGATCGCGAGCGGGATGTTCCGGCGCGGGTTCTTGACCTCCTCGCCGGCGGTGGTGATCGCGTCGAAGCCGATGTACGAGAAGAAGGCGAGCGACGCACCCGAGGTGACCCCGGCGAGGCCGTGCGCCGCGAACGGGGAGAGATTGCCCGAGCGGAAGGCGCTGAACGCGAGCGCGCAGAACAGGATCAGGATCGCGATCTTGACGACGGCCATGGCGGCGGTGGCGCGGGCGCTCTCGCGCACGCCGCGCACCAGCAGCACGGCGGCGAGGGCGATCACCACGACGGCGGGGACGTTCACGATGCCACCGTCCCCGGGCGGGGCGGACAGGGCGGCGGGCAGCTGTACGCCGATGAGGCTGTCGAGCAGTTCGTTGAGGTACTGACCCCAGCCGACCGAGACGGCGGAGACGGACACGCCGTACTCCAGCAGCAGACACCAGCCGGTGAGGAACGCGACGCGCTCGCCGAGGGCGGCGTACGCGAAGGAGTACGAGCTGCCGGAGACCGGGATGGCGCTGCCCAGCTCGGCGAAGGAGAAGGCGGTGAAGACGCAGGTGATCGCGGCGAGCACGAAGGAGACGACGACCGCGGGGCCCGCCTCGGCGACGCTGTCGGAGAGCCCGACGAAGATGCCGGTGCCGACGATGGCGCCGACGCCGAAGCACACGAGCTGGAAGAGGCCCATGGTGCGCTTGAGGCCATGCCCCTCCAGGTCGGCGCCGGATTCGGCGACCAGTTGGGCGGGGGTCTTGAGGCGCTGCATGGGTGGTTCTCCCGGCGGTGGTGCGGGCTCGTGCAGGGGTGGCGCACAAGCGGAAGGGGTCCGGACATGTGAGCCCGGACCCCACCTTCTGTACCGAGATTAACCGGTCCCGCACCGATCCCGTACCGGTCCCTAGCCCAGGGTGGCGACCAGCACCGCCTTGATGGTGTGCATGCGGTTCTCGGCCTCGTCGAAGACGACGGAGTGCTCCGACTCGAAGACCTCGTCCGTGACCTCCAGCTCGGTCAGGCCGTGCCGCGCGTGGATGTCGCGGCCGACCGCCGTGCCCAGGTCGTGGAAGGCGGGCAGGCAGTGCAGGAACTTCACGCCGGGGTTGCCGGTGGCGCGCAGCACGTCCATGGTCACGGCGTACGGAGCGAGGGCCGCGATGCGTTCGTCCCAGACCTCCTTCGGCTCGCCCATCGAGACCCAGACGTCGGTGGCGACGAAGTCCGCGCCCCGGACCCCCTCGGCGACGTCCTCGGTGAGCGTGACGCGCGCCCCGCTGGCCTCGGCGAGCTCGCGCGCCTTCGCCACGATGTCGTCGGCCGGCCAGTACGCCTTGGGCGCCACGATCCGCACGTCCATGCCGAGCAGGGCGCCGGTGACGAGGTAGGAGTTGCCCATGTTGTAGCGGCCGTCGCCCAGGTAGGCGAAGGCCACGGCCTCCAGGGGCTTGTCGGTGTGCTCGGTCATGGTGAGCACGTCGGCGAGCATCTGGGTGGGGTGCCAGTCGTCGGTCAGGCCGTTGTAGACGGGGACGCCGGCGTACGCGGCCAGCTCCTCGACGGTCGCCTGCGCGTCGCCCCGGTACTCGATGGCGTCGAACATGCGGCCGAGTACGCGCGCGGTGTCCTTGACCGACTCCTTGTGGCCGATCTGCGAGCCGGAGGGGTCCAGGTAGGTGGTGGAGGCGCCCTGGTCGGCCGCCGCGACCTCGAACGCGCAGCGCGTGCGCGTGGAGGTCTTCTCGAAGATCAGCGCGATGTTCCGACCCCGCAGCCGCTGGACCTCGGTCCCCGCCTTCTTCGCCGACTTGAGTTCGGCGGCCAGTTCGATAAGGCTGCGGAACTCGTCGGCGGTGAAGTCCAGCTCCTTGAGGAAGTGGCGGCCGGTGAGATCGGTGGCCATGGGGCGCTCCTGGGTTACGGGGGTCGGGGACCGTGGAAGTCTATACGAGGGTTAGCATTTCTATTCGGTCGGCGGGGTGAGATACGGCGAAGGACGGCTCATATGGCGTCGCGCTCGACCGGGCAGCTCATGCAGCGCGGACCGCCCCGGCCGCGCCCGAGCTCACTGCCCGGAATCTCGATCACCTCGATGCCCTCCCGCCGCAGGTGCGTGTTGGTGGTGACGTTCCGCTCGTACGCGACCACGACCCCGGGCTCCACCGCCAGCACGTTGCAGCCGTCGTCCCACTGCTCCCGCTCGGCCGCGTGCACGTCCTGCGTCGCCGTCAGCACCCGGATGGAGGTCATGCCGAGCGCCGCCGCGATGGCGCTGTGCATGTGCTCGGGCGGGTGGTCGGAGACCTTGAGCGTGCCCATCCGGTCCCCGGGGTCGATGGTGTACGAGCGGAGCATGCCGAGCCCCGCGTACTGCGTGAACGTGTCCGGCGCCACCATCGTCATCACGGTGTCCAGGTGCATGAACGCGCGGCTCTTCGGCATGTCCAGCGCCACGATCGTGCGCGCCGAGCCGGCCGCGAACATGCCGCGGGCCAGCATCTCCACCGCCTGCGGGGTGGTCCGCTCGCTCATCCCGATCAGCACCGCGCCGTTGCCGAGGACCAGGACGTCGCCGCCCTCGATGGTGGACGGGTAGTCGTCCTGCCCCTCCGACCAGTGGTGGAAGGCACCCGCCTCCGGGCCGGTGAAGAGGGGGTGGTGCTTGTAGATCGCCTCGAAGTGCACGGTCTCGCGCTGCCGGGCGGGGTAGCGCATGGCGTTGATGGCGACGCCGTTGTAGATCCAGGCCGAGGTGTCCCGGGTGAAGAGGTGGTTCGGCAGGGGCGGCAGCAGGAAGTCGTCCAGGTCCATCACATGGAACCGGACGGAGGTCGGTTCGGGGTGGCCGGCGAGGTACTCGCGCTTCGTCATCCCGCCGACCAGCGCTTCGACGAGCCTGGCCGTGTCCATCTCGTCGAAGACGGCCCTGAGGTGGTCCGTGGCGAGCGGCCCGTACTCCTTCTCGTCGAAGACCCGGTCGAGGACGAGCTTCCTGGCGGCCGGCAACTCCAGTGCCTCGCGCAGCAGATCGCCGAAGAGGTGGACGGTCACGCCCCGGTCGCGCAGCACGTCGGCGAACCCGTCGTGTTCCTGGCGGGCCCGCCGCACCCAGAGCACGTCGTCGAAGAGGAGCCGCTCCTTGTTGCTGGGCGTGAGCCGCTTCAGCTCCAGGTCGGGCCGGTGCAGGATGACGCGGCGGAGCCGCCCGGTCTCGGAATCGACATGGAATCCCATGCACCCATCCTGGCCGAGCCGCGCGCTCGGCGCGCCCCCGCGTGCGGCACGAACGTACCGTCAGAAGGCCGTCAGCAGCGTGATGAGCACCAGGAGGAGGACGACGAGGGCGGCGCTGAGTCCGTAGAGGACGAAGCGGCCGTCCTGCGCGGAGAGCCCGGCGGGCGCGGGAGGAGACTCCGCCGGGGGCTGCGCCTGGGGTACGGGCGCGGGCTCGGGCCCCGCCTCCGGTTCCGGTCCCTGCTCCGGTTCCTGCTCCGGTTCTTGCTCCGCTTCCGGCTTCGGCTCCGGTTTCGGGCCCTGCTTCGGTTCCTGCTCTGGTTCCTGCCTCGGCGGAGGCTCGGCGGTGTAGGCGGCCATGAGCAGGGCCTGCCACGCCGCCTCGGGCAGGCGCGGCTCGTCGCTCTCCACGATCCGCCGGACAGCCGCCCGGGCGGCCCGGTGCGGGCCGGTGCTGAGCCGGGGCAGCAGGACCGCCACCCGGTCGGCGACGCGCGGGTCGCCCAGCAGCGGGCGGACCGCCCAGCGGTAGACGGACGCGGCGTTGGCGGCGCGCACCTCGCAGTCGGGGTCGCCGAGGCCGACGGGCCGGTCGGTGAGGAAGAGCTCCTGGTCGAGCAGGACGACGCACAGCTGGGTGCGCGTCTCGCGGTTCCAGGACGGCCACCGCTCGACGGCCTCCTCCATGAGCCGCGTCAGCACGTCGTACGGGACGGGCCGGCGCAGGGCCCGCAGGAGCTCGGTGTCCGGGGCCACCGCCGCCGCCTCGCGCGGCAGCGGCACGCCCGCCTCGACGACGGCGGCGAGCGCGGCGGCCAGCCGGCCGGGGCGCCGCGGGCCGGAGCGCGCGACGCGGCGCAGCGGCCCGCGCGGCCCGCGCCGGGGCACCGGCCAGTCGGGGGTGGCGGGGCTCACCGGTACCGCCGCCTGCGTCCGCGTACGGGTAGGCGTACGGGTACGGGGCTCGCCCTCCAGCAGCGTCAGGGCGCGTTCCGCGAGGTCCAGCAGCGTGCCCGGCCCCTGCTCGGCGGCGGTTCGGAGCGTGGCGCCGACGTCGGACCGCAGGTGGCTCGCCACCAGCCGCCGCGCGATCTCGTCCGCCCGGTCCGCGCGCCGCTCCAGGGGATCGGTCCGCCGCCGCGTGCCGCTGCCCGGCGGCGCACCGGAACCGGCCAGGCTCCCGGCGAAGACGAACCGCACGTCGTCCGTCTCGGCGGTGTCGCGCGTGGCGAAGGTCCAGCCGCCGTCGCCCTCGGAGGCGTACTCGCCCCCGGCGGCGTACGCGCCGAAGATCCCGTGCAGGCCCCACAGCACCCGGCAGGCCGTCTCGCCGCCCGACGGGTCCAGCAGGGTGAAGCGGGCGCCGGGGTCGCGCAGCAGCTCGGCGACCGCGCCCGTCAGCTCGTCCCGCGCCCGCCGCAGCGTCCGCGCCAGCAGCATCCGGCCCTCGCGAGCCGTCGGTTCCAGCGCGGCCAGGGGCACGGGCGGGAGCGTCCCGCTCGCCCGGGGCGGCAGCTTGCTGCCCTGCCAGCACCAGCCGTGCAGCCCCAGGCAGGTCACCGGAGTGAGGAGCTCCGCCGCTCCGACGAGCGCGTGGCAGAGGGCTCCCGCCCCGTCGCCCGTGTCGCGCCACGGCGACCGGTGCACGAGCAGGACGTCGTCCCCGTACCGCAGGCGCAGCAGCGCCGGCCCGGTGTCCTCGCCGCCGGGCCCCGGCAGCAGGGCGGCGACCCGGTGGAAGACGGCGTCGGCCATGTCGCGGCTGTGGGACCAGGCGACCGGACCGAACCCTCCGTCGGCGTGGGGGCGGAAGACGATCTGGTGCACCGTCGTGTGCTCGGGGCGGTCGGGTGGTGGAGCGGTGCGCGGGCTCATGTGCCGTCCCAGTCGTCGGTTCGTCGGGGTGGCGGTGGGCCGTCCCCTCCCTCGGTCCACCGCCACCGGTAAGGGGAGACATCGTCCCTCCCAACTGACCCTTTTGCAGGCCCAGTTGGGAGGCCGTCACTCCACGCGTCCACGAACGTACGGGCTCGTCCCGACCTGCGTCAACACGCTCCGGGGGCCACGAAACGGTGCACCTTTCCATGCTCCCCGTGCGCCTCCCCACGCCTCGGCGCGCGCCTCCCCACGCCTCGGCGCGCGCCTCCCCCGCCCGCGTCCCGTACCTGCGCGGCGATCCGCGACCGAAATTCCCTGGTTGGAGGAGGCCACCTCGGTCGATACTCGGACACGTGTTCCTGACGATCAGTACGACCGGTACCCCTGAACGCCCCGCCACCGACCTCGGATTCCTCCTCCACAAGCATCCGGACAAGGCGCAGGCGTTCTCCACCTCCTACGGCACGGCGCACGTCCTCTACCCGGAGGCGTCGCCCGAGCGCTGCACTGCGGCGCTGCTGCTGGAGGTGGATCCCGTCGCGCTCGTACGCCGCGGCAAGGGCAAGGGGCGCGGCGGCGCACCCGACCAGGCGCTCGCGCAGTACGTCAACGACCGGCCGTACGCCGCCTCCTCGCTGCTGGCCGTCGCCCTCGGCAACGTCTTCTCCAGTGCGCTCAAGGGGCAGTGCCAGGCCCGGCCGGAGCTCGTCGGCCAGGCGCTGCCGCTGCGCGTGGAGGTGCCGGCGCTGCCCGCGCGCGGCGGCGCCGAGCTCGTACGGAAGCTGTTCGAGCCGCTGGGCTGGGCGGTGACGGCGGAGCCGGTCGCGCTCGACGAGCGGTTCCCGGAGTGGGGCGAGTCCCGCTACGTCCGCCTCGTACTGGAGGGTGAGCAGCGGCTCGCCGACGCCCTGCGCCACCTGTACGTACTGCTGCCGGTGCTGGACGACGCCAAGCACTACTGGGTCTCGCCGGACGAGGTCGACAAGCTGCTGCGGGTCGGCGAGGGCTGGCTGCCCGGGCACCCGGAGCACAAGCTGATCACCAGCCGCTACCTGGCGCGCCGCTGGTCGCTGACGCGCGAGGCGATGGAACGCATCGAGCTGGCGCGGCTGGCCGCGGCGGACGACAGCGACGTCGAGGAGATCGACAACGCCGTCGACGAGGACACCGACACGGAGGAACGTCCGGTACCGCTGGCGGTCCGGCGGCGCGAGGCGATCATCGAGGCGCTGCGCGGCGCGGGTGCGAGCCGGGTGCTCGACCTGGGCTGCGGGCAGGGCCAGTTGGTGCGCGAGCTGCTGAAGGACCCGCGCTTCACCGAGATCGTCGGTGTCGACGTGTCGATGCGGGCGCTGTCCCTGGCGGCGCGACGGCTGCGGATCGAGCGCATGGGCGAGCGGCAGTCGGAGCGCGTACGGCTCTTCCAGGGCTCGCTCGCGTACACCGACAAGCGGCTCAAGGGGTACGACGCGGCCGTGCTCAGCGAGGTCATCGAGCACCTCGACCTGGAGCGGCTGCCCGCCCTGGAGTACGCCGTGTTCGGCGCGGCCCGCCCGGCGACCGTGCTCGTGACGACGCCGAACGTCGAGTACAACGTCCGCTGGGAGACCCTCCCGGCCGGACACGTACGCCACGGCGACCACCGGTTCGAGTGGACGCGTGCGGAGTTCCGCGACTGGGCCGTGGCGGTCGCCGGACGGCACGGGTACGGCGTGGAGTTCGTGGCCGTCGGGCCCGACGACCCCGAGGTCGGTCCGCCGACGCAGATGGCCGTGTTCGCGCTGGCCGCCCCCGTATCCGAGGAGAAGGCCGCATGACCGAGACCGAAACCGTCAAGCGCAGGCTGCCGGTCACCGACCTGTCCCTCGTCGTCCTCATCGGCGCCACGGGATCCGGCAAGTCGACCTTCGCGCGCAAGCACTTCAAGCCGACGGAGATCATCTCGTCGGACTTCTGCCGCGGCCTCGTCGCCGACGACGAGAACGACCAGAGCGCGAGCCGCGACGCCTTCGACGTCCTGCACTACATCGCCGGGAAGCGCCTCGCGGCCGGCCGGCTGACGGTGGTCGACGCGACCAGCGTGCAGCAGGAGAGCCGCCGGCAGCTGGTGCGCCTCGCGCGCGAGCACGACGTGCTGCCCATCGCCATCGTGCTGGACCTGCCGGAGGAGGTGTGCGCGGCGCGCAACGCCACCCGGCCGGACCGGGCGGGCATGCCGCGCCACGTCATCCAGCGCCACCGGCGCGAGCTGCGCCGTTCGCTGCGCGGCCTGGAGCGCGAGGGCTTCCGCAAGGTGCACGTGCTGCGCAGCGTCGAGGAGGTCGAGGCGGCCGAGGTCGTCCTGGAGAAGCGGTTCAACGACCTGCGGCACCTGACCGGGCCGTTCGACATCATCGGCGACATCCACGGCTGCTCCTCGGAGCTGGAGACGCTGCTCGCCAAGCTCGGGTACGTCGACGGCCACCACCCCGAGGGGCGTACCGCCGTCTTCGTCGGCGACCTCGTCGACCGGGGGCCGGACAGCCCGGGCGTGCTGCGGCGCGTCATGGGCATGGTCGCCGCGGGCGACGCGCTGTGCGTGCCCGGCAACCACGAGAACAAGCTGGGCCGCTGGCTGAACGGCAAGAACGTCCAGCACACGCACGGCCTCGCCGAGACCATCGAGCAGCTGGAGCGCGAGAGCGACGAGTTCCGCGCGCAGGTGCGGGAGTTCATCGCGGGCCTGATCAGCCACTACGTCCTGGACGAGGGCAGGCTCGTCGTCTGTCACGCGGGCCTGCCGGAGAAGTACCACGGCCGCACGTCCGGGCGGGTGCGCTCGCACGCGCTGTACGGCGACACGACCGGTGAGACCGACGAGTTCGGCCTGCCGGTGCGCTACCCGTGGGCGGAGGACTACCGGGGCCGGGCGGCCGTCGTCTACGGCCACACGCCGGTACCGAACACCTCGTGGATCAACAACACCATCTGCCTCGACACCGGCGCGGTGTTCGGCGGCAGGATGACGGCGCTGCGCTGGCCGGAGCGCGAACTCGTCGACGTACCGGCCGAGAAGGTCTGGTACGAGCCGGTCAAGCCGCTCGCCACCGAGGCCCCCGGCGGCCACCAGGGGCGGCCGCTAGACCTCGCCGACGTGCACGGGCGCCGGGTCGTCGAGACGCGGTACGCGGGCAACGTCGGTGTGCGCGAGGAGAACGCCGCGGCGGCGCTGGAGGTGATGAGCCGCTTCGCCGTCGACCCGCGGCTCGTGCCGTACCTGCCGCCGACCATGGCGCCCACCGCCACGTCGAACCGCGAGGGCTACCTGGAGCACCCGGCCGAGGCGTTCGCCGCCTACGCCGCCGACGGTGTGGCGCGGGTCGTGTGCGAGGAGAAGCACATGGGGTCGCGGGCCGTGGCCCTGGTGTGCCGGGACGCGGAGGCGGCGCGGGAGCACTTCGGCGTGGAGCCGGGCCCGACCGGGGCCGGCGGGCCCACCGGGCCCACCGGGTCCCTCTACACCCGCACCGGGCGCCCGTTCTTCGACGACGCCTCGGTCACGGAGGAGATCCTCGGCCGTCTGCGCACGGCACTGACGTCGGCCGGGCTGTGGGAGGAGCTCGACACGGACTGGCTGCTGCTCGACGCCGAGCTGATGCCCTGGTCCCTCAAGGCCTCCGGTCTGCTGCGCACGCAGTACGCGGCGGTGGGCGCCGCGTCGTCGGCCGTCTTCCCCGGTGCGCTCGCCGCGCTGGAGGCGGCCGCCGCGCGCGGGGTCGAGGTCGGCGGGCTGCTGGAGCGGCAGCGCGACCGGGCGGTCGACGCGGCCGCCTTCACGGAGGCGTACCGCCGCTACTGCTGGACCACGGACGGCCTGGACGGTGTCGAGCTGGCGCCGTTCCAGCTGCTCGCCGCGCGAGGCCGCAGCCTCGCCGCGCTCCCGCACGACGAGCAGCTGGCCCTGATCGACCGCATGATCGAGCACGACACCACCGGTCTGCTCCGGACCACCCGCCGTCTCTACGTCGACACCGGCGACGAGGCGTCGGTCGCGGCCGGTATCGACTGGTGGCTGGAGATGACCGGCCGCGGCGGCGAGGGCATGGTCGTCAAGCCGCTCCAGGCCCTCGCCCGCGACGGCAAGGGCCGCCTCATCCAGCCCGGCATCAAGTGCCGGGGCCGCGAGTACCTGCGGATCATCTACGGCCCCGAGTACACGCGCCCCGACAACCTCGACCGCCTGCGCTCCCGCTTCCTCGGCCACAAGCGCTCCCTCGCCCTGCGCGAGTACGCCCTGGGCCTGGAAGCCCTCTCCCGGCTCGCCGACGGCGAACCCCTGTGGCGCGTCCACGAAGCGGTCTTCGCGGTCCTCGCCCTGGAGTCGGAACCGGTGGACCCGCGGTTGTAGCGGGCGGCGAGGTCACCTCACGCGACGGCGGTCCCCTCCAGCTCGACCATCTGGCCGGGGACCGCCAGCCGTGTCACGCCGAGCATCGTGGTGGCCGGCGCCACCCCGGCGGCGCCCAACCGCGACGCCAGCACACCGTAGTGCGGGAACAGCAGATCGACGTCGGTGGTGTAGACGTTGAGCCGGACGAGGTTCGCGAGGGACATGCCGGCCTCGCCGAGCACGGCCTCCAGATTGTCGAGGCTCAGCGCCAGCTGTGCGGCCATGTCACCGTCATGCCGGGGCTTGCCGTCGTCGCCCATCGCGGTCTGCCCGGAGCAGTACAGGGTCCGGGTGTGCCCGGTGACGAGCTCCCCCTGGTTGAATCCCAGTTCCGCCGACCACGTCACCGGGTTGACTGCCGTTCGCTCCACTGCCGTTCGCGCCTCTGCCATGTCAGCTCCATTCGATGCACGGGGAGTCCGTACGAGGAGCCTTCCAACGAATCATGACACCCTCGGTCATGTATTCGATAAGGTCCTCGCATGCGCGCCGATCGGCTGGTCTCGCTGGTGCTGCTGCTGCGTCGGCACGGGCGGCTGACGGCGGACACGCTCGCCCGCGAGCTGGAGGTGTCCACCCGGACGGTGCTGCGCGACATCGAGGCGCTGTCCGCAGCCGGCGTCCCGGTCTACGCCGAACGCGGCCGGCACGGCGGGTTCGCGTTGTTGCCCGGTTTCCGGACCGAGCTCACCGGACTGAACCACGATGAGGCCCTTGCCCTGCTGACCGCCGGATCGAAGCGCTCCGAGCGGGCGTTCGGCCTCGGCTCGGCGCTCGCTTCGGCCTTGCGCAAGGTCCTTGACGCCCTGCCCGAAAGCCATCGGGCCACCGCGAGCGACGCGGCACAGCGCTTTCTCGTCGAGCCGGAGACCGACCTGCTCTCACGCCGGCCGGTCGCTGAGGAGGTGCCCGGCACGGCGCTGATCGAGATTCGGCGCGCGGTGCTCGCCGGACACAAACTGCGCATCCACTACGCGGCCGCGGACCAGGCGCCGCAGTGGCGGACGGTGGACCCGATCGGCCTGGTCACCGTACGGGACCGGGGCTACCTGCTGGCCACGAGATCCGGCGCGGACCGCACCTACCGGCTGTCGCGGGTGCTGGCCGCCGAGGAACTCCCCGAACCGGCACAGCGACCGAACCAGGTCGATCTGGACCGCGCCTGGCGGGAACGCTGCGCCCGGTTTCTGTCCAGCGGCCATATCGCCGTGCTGATACGGGTGCGCCCCGAGCGACGGGAGGACCTGCTGGGCACCGTGGTAGCCGTCCGCGCCGCGGAACCCGACGCGGACGGCTGGCTGCGACTGGAGGTGACCTTCCAGGATCTACGACACGCGGAGTGGGCGCTGTGGCAGCTCGGCACGGACGCGGAAGCCCTGGCCCCGGCGTCGTTGCGCGCGTCCCTGCACCACCGCGCGATCGCGATGGCCACCCGCTACGGCGACTCGCCCTGAGAGTGCGCCATGAACGAGTCGGCCATGAACGAGTCGGCCATGAAGGCCTATGCCCGTCGTGACGACGGCCCTCAGTCCAGCTGCGACTGCACCTGCGACGAGATCAGCTCCAGGTGGTCCAGGTCCGTCAGGTCCAGGAGCTGGAGGTAGATCCGCGACGAGCCCAGGCTCGCGTAGCGGCCGATCTTGTCCACGACTTCGGCGGGTGAGCCCGCGAGGCCGTTCGCCTTCAGTTCGTCCACGTCCCGGCCGATGGCGGCCGCGCGGCGGGCGACCTCGGCGTCGTCCTTGCCGACGCAGACGACCAGCGCGTTGGAGTACACGAGGTCGTCCGGGCGGCGGCCGAACTCCTCCGCAGCCGTCCGGACCCGGCCGAACTGCTCCCGCGTGGCCTCCAGCGAGGCGAACGGGATGTTGAACTCGTCGGCGTACCGCGCGGCCAGCCGCGGGGTGCGCGTGGCGCCGTGGCCGCCGATCAGCACCGGAACCTTGGCCTGGGCGGGCTTCGGCAGGGCGGGCGAGTCGGTCAGCTGGTAGTACCTCCCCTCGTACGAGAACGTCTTGCCGGCCTCCGTCTCCCACAGGCCCGTGACGATGGCCAGCTGCTCCTCCAGGCGCCCGAACTTCTCCTTCGGGAAGGGGATGCCGTACGCCTGGTGCTCCTCCTCGAACCAGCCGGCCCCCAGCCCGAGCTCGACGCGGCCGCCCGACATCTGGTCGACCTGCGCGACCTGGATCGCCAGCACGCCCGGCAGCCGGAAGGTCGCGGCGGTCATCAACGTGCCGAGGCGGATCCGCTTGGTCTCGCGGGCGAGCCCGGCCAGCGTGATCCAGGCGTCGGTCGGCCCGGGCAGGCCGTCCACGGACCCCATGCGGAGATAGTGGTCCGAGCGGAAGAAGGCGTCGAATCCGAGGTCCTCGGTCGCCTTGGCGACGGTCAACAGGGTGTCGTAGCTCGCCCCTTGCTGGGGCTCGGTGAAGATGCGGAGATCCATGCCCCCATCCTGCCCGTTCGAACGGGCGTCATTTCACGGGCTCGCCCGGGTGAAGATCCATGAACCTGGTGACTCGCCGCCCGTACCCGTCGTTGGCTCGGCTGGAGCCGGACCGCCCGGCCCGCGTGCCGGCGGCAGCTGTCGGCACGTCGTCGCCGAGGAGGCCCTCATGTCCCAGGAAGCAATGCCCGAACAGCAACAGGGCGCCGGCGCCCCCAAGGGCCTGCTGCAGCAGATGGAGGAGTTGATGGCGGCGCTCACCGCCGATCTCTCGCAGCTCGACGCCGACCTCCAGGGCTCGGCCGACCGCGGCCGCGCCGCCGGCGAGGACGCTCCCGAGCGACCGGCCTGACGCTCGGCCCGGCGCTCCATCCGGCGTCCCGGCGGCGCACTCCCGGTCATGGCGGGCCCGCCATCGAGTCCGCCGCGTCCGTCAGATCGGTCGACAGGCCGGTCGGCAGGTTGGTGGACAGATCCGTCGGCAGATCGATCGACAGGCCGGTCAGCTCCTCCAAGTCCTTTAAGCCCTTCAGGTCCTTCAGGTCCTTCACGTCCTGCAGCTCCGACGGATCCGCCGGGTCGCGCGCCGACCGCTCCTCGTCGGGCGGCCCGGGCGATCCGGAGGGTCTGCCCGACTGCCGCGCGGTGAGTCTGCGCAGCATGACGCGCACCCGGTCACTGGACTCGTCGGCGGCGTCGATCGCCTCGATGCACTGCCAGTACAGCCCCTCCTCGTCGGTGGCGCAGGCGACGCCGACGAGCGCCATGCCCACCTCGCCCAGCAGCGCGCCCAGCGCCCGTAACGTGCCTCGCACATCGGCGACACCCGTCAGGCGGGCGGCCCGCACGCCCCCGTCGCGCAGCCCGGGATGGTCGGGCACGGTGCCGCCGCGCCCGCCGATCTCGCTGAGCCCCCGCGCGTCGTTGCGCAGCTCCGGCGGCCCGGTCAGCGCCAGGTGACGGCCGATGGCCTGCGCGAGCGCCTGTGCCTGCCAGGCCTCCGCCACGATGTCGAGTGCCACCCGGCTCTCCGCCAGTCCACTCCGACCCGCCGTGATGAGTCGTTCCGCGTCCATCCGAGCCGCCCCCGTTCGTACGTCTGTCCGCCCACTCTTTCACTACCCAGAGTGAGGCTGAACGGACCCAAAAGCCAGGGGAATTCGGAAATCTGTGGACAGGAAACTCAGTGTGAATAAGTCGATCACTCCGGAGAGTGACGATCGTCCCGTGCGGCGCGCCCCGGTGGCCGCCCCACCGGGAAACGGAGCTCATTGCGGTCGATCTTCGCGGAGAGCGCCGCCAGCGGGTCGACGCCCAGCACGCCGCAGAACTGCAGCAGGTAGGCGAGCACGTCCGCGACCTCGTCGGCGACCCGGTGCGCCGTCTCCGGCTCCTCCATCACCCGCGCCGCTTCCTCGGGCGTCAACCACTGGAAGATCTCCAGCAGTTCGGCGGCCTCGACGCTCAGCGCCGCGGCCAGGTTCTTCGGCGTGTGGTACGGCTGCCACTCGCGCGCCGCCGCGAACTCCGCCAGCCGACGCTGCAGTTCTCGTACATCCGGTTCCGTCACGGCCCCAGGTCTACCACCGTCACCCCCTCCCGCCCGCGCACGGCCCCCGCCACCGCCTCACCGACCGTCCCCACCAGCCGCATGTGGCCCTCCCCGCAGATCAGCGCGGCCAGCGCCACCAGTTCCCTCACTTGGCGCCCGTCCAGGTCCCGGTCGAAGCCGTCCGCGAGGACGGTGAGGGTCTGCAGCGCTCCGGGCACCTCCACCGTCTGGTCGACGGCGAGCACCCGCGGCCCGGTCAGCAGCACCAGCGCGAGCGCCAGGTACCGCAGCTCGCCGTCGCCGAGCCGCTCCAGCGGCGTGCCGTACCGCGACGCGCCGGCGCCCCGGTCGAGTACCGCGCGCACCCTGCCGTCCGCGAGCCGCTCCACGCCCACGTCCCGTACCGGCCCCGCGCACCCCGCGCGGGCCGCGGCCGCCAGCCGGGCGTGGCGCCGCACGCAGTCAGCGCGCGTACGGTGCAGCACCTCCGCGAGGTTCTCGCAGCCGCGCCGCAGCCGGCCGTCCCCCGGCTTCACCGGCGCCCGCATCCGGTCGGGCCGCGGCTGGCACGGGAAGACGGACCGCAGCGCCAGGACGACCTGTTCGGCCGCGGCCAACACCCGCCGCTGCCCGTCCGTCCGCCCCGCCACCCGCAGCGGCAGCAGCGCCGTGCCGAGCCGGTCGTCGGGCAGCTGCTCACGCGTCATGGACGCCGGGCCGGCCGTGAGCCACTCGGCCCGCACGGTGCCCCGCCGCGGGTCGTGCGGCGCGGTGGCCAGCAGCACCCGCCCGTCGGCGTCCGTCAGCCGCTCGCTCACGATGCGGGGTTCGGGTTCCGCCTGCACGGCGAGGTCGAGCCGTACGGGGCCGGCCGGGCCGTCCACGGTGCAGCCGATCCGGAACCCCCGCCGCCCCTGCGCGTCCGCCGCCGCGCCGTCCGGTACGCAGCCGGCCGGGTCCGGGAACGCCCGGCCGAGCGCCGCTCCCCCGCCGAGCAGCGCGAGTGCCTCGTACGCCTGGACCGCACTGGACTTGCCGCTTCCGCTCGGCCCCGCGAAGAGGGTGACGGGGCCGAGCGGGAGGGCCGCCCCGCGGTGCGCTCTGAAGGCGGAGAGCCGCAGCTGCGTGAGGGCGGGGCGGGCCGGGTGCGTGGTGTGGGTGCGGTCCATGGCCGGACCGTACGGTCACGCGTGCGCGGCGAACCGATTCACCCGGACGGGCTCCTACGAATGGGGGACGGCCGTCTCCGCCGCCGCGCCCTCGACCTCGGTCCCGACCGGCGCCAGCAGGAAGACGTTCCGGTCCACCCGGTGCATGCCGCTGCCGAGCCCGAAGACGACGCCGCTGCTGAAGTCGAGGATCCGCTTGGCGACTTCGGTGTCCGCCCCGGTGAGGTCCAGCAGGACCGGGATCTGCGCGATGAGGTACTCGGCGACCTCGCGCGCGTCCGCGAAGACCTGCACCCGCAGTACGACCATGCGGCGCTGCTCGGCGGCCTCGTAATCCTGCGGGATCGTCCGGTGGTCGATCCTGGACGGCCACTCGTTGCGCCCCCGAAGCGGGACGACCTGGGCCAGGCCCTCCCACTGTTCGTCGGTGACGTCGTACCTCTCGTACCTACTCATGGGACCTATCCTCGCCCGCCTCACCCGTTCGGCCCAACTACGACACTCAGCGTGTCCCGCGCGACGGAGGCCGGAGAGCTCATATGAGAAAATGAGACATGGCCGGACCTTTCGGCCGCTTGCGTTCGCGCTTGAGCACGCGTGCCGTCGCCAGCCAGGTGTTCGCCCTGCAAGCGGCGGTGGTGCTGCTGCTCGTCGTCGCCGCCGTGGTGGCGCTCGTGCTGCAGTCGCGCACCGACAGCGAGCGGGAAGCGCGCCAGCGCTCGGCCGCCGTGGCCGAGACCTTCGCGAGGGCACCGGGCGTCGTCGCCGCCCTGACCGGACCCGACCCGTCCGCCGTCCTCCAGCCGCACGCCGAACGACTCCGCGAGGCGTCCGGCGTGGACTTCGTCGTCGTGATGTCCCCCGACGGCACGCGTCACACCCACCCGAACCCCGACCTGATCGGCGAGCGGTACATCGGCACCATCGCCCCCGCCGCGGCCGGCGGCACCGTGACGGAGACCGTCGACGGCACGCTCGGCCCCGCCATCCAGCACGTCGTCCCGGTCACCGGTCCCGGCGGCCGGGTCGTGGGTCTCGTCTCGACCGGGATCACCATCGACAAGGTGAGTGGTGTCGTCGAACACCAGCTGCCCGTCGTCTTGGGCTCCGCGGCCGCCGCTCTCGCCCTCGCGACGGCCGGCGCCGCCCTGGTCAGCAGGCGGCTGCGGCACCAGACCCATGGCCTCGGGCCGGCCGAGATGGCCCGGATGTACGAACACCACGACGCCGTCCTGCACTCCGTCCGGGAGGGCGTGCTCATCCTCGACGGCGGCCACCGGCTCCTGCTCGCCAACGACGAGGCGCGCCGACTGCTCGGTCTGCCCCCGGACGCGGAGGGCCGCCACGTCGGCGACCTGGGCATCGAGCCGGGAATGGCCCGGCTGCTGGACTCCGGGCGGCCGGCCACCGACGAGGTCCGCCCGGCCCGCGACCGGCTCCTCGCCGTCAGCCTGCGGTTGACCGGCGACCGCACCGGAGGGCCGCCCGGCGCCGTCGCCACCTTGCGGGACACCACGGAACTCCGGCAGGTCACCAGCCGGGCGGACCGCACCCAGAGCCGCCTCGAGTTGCTGTACGACGCGGGCGTGGAGATCGGCACCAGTCTCGACGTCGTACGCACCTCCCAGGAGCTCGCCCGGTTCGCGGTGCCGCGGTTCGCCGACTTCGTCACCGTCGACGTCCCCGACGCCGTGCTGCGCGGCGGCGAGCCCACGGGCACCGGCTCCCTCCGCGAGATGCGCCGGGTCGCGTACTGCGGCATCCGGGACGGCACGCCGCTCCACCCCGCCGGCACCCTCATCCGGTTCCTGCCCCACACTCCGCAGGGGCGCGGCTTCGACACCGGCAGCGCCGTACTGGAGGCGGACATGACCGCGTTCCACGGCTGGCAGTCACAGGAACCGGACCGGGCCCGCCGGCTCGTCGCGTACGGCATCCACTCGATGATCGCCGCCCCGCTGCGGGCGCGGGGCGTCATCATGGGCGTGGCCACCTTCTGGCGCGCCGACGAGCCCGAGCCCTTCGACGAGGGCGATGTGTCCCTCGCCGAGGAACTGGTCGCCCGCGCGGCCGTCAGCATCGACAACGCCCGCCGCTACACCCGCGAACACGCCATGGCGGTCACCCTCCAGCGCAGTCTGCTGCCCCGCTCCCTTCCCGGGCACACCGCCCTGGAGATCGCGCACCGCTACCTGCCCGCGCAGGCCGGGCAAGGCGGACAGGGCGGCGTCGGCGGTGACTGGTTCGACGTCATCCCGCTGCCCGGCACGCGGGTCGGTCTGGTCGTCGGAGACGTGGTGGGGCACGGCATCCGGGCCGCCGCCACCATGGGGCGGCTGCGCACCGCGGTCCACAACTTCGCCGCCCTCGACCTGGCCCCCGACGAACTGCTCTGGCACATGGACGAACTGGTCGCCCGGATCGACCAGGACGACAGCGGGGACGGCGACGCGCTGACGGTCACCGGGGCGACCTGCCTGTACGCCGTGTACGACCCGGTCTCGGGCGTGTGCACCATGGCCCGCGCCGGTCACGTCGAACCCGCGATCGTGTACCCCGACGGGCGCGCGGAGTTCCCCGGCCTGCCCACCGGCCCGCCCCTCGGGCTCGGCGGCCTGCCCTTCGAGAGGGCCGAGGTGCGCCTGCCCGAGGGCAGCAGCCTGGTGCTCTACACCGATGGACTGCTGGAGGACCGCGACCGGGACCGCGACCTCGACGAGGGCCTCCGGCTGCTGCGCCGCACCCTCGCGCACCCGGGCCGGACACCCGAGGAGACCTGCCGCGCGCTCCTGGACGCCCTGCTGCCCGAGCGGCCCCGCGACGACGTCGCGCTCGTCGTCGCCCGGACCCGGACGCTGGCGCCGGACCGCACCGCCACCTGGGACGTGCCCGCGGAACCTGCCGCCGTGGGGCGCGTCCGGGCGGAGGCCCGGCGGACGCTGGAGGCGTGGGGGCTGGCCGACGAGGCGTTCCCCACCGAGCTCGTCCTCGGCGAGCTCGTCACCAACGCCGTACGCCACGCCGCCGCCCCGATCCGCGTACGGCTGATCCGTGACCGGGCGCTGATCTGCGAGGTCTCCGACGGCAGCAGCACGGCCCCGCACCTGCGGTGGGCGGCGGAGACGGACGAGGGCGGGCGGGGGCTGTTCCTGGTGTCCCAGTTCGCGGAGCGCTGGGGCACCAGGTACACCGGGACGGGCAAGGTCGTCTGGGCGGAACACGCCCTGCGCGAGCGGACCTCGGGGGTCCCGCGGCCTTAGCCGAGCGTCTTACCCGCCGTCGCGGTCCTCGGCTGCGGCCCGCTCGATGCGGGCCTGTTCGACGAGCTCCTCGTACGCCTCGGCGTCGTCGAGGTCCGTCCCGTGCAGCAGCATCACCGACCACGGGACCGGGCAGGGCGGCGCGTGGTCGGGGTCCGGGCACAGCAGCCTGGTGATGCGCTCCTTGACCTCTTCGGCCTGCTTCTCGGTGGCGTAGATACCCAGCCGTACTTCCCAGACACTCGGGTCCTCGGACATCGCGCACCTGTTCCTGTGCCAGTTCGTGCCGGTGAGAAGGGACGTTCGACGCTACCAGACGCGCTTGGTGTCGCAGTGGCGCTTGTAGTGGCCCTGCGGGACCGGCACGTTGCGCTGGGCGTCGTGGATGGCCGCTTCCTTGCTGTTGCCCGTGCCGTCGGCGCGCTCGTACCCGACGACGTTGTTGTCGCTGATGCGGACGATCTGGCACTGGACCGTGGCGTGCCAGGTCCTCATGACCTGGATCCCGCCGAGGGTGGCCGGTGCCGCGGGGGCCGCGGGGGCCGCGGAGGCGGCGGGCGCGAGGAGGCCGCCGAGGGTGAGGGCGAGGGCGGCGGCCGCGAGGGTGCGGTGGAGCGGGCGGAGTGTCTTCATGGGTCCTCCCCGAGGACTGGTGGGACGACGATGAGCCATGCCGCGGACCGGCCGACGGGGGATTCGACCGGTCCGGGCCCTACGACCCTCGCACTCCGGCCCCGCCCCGTGCGCCCCCTGGCAGCGGGGTTGGCAGTCCCGTGTCAGCTGTCCGCCGACTGCCAGCCGACACGGCGCACGGTGGCAGCATCCGGCGTTCCCGGCGGTGAACCGGGCCGCGCGGCCGCGCTACGTACAGGGCGTAACCGCAAGCGGCCAGGCCCACGGGGCCGGGTAGGAGAACCCATGGCGTACGACACGGCTGCCCCGCCCCTGGCGGGTCGGCGCGACAATCCCTCGCTGGTGACCGTGGTGGGCACCGAGCTCGCCCGCCACAAGCGGGGGTTCATCCCCTGGTACCACCTCCTCGCGCCCGTGATCATCACGGTCCCGCTGTTCCTCGGCGCGCTCGGCTCGTCCGAGGCGAAGGCGGGCCAGACCTTCGAGGTCTTCCGGAACGTGACCCTGGAGTTCTGGGGCGTGCTCGTGCCGATGACGGCGGGCCTGGCCGCGGCGCTGTCGGTCCGGGCCGACCAGGACGCCTGGCGGCTGCTGCTGTCGTACGGCGTGCCCCGCGGGCGGTACTTCGTCGGCAAGGTCGCCGCACTCGGTGTCCTCGGGTTCGTCTCCTCGACCGTGCTGCTGGTCATGCTCTCGCTCGGCGCGGCGGTCAGCGGGCGGTTCCCGGGCGCCCTGGGGACGGTGGTCGCGGCGGTGTACCTGCCGTGGCTGGTGGGCCTGTCCATGACCGCGCTGGCCGTGCTCGTCGCCGTGGTGTGGGGCATGGGCCCCAGCATCGGCGTGGGCGTGGCCGGGCTGCTGAGCGGGGCCCTCATCTCGGACAAGGACTTCTGGTACGCGGTTCCCTTCGCCTGGCCCATGCGGGTGGTGCTGCCCCTCGCCGGGATCGGGCCCAACGGTGTACCGCTGCCCAAGGACAGTCCGGTGACGGCGATGTCGGCCATTCCGGTCGCCGTGGTCCTCGCCTTCGCCCTGACCGCGATCCTGCTGGTCGTCGGCAGTCTGCACATGCGCCGTAAGGAGATCTGACCCATGACCACGCCGACCACCCCCGCCGCGCCGGGCTCCCCCGTCACGCCGACGCCCGCGCTGCGCATCCGCGAGCTGCACAAGCACTACGGCTCCCACCGCGCCCTCGACGGGGTCGACCTCACCGTCAGGACGGGCGAGGTCTACGGCCTGCTCGGGCCCAACGGTGCCGGCAAGACGACCTTGATGAAGGCGCTGCTGGGCCTTCAGCGGCCCACCTCGGGATCCATCGAGATCTTCGGCAAGCCCGTGGGGCGGGAGTCGCTGGCCGATGTCGGCGCCCTGATCGAAGTACCGGGGCTGTGGCCGACCCTGACCGGGGACGAGACGCTCAAGGTACACGCCAAGCTGCGGTGCGTGCCCGAGGAGTGGATCGAACCGGCGCTCAGCCTCGTCAAGATGACCGACGCGCGCGACCGGAGGGTCGGCGCCTACTCCCTCGGCATGCGCTGGCGGCTGGGCATCGCCGTCGCCCTGCTGGCCCGGCCGCGGCTGATCGTCCTCGACGAGCCGACCAACGGCCTCGACCCCGTCGGCATCCGCGAGATGCGGGGCATCATCCGCTCGCTGGCCGGCGAAGGTGTGGCCGTGCTCATCGCCAGCCACCAGCTCGCCGAAGTCGCCCAGGTCTGTGACCGGGTCCAGGTCCTGGCGTCGGGCCGCACCCAGTACGAAGGGCCGCTGGCGGGCCTCGCCGTCGACGGAGACGTGGAAGCCGGCTTCTTCCGGCTGCTCGAAAGCGCCGATGCAGGTATCCGCTGACCGGCCCGGTGGACGGCACCGCTGATGGGCCCCGCCGACGCGAGCGTCACGGGGCCCATCAGCGGGGGCTTCAGCCCGCGCGGGCCGTCAACGCCTGGCGGCCCGGGCTCAGGCGCGTGCCCAACACGGCGGCCATCGACATCAGTTCGGCACGGCCGGTGACGCCCAGATCGTCGTACAGCCTGCGGATGCGGCGGTACATGGACCGCTCGGAGCAGTAGTGGCGTCGGGCGATCTCCGACACGGTCATCGACGTACAGAGCATGCGCGCCAGCTCCAGGTCTCCCTCGCACAGGGCCGGCGGGTGCGACGCCTGTTGATACGTCCTGGGACGGGCCGGCTCCTCAGGCTGGTGCTGGTGCTGGTGCTCGTCGTGGCTGCGGATGGCCTGGAGCCAGGGCGCGGCAGGTTCGGCCGCAGCCGGGTCGGCCGGTTCGGCCGGTTCGGCAGGCTCGCACCGAGTGGCGGTCATGCTGTGGGCCCGCAACTGCGCGTACAGCATGTCGATTTGGCTTTCGGCCGGTATCGCGAGGTTGAGGACGAAGTTCGCACCGGAGCGGATGGCGTAGTAGGTGCGGTATCCCGAGACGTCGGTGGTGACGGCGATAAGCAGGGAGAGGGGGTGCCGTACGCGTACGGCACGGAGGCCTTCGGCCTGGAATTCGCTGGTGACCGGTATCAGTACGGGCAGCTCGATGGCGTCGCCGGGTGCGGTGAGGTCTTCGTCGTCGACGAAGTCGACGCGGTCGAGGATGGTGCGGACCGTGCTGAGTGGGGCGTTCGGGGAGTCGAGGTGGGTTTGGAGGCCGGCGTGGGCGAGGACGTGGATGTGGCTGGTGTGTGTGGCGTGCGGGTGCAAGGGCGTGTCCCCCGTGGTCGTCCCGTGGTCATCGGTGGTCGGGCCGATGATCGGGTGCGTGGTGCTGCTGGTGGGGTGCGCGTGCCCGGCCGTGTCCCGTGCCGGGTGCTGTCACCGGGAGAATCGGCAGAGTTTCATGGTGGTGCTGAGGAGGGTGCCGAGGCTGACTTTGTCGCCGCCGTCGCCGGTGGCGCGTACGGCGTCGATGTCGCGGTAGCCGGCTTCTTCGGCGCGGTCGTTGAGGGCGTAGGTGGTGCCGTCGGGGGCGGTGAAGACGGCTTGTTCGCCTTTTCGGCATTCGGCGGTGCCGTGGTCGACGGTGAGGGGCCACATGTAGCCGAGGTTCTTCTCGCTCAGCTGCTGGCTGGCGGCGGTGGGGCTCGGGAGGGGGACGGGTTCTTTGGTGGCGGGGTCGGTGCGGCCGCCACCTCCGCACGCGGTGAGACCGACGGTGAGGGTGAGGGTGAGGCCGCTGAGGAGGAGGGCCAGGGTGGTGTGGGTGCGGTGGCGGGTGGTGGTGTGTGTCGTCTTCACGGGTGTGACTGCCTCACTGTCGGAGTGCGTTGGTGGGGTGGTGGATGGCGCCGTCGGCGGCGAGGAGTGCGGCGTAGCCGTCTTCGAGTGAGGGCTCGACGGGGCGTGCTCCGGCGGGCGGGGTGGTGGTGACGATGCGGTATTCGGTGCCTTCCGCGGTGGTGACGGCGCTGACGACTTCGGCGCCGGCGGGCGGGCCGCCGGGGCCGGTGGCACGGGTGATGTAGGTGCAGCCGGCGGCCTGGCTGACGAGGGCGCTGGTGGTGTCGTGGAAGACGAGCCGGCCGGTGGAGAGGACGGCTACTTCGGGGCAGGTCTGGGCGACGTCGTCGAGGATGTGGGTGGAGAGGAGGACGGTGCGGCCGTGGCCGAGTCCGGCGAGGAGGGTGCGGAAGCGCATGCGTTCGTGCGGGTCGAGGCCGGTGGTGGGTTCGTCGACGATGAGGACGGATGGGTTGCCCATGAGGGCTTGGGCGATGCCGACGCGGCGTTTCATGCCGCCGGAGAATCCGGCGAGGCGTTCGCGGGCGCGGTCTTGGAGGCCGACCTCGGCGATGTGCTCGTCGACTTGTCGGCGGCGTTCGCGTTTGTCGTGGATGCCTTTGAGGACGCCGATGTAGTCGAGGAATTCACGGGTGGTGAGGTCGGGGTAGAGGGCGAGTTCCTGCGGGAGGTAGCCGAGGGTGCGTTTGACGGCGGTGAGGCCGGCGCTGGTGGACAGGTCGTGTCCGGCGACGGTGACGCGTCCGGAGGTGGGGCGCAGGACTCCGGTGAGGATGCGGAGGAGGGTGGTTTTGCCTGCGCCGTTGGCTCCGAGGAGTCCGACGGTGCCGCTTTCGATGTGGAGGTCGACGGCGTCGAGGGCGCGGCGGCCGCCGGGGTGGATCTTGGTGAGCTGCTCGGTGGTGATGTTCATGATGCTCCGTGGTGTGTGGCGCGGGCGACGAGGTGGCCGAGTGCGTAGCAGACGGCGGCCATGGCGAGGACGAGGGCGACGTTCAGCAGGGCGGTGGTGTCGCTGACGGCGGGGCGCAGCGCGCCGGTGCCCTGCCGGGTCGCCCACACGTGCGGCGCGTGTGCCCACGCCACCAGGGCGTAGCCGCCGAGTGGTGACAGGACGGTGCCGGTCGCGGTGGGGAGCGGTGAGAAGGTCGGCGGGAAGTGGCAGGCCCAGAGCCACAGTACGACGGTGACGGCGCGGGCGGCGGCGACTGGCAGGAGTACGCCGAGGAGTCCGGCGAGCGCGGTGACGAGGAGCGCGGCGGGGAGCACCGCGGTGGTCAGGGCGACGGCGGCGGAGCCGAGGGGGGCGAGGGTGCCGCTGCTGGCCGAGACGACGGTGGCGTAGAGGAGGAAGAGGGCGGCGACGGGGCCGAGGGCGGTGAGGAGGGGGCCGGCGAGGGCTCCGGTGGTGCGTGGGAGGGGGCGCGCCGGGGTGGCGGCGAGTAGTTCGGGCATGCCGCGGGCTTCGATGTCGCGGCGGAGGCGGTCGGCGAGGGCGAGGCCGACGCCGAGGGTGCAGAGGGTGTTGACGAGGACGGCGGCGGCGCCGGTGCGGGCGGCGGGGTCGCCGTGTCCGGTGACGACGGGTGAGGTCGCGGCGAGCAGCAGGCTGAGCAGGGCCAGTGGCAGGACGGCGCCCCAGACGATTTTGCGGCGGGCGGCCATGAGGGCCTCGTACCGCAGGGTCCACAGCAGTGCGGTCATGCTTCCTCCTGGGTGCCGAGGTGCGGTCCGGCGGTGTGGCGGAGGCGGGTGCCGGTCGGTCCGCCGGGGCCGAGGGCGCGCAGGGCGAGGGCGGTGAGCCAGGCCCCGGCGAGGAGGGCGGGCACGGCTTGCGCGGCTCCGTCCGGTACGACGCGGTCGATGAGCAGGAGTTTGGCGAGGACGGCTGCGACGACGAGGCCGGTGGCGGGGGCGGCGGAGCCGGTCCGTACGGTCGCCCAGACGGCGGCGCCGCTCAGCAGGGCGGTGAGGCCGGCCAGTTCGAGCAGGGCGGGTGCGGGGTCGAGGTCGCGCCCGGCGGCCGCGAGGAGTGTCACGAGCGCGACGGCGGCGACGATGGTGACGGTGGCGGGCCAGGCGAGGCGGCGGGCGACGGTGCGTGCGTACGGCGTGGGCAGGGAGAGGTGGAGTTCGAGCATCGGCTCGCGGGCGACGATCGCCGCGCTGGCCAGTGCGGTGGCGGCGGGCAGCGCGGTGGTCAGCAGGGCGCGGCCGAGGAGCGCGCCGCCGCCGGGGCCGGTGGCCATCGCCGCGTACGCGAGGAGGGCGGCCAGCAGGGGCAGTGCGTAGGCCTGCCTCCCGCAGCGGCGCACCTCGTGCGTCCACCAGGTCGCAGCGGTCATGTCGGCTCCTCCCGTTTCGGCTCCCTCCTCAGGGGGCCGGCCGTGCGTGGTGTACCGCCGCCCGGTGTCGGCTACCGGGATGCCGGCCGGGAGCGGCGGTACACCCTGTACGTAGCGGCGCGGCCTGTGGTGGTTCACGGACGGCGCGTACGAATGCGCCGACGTGGACGACGAGCACAGGCCGCGGGCGCAGGCGCGGGGGTGTCGGGGGCGGGCGGGGCCTACGACGACGGAGTGGCGGGGGCGCCGAAGGAGCGCATGGCGGTGGCGGCCCAGGCCAGCAGGGCGGCGGCCAGCAGGAGGGTCCATGGCGTGGTGGCCAGCAGGACGTCGAGCAGGCCGTCGAAGGGGGTGGCGAGGATGCCCTGAGGTCCGCCGAACACGCCCAGCATCCAGAGTGTGGCGCCGGATGCCGCGCCGACGGCCGGTGAGTGCCGGACGGCGAGGGCGAGGGCCAGGGAGGCAGCGAGCAGGGCTTCGCCGAGCCAGCTGGACACCACGGGCCACCACCCTGGCCCGTCGACGAGTGTCGAGCAGGCCATGGCGAGGGCCACGTCGACGGCGAGCACCACGGTGAGGCGGGCGAGGAACACGGCGGCCGGCGGCACGGGGAGGGTGAAGAGCAGTTCGCGCCGGGGGTCCCGGGCGGGCGAGGCGACCATGAGCGCGCCGAACATCACCAGCAGGACGGCCACGGCGCCGAAGAGCCGTACGGCGAACCGGTCCGGTACGTGCGCGGACGCGAGGAGGGCGGCTCCGACGAATCCGGCGGCGCTGAGGGGTGCCCAGAGGCTGGGCATCAGGGTGGCCTGTCTGACGGCGAGTTGCCATGCGGTGCGCCAGGGGCGGGCGACGCCGGTGGTGCGGGCCGGGGCCGGGGGCAGGGCCGCGGCGGGGGAAACGGCTCGGCGAGGGTCGCCGGTGGTGGCGGTGGGGCTGGTGAGGTCGGCGAGGGCGGGGCCGAGCAGGGCGTCGAAGGGTGGCGGGGTGATGACGGCCTCGGTCGGGGTGGCCGCTTCGGCCGGTGCCGGGGTGTCCGTGACGCGTACCGCCGCGCCGATGTCCTGCCAGACGGCGAGGCGGGTTCGGCAGTCGGGGCAGTGCGTGAGATGCGTGCGGTGGGGGGTGGTGTCGTCCGGGCGGGGGGTGCGGGTGGCGAGGCGGGCCAGGACGTCGTCGGTGAGGTGTTCGGTGAGGGAGTGGGGCTGCTGGGGCTGGTGGGGGTGGTGGTGGTCGGTCATCGTCGTCCCGTTCCTTCCAGCCGCGTGGCGGCGAGCATGCTGCCCAGCCGCCTTCGCGCGTGGGACATCCGGCTTTTGACGGTACCCACCGGGATGGCGAGCACGGTGGCCACTTCGGGGTAGGCCAGTTCCTCGATGAGGACGAGGGCGAGCACTTCGCGGAGGTGTTCGGGGAGGGCGCGTACGGCTGCGGCGAGTTCGGTGCGCTCGGCTTCTTTTAGGACGTGGTCTTCCACGCTGGGTGCGGGGTCGGGGACGTCCTGGGCTTCGGCGAGGTCGGTGAGTTGTGGCCGGGATCTGCGGAGCTGGTTGTGGGCTTGGCGTCTGGCGACGCCGAGGAGCCAGCCGCGCACGCTGGAGTCGCCTCGGAAGCCGCCCGCCGAGCGCCATACGGCGAGCCATGCCTCTTGGAGGATTTCCTCGGCGACTCCCTGGTCGGAGGTGAGTCTGCGGATGAGGCGGAGCATGGCGGCGGCGTGCCGCTCGTAGAGGGCGCGGAGGGCGGTTTGGTCGCCGCGGGCCACGGCGGTCAGCAGAGCTTCGTCCGAACACACATCACGTACGTATCCAGAACGGGCGCGTCGGTTCACGGTCCCACGCCACCGAATTGATGTACGACCGGAAAGCGACGTGCGGGCGAGGGCGGTGTGGCCGTCCTGCCAGCGAACTGCCATGACTGCCAAGCCGGGCGGAAGCCATTGAACGGGCATCTCGCGGCGTGATTCCGTGGGGCACCGGATCGCGGTCCACGAACGTCCATTCGGTTTCAACGGAGGAGTTCAGCATGGGAATCAACGCCCCTGCTCCGTCGCAGAACGACGGAAACCTGTTCGACCTGGACCTGGAGATCGGCGTGGAGCAGTCCGTCGCCGGCCCGGCCATCACGAGCATCTCCTACTGCACCCCGGGCTGCACCAGCGAGGGTGGCGGCTCCGGCTGCAGCCACTGCTGCTGAACCGCCTAGCGTGACGCGTCCGTGGGGCCGGGGCCGGCGGGTCGCCCGCCCCGGTCCCACGGGCGTTCAGGGCCGTACGGAGGAGGAGAGGGAGACCCGTGGGGGAAGCGGCACCGGAGACATCATCGGCACGGCCGGCACTGTTCGAGGCGAAGGACGTCTTCCTGTACCGGGCACCGCTGGCCCCGGAGACGGAGACGTCCGGTCCGTCGGCCGACGGGCCTCTGAGCCTCGGCGCGTGCGCCGCGGTGCTCGCCCGTGCCGCCGCCGACCCCCTGCTCGGCGAAGCGCTCGAACTCGCCTCCCCCAGCCTCAGCGCCCTCGTCCGCCGTGTCGCCGAGCACGGCCCCGAGGGCGTCAAGGCGGCCCGGCTGCGCCGGGCCGCGCTCGCGGTGGCGCGCTACGACATCAGGATGCGTACCCGCCCCACGCCCTTCGGGCTGTTCGCGGGTGTGGCGGCCGGGCACTTCGACTCGACCGCCAAGGCGACGCGCGGCACGTCCCACCGCACCCGCACGCACGTCGACCTGCAGTGGCTCACGCGTGTCGTGCACCGCCTGGAGAGCGACCCGGCCGTGCTGGCCGCGCTCACCGTCCAGGCGCACCAGGCCCTCGTCGTACGCGGGGACCGACTGGTCCTGACCGCGCCCTCCAACCAGGGCGTACGGCTCCCGGAGACCGGCGAGGGCCGCTCCACGGTGTCGGTGCGGCACACCCCCGTCGTCGCGCGGGCGGTGGCCGGGGCCGTGGCGCCGGTGCCGTACGAGGAGCTCGTGCGCCACACCGCGCAGGGGTTTCCCGGGGCGCCCGCCGAGCGGGTCCGGGGGCTGCTGGCGGAGCTGGTCCGCCAGGAGGTCCTCATCACCGCGCTGCGCCCGCCCCTGGACGGCGGTGACCCGCTGCACCACGTGCTCGGGCTGCTCGCGACCGTGCGGGGCGCGTCCGCCGGGACGTACCGCGTGTACGAGGGCCTGCTGGCGGTCGAGCGCGAGCGGCACGCGTACGACGCCCGCCCCGTCGGGGCCGGCCACGCCGAGCTGGGCCGGCTGCTGGCGACGGCGCGGGTGGTGGAGCCGGACGACACGCCGCTGCACATCGACACCCGGCTCGACACCGCGCTCCACCTCCCGTACTCCGTACGGGAGGTGGTCGAGCGGGCCACCGAGGTGATGTGGCGGCTGTCCCGGCCCAAGCTCGGGCTCTTCGCGCTGCGCGACTACCACCGCCGCTTCCTCGACGTGTACGGCGCCGACCGGGTGGTACCGGTCCTGGAGCTCGTCGACGAGTCGACGGGGCTCGGGGCTCCGGCCGGTTACGGCTGGCCCAACAGCGAGGCCCCGCCCGGCGAGCCGGACGATCCGCGCACCGCGCGCCGGGACCGTGCGATGGCGCGGCTGGTCGCGGGCGCGCTGCGCGCCGGGCGGCGCGAGGTGGTCCTGACCGACGCGCACCTGGCCGAGCTGCACCACGAGCGCCACGACCGCCCGGTGGAGGCCGACCCCGCCGACCTCCCCGGCTCCTGCGAGGTGACCGTCCAGGTCGTGGCCCCGTCCGTGGAAGCGCTGGACGACGGGGTGTTCCGGGTCTTCCTGGCGCCGTCGCCCGGTTCGCACCGCGCCGGGTCGACCTTCGCGCGGTTCGCGGACCAGGACCCGGCCTGGCGCGCGGAGTTCGCGGCGCTGCACCGTGACAACCCGGTGCACGTCGAGGGGGCGGTCCCGGTGGACCTGGCGTTCCGGCCGCGCTCGGGCCGGGCGGCGAACCTGGCGCACACCGTCCCGGCCACCGGCCGCCGCATCGCCGTCGGCGTACCCGACGTGCCGGGTGGCGGCGTCGAGGAGCTGCGGCTCGCCGACATCGGCATCGGCGCGACGCTGGAGCGGCTGACGGCCGTGCACCTGCCCACCGGCCGCGAGATCGTCCCGGTCCTCGGCAACATGGTGAGCGCGCCGGCCCAGGCGCCCAACGCCGTACGGCTGCTGTGGGAGATCGGCCTGGAGGGCCAGCGGCTATGGGAGCCGTGGAACTGGGGCGCGCTCGCCGACGCGCCCTTCGTGCCGCGTGTGCGGTACGGGAGGTTCGTCCTGGCCCCGGCCGTGTGGCGGCTCGAGGCGCTGCGGGACGCCGACGAGGGGGGCTGGTCGCGTGCGGTGGCCGACTGGCGCGCCGCCTGGGGCGTGCCGCGCCGGGTCCTGGCCGTCACGGCGGACCAGCGGCTGCTGCTGGACCTGGACGACGCGTTCCACCGGGAGCTGCTGCGGGACCAGGTCGCGCGCCGCCCGGACCTGGTCGCGCAGGAGGTGCCGGGCGAGTACGAGGGCTGGCTGGACAGTCCGTTGGCCGGGCATCTGGCGGAGCTGGTGGTGCCGCTGACGCGCCGCGACACCGGGGGGCCGCGCCGGCGCCCGTACGCGGGCAGCCACCGGCCCGCGCGGGCCGTGCACGGCCTGGGTGGCGAGTGGCTCTACCTGAAGCTGTTCGGCGCGGCGCGGACCCAGGACGACTTGTTGCGCGACCACGTTCCCGAGCTGGTCGCGGCGGCGGCCGGGCACGGTGCCGACGGCTGGTTCTTCATCCGCTACACCGACGAGGGCGGCCACCACCTGCGGCTGCGGCTGCACGGCCCCGACCCGGGGCGGCTGTGGGGCGAGGCGGCGCCCGCCGTGGGGGCGCTGCTGGCGCGGTGGCGGGAGCGGGGGCTGCTGCGCGGGCACGCCGTGGCCGCGTACGACCCGGAGGTGGAGCGGTACGGCGGCCCGGCCGCGCTGCGGCTCGCGGAGCGGGTGTTCCAGTACGACAGCGAGGCCGCGCTCGCGCTGCTACGGCTGGCGAAGGACCCGGGCAACGCGTACGGCGTCGACGATCTGGCCGTCGTCTCGTGCGCCGCGCTGGCGCACGCCTTCGGCCCTCCGGACCCCGGTCATCCGCTCCTCGCGGAGGACTGCGGTGACGACGCGGCGGCGGCCTGGCTGTCGATGACCGGCGGGCGCCGCGACCTGCCGGCCGCGTACCGGGGCCGCGCCGGGCACTGGCGGCGCACGGTCGATCCGTACGGCGGCTGGCCCGCGTTCACCGGCGGCGGGGACCCGGCCGGTGCCGCCGCGCTGGAGGCGCTGCGCCCGCGCGACGAGGCCGTGCGCGAACTGGCCCGCGTCGTACGGGAGGCGGGCGGTACGCCGGAGGGCCGGGTCGTGGGCAGCCTGCTGCACATGGTGTGCAACCGCCTCTTCGGCGGGGAGAGCGCCCGCGAGCTGACCGTGCTCGGCATCGCCCGGGGCGCCGTACAGGATCACCTCAACCGACGGAGGCACCGGTCATGACGACAGCGGTCGGTACGGCGGAGGCCGTGGAGCGGGTGGCGGGGCAGCTCGCCGACCCGGAGCGGGTCGCGGCGGTCGCCTCGCGCGACGACAACCGGGACCCGGTGTACGACGCCGTGATGTGGGGGCCGTTGACGCTCGCGAACGGGCTGCCCGGCACCGCGCTACTGTACGGCGAGCTCGCGCGCGCCGACGAGGCGTGGCGGCCGGTGGCCCACCGGCATCTGGCGGCGGCCGGGCGGGTGATGAACACGGCGCCGAACCGGGGTCTGTTCTCGGGTCCGGCCGCGCTGCTCGCCGCCGCGCAGACCTGCGCCGGGCCGGAGGGGCACTACGCCGGGCTGCGCGGGAAGCTGGCCACCTGGCTGGCCGAGGACCAGCTGGACCGGCTGGCGGTGTTGCGTACCCGTACCGGGCCGGGCGTGGAGTGGGCGGCATACGACCTGATCAACGGCGTCTCCGGCACGACCCGGCTGCTGCTGGACGCGGCGGCCGATCCGGCGGAGGCGTCGCCGGTCGTCGCGTCGGCGCTGACCGCGTCCCTCGGGCACCTGGTGCGCCTGACCGAGCCGGTACGGGTGGACGGGCAGGAGGTGCCGGGGTGGTGGGTGCCGCCGGAGCTCCAGGTCAGCGAGCGGGACCGGCGTGACTATCCGCGCGGGGACCTCAACCTGGGGATGGCGCACGGTATCGCGGGCCCGCTGGCGGTGCTGTGCTCGGCATACGAGGCGTACGAGGCGTACGAGGCGTACGAGGCGGGACGCGAGGTGAAGGGGATGCGTGCGGCCGTCGAGCGGATCGCCGACTGGCTGCTCGGCTGGACGCTGCGCGACGAGGCGGGCCCGTACTGGCCGGCCCGCGCGGGCCTGGAGCACGAGGTGGCGGAGCGGCGCCCGAGCGCGCTGTTCACGCGGACGGCGTGGTGTTACGGCACTCCGGGCGTGGCCGCGGCGCTGCTGCGGGCCGGGCGGGCGATGGGGCGGCCGGAGTGGTGCGCGGCGGCCGTAGAAGGGCTGCGGGCGGCGCTGCGGCGCGACGAGGCGCTGTGGGCGATCGAGGGCGCGACGGTGTGCCACGGCTACGCGGGCCTGTTGCGGATCGTGGCGCGGGCCGCGGCGGCGACGGGCGACGCGGAGCTGGTGGCGGGGCGGGAACGGCTCGTGGCCAAGGTGCTCGCGTGTGCCGATGAGGAGGCGCCGTTCGGGTTCCGGCATCTGATGCGCTTTCCGGCGGCGGCGCGTTCACCGGTGCCGCACCGGGCCGTGGACACGGCAGGGATGCTGGAGGGCGCGGCGGGTGTGGCGCTGGCGCTGCTGCCCGTCGAGGACGGCGTACCGCTGCCGTGGGACCGGACGCTGGGGCTGGCGTGAGGGGCGCGGAGACGAGCGGGACGGGCGACGTGGCGCCGGCGTTCGAACTGGCCGACGTGGTCGTGCGCCATGGCCGGGTGACCGCCGTCCACGGGGTGTCGATGGCCTCTCCCCCGGGCCGGATCACGGCGCTGCTCGGCCCCAACGGCGCGGGCAAGTCCAGTCTGCTGGGCGTGTTGTCGACGGCCGCGCGGCCCGCCGCCGGGACGGTACGGATCTTCGGGCACGACGTGCGCGAGGCGCCGATGGCGGCGCGCCGGCGCCTGGGGCTGGTGTTCCAGGAGCGGACGCTGGACAAGGAGCTGTCGGTAGAGCGCAACCTCTGGTTCCACGCGCGGCTGTTCGGGATGCGGCGGGCGGACGCGCGGGAGCGGATCGCGCTGCTGCTGGACCTGTTCGACCTGGCGGACCGGCGCCGCCAGCCGGTGGAGGAACTGTCGGGCGGGCTGGCCCGGCGGGTGGAGATCGCCCGCGCCCTGCTGCACCGGCCCGGTCTGATCGTCCTGGACGAGCCGACCAACGGCCTGGACCCAGCCGCGCGCGCGACCGTCTGGGCGGACCTGCTACGGCTGCGCGCCGAGCTGGGCGTGACGGTGCTGTTCGCGACGCACTACATGGACGAGGCGGAGTACGCCGACGAGATCGTCATCCTGCGCGGCGGCCGGGTCGTGCGGCGCGGCGGGGTGGCGGAGCTGAAGGGCGCGCTGGAGGCGTCGCGGATCGTGGTGAGCTGCGCGGACGAGGAGGCGGCGGTGCGGCAGTTGCGGGCGGCGGGCTTCGAGGCGCTGGTCGAGCCGGGCGGGGTGGCGGTGCACTGCGCCGATCCGGAGGCGCGGATCGCGGCGGTGGTGCGGGCCCTGGACGTGCCCGGTCTGACCGTGTCCGTACGCCATCCGTCCATGAACGACGTGTACGTGGCGGCGGCGGGAAGCGCGTCATGAGCGCCGCGGGCGCGAGCGCGCCGGCGAAGGCGCCCTCCGTCCGGCCGTCGCTCGCCGCGATCGGTGTCATCGCCCATCGCGATCTGCTGCGGCAGGTGAAGCGGCCGGGGGTGCTGTTCAGCCAGGCCGTGCAGATCCTGTTCTTCGTGCTGGTGTACGCGGTCGGCTTTGACGGCATGATCGGCTCGGTGGACGCGGTGGGCGCCGCGCCCGTGCCGTTCAGCGCGTACGTCTTCCCGGGGATCGTCGCCATCCAGGTCGTCTCCATCGGGGTGGCGTCGGGGCAGTCGTACGCGTGGGACCGGGAGTTCGGGGTGTTGCGCGAGCTGCTGGTGGCGCCGGTGCCCCGCGTGTGCCTGCCGTTGGGGAAAGTGGTGGCGGGGGCCGGGACGGTGACGGCGCAGAGCGTGCTGATGCTGGCGTTCGCGCCGCTGATGGGCGTGGAGCTGACGGCCGGCCGGTTCGTGGCGGCGGTGGGGTGCTACGCGCTGGCCGCGACCGTGTTCAGCGTCATCGGGCTGTGCCTGGCGACCGTGATCACGCGGATGCAGACGCTCCAGGCGACGGTCCAGCTGGCCATGTTCCCGATGCTGTTCCTGTCGGGCTCGGTCTTCAGCGCCGAGGACGCGCCGCGGTGGCTGGCGTGGCTGATGTACGCCAACCCGATGACGTACGCCGTCGACCTGGCCCGGCAGACGCTGCTGGGCGGGGGCGGGCTGCTGCCGTGGTGGGCGGATCTGGGCGTGCTGGGCGGGATCCTGGTGGCGGTGCTGGCGCTGCTGCGGGTACGGAGCGGGCGGTGAGTACAGGGGCGGCGCCGGCGGACCGGCGGGTGCTTGCGGGGGCGCTGCGCTGGGTCGAGGCGCACGTGGAGTGGTTCGCGCCGGGCCGGTGGGAGGAGTTCCTGCCGCGGCGGCCCTTCCGGCCGGGTCCGCTGCTGGAGTTGCTGGGGCTGGTGCGGGTGCTGGACCGGGCGGGGGTGGTGGCGAGGGAGGCGCCGCTCGCGCGCCGGGCGCTGGACCTGGCGGAGGAGGCCGTCGCGGAGGCGGAGTTCGGGCGGGGGCTGCGCCGCGGTGACGAGCTGTTCCCGTACCACCTCAACCTGGTGGCGCTGCTGGAGGTGCTGGGCCGGCCGCAGCCGGGGCCGCGCGCGGTGTGCGAGGAGCTGCTGGCGGCGGACGCCGGGGGCCACTGCCGGGCGTACAAGCCGGTGCTGGGGCGGCTGGAGCTGCGGTACTTCGCCGACCGCGGCGGTTTCACGGCTCCGGCGCGGCTGCCGGACCTGGGGACGCTGTACCGGGGCAGCGTCGCGGCGCTCGACCCGGACGTGCTCCAGCTGACGGCGAGCGAGACGTACGCCCTGACGCACGCGCTGTTCTACGCCACGGACTTCGGCCACCGCCGGGACCTGTTGGGCGGGGCCGGGGAGGTGGCGCGGCTGCGCGGGGCGGTGCGGGTGCTGCTGGGCGCGCAGCTGGTGCGCGGCGGGCTGGACCTGCTGGCGGAGCTGCTGCTGTGCGACACGGCGCTCACCGGGGCGTACGCGTGTGACGCGCTGGTGTACGACGCGTGGGCCGCGCTGGCGGGGGCGGCCCGGCCGGACGGCGCGGTGCCGAGCCCGGTGCACCGCCCGGAGGTGCTCGCCGGTCTGGACGGCGGCAAGGCGGCGGCGTACGTCTTCGGGACCTGCTACCACACGACGCTGGCCGCGGCGCTGGCCGCCGCCGTCCGTGCCGGGCCCGTCGCGGCCGAGCGGCCGCCGGGGTGCCCGCCGCTGCCAAGGGCGGACGCGGCGGGGATCGGCCGCTGGGCGCGCGAGGTGCCGGGGGCAGGCCCTGAGGTGTGGGCGCCGCTGCTGGCGGCCGGTGTCCAGGCGCGGGACACGGAGGTCGTGGCCGCCGTGCTGGGCGCGGCCCGGGGCCTGGGACACGGTGACGATCCGCTGGTGGGTGCGGCGGCGGCGCTGCTGTCGGCGTGGGCCGGACCTTGAGGTGACCGAAATCGGTCATTCCGTAGGCCGGTCGCGTGCGGGTGCGTACCGGGGGTAGCACCTGCGCGACATCGCCTCAGTGCGCTGGCTCCGCCGAAAGGATCAGCACCGTGGCCTCACGCCGCCGTACCCACCGAAGACGCGTCGTCGCCTTCGCCGTCGCGCTGGCCGCGGCCGCCGGGACCTCGCTCGCGTTACCGCCGCAGAGCGCGGTCGCCGCTCCCCCGAACTACACCGGGGACCCGGTGCACTACTGGAACGACGTGCTGCTGCAGCTCATGCGCACGCGCGGCGGCGCCCCCGGTCCGCTGGCCCGCGCCGCCGCGATGCTGAACGCCGCGATGTACGACGCGGAGAGCTCGTACCGCCTGCGCTGGCACCGGATGACCTCGGAGCCGTACATCGCCGCCTCGAACTACGCGGCCTGGAACGAGGGCCCGGGTGAGGAGGAGCGGGTGGTGGGGCGCACCGCCTACAACATCCTGCTGGGCCTCTTCCCCGAGCAGAAGGCGTACCTCGACAACAGGTTCACGCAGCGGTTCGGGACGCAGCCGACCGACTTCGACCTGCTGGACACCACCGTGGTCAACCAGATGGTGACCCAGATGCGCAACGCCCGCGCCGGTGACAAGGCCGACGACCAGCGGGTGTACACGGCGGAAGGGGTGCCCGGCGCGTGGCGGCCGACGAGCTACCCCGATCTGCCCGACCCGGGCTGCGACCAGGCGAGCGAGGCGGCCACGCCGCGCTGGGGCGAGGTGAAGCCGTTCGCGCTCGGCTCCGGCGCGCAGTTCCGGCCGCCGACGCCGGGCATGTACGGCACGTACGAGAAGATGCTCGCGAGCCCCGCGTACAAGAGCCAGGTGGACACGGTGCGCAGGCTGGGCGCGGCGAACTCGGCGGAGCGGACGGCCGACCAGACGGCGATCGCCTGGTTCTGGGCGAACGACCTGGACGGTACGTACAAGCCGCCGGGGCAGCTGCTCCAGCACACCAAGGAGGTCGCGCAGGCGCGCGGCCTGAACACGTACCAGAACGCGCGGCTGTTCGCGCTGGTGTCGATCGCCATGGCCGACGCGGCCATCGCCGAGTGGGACGTGAAGTACCTGACGCCGATCGACCTGTGGCGGCCGGTGTCCGCGATCCGGGACGGGGGCCTCGACCCGGCGTGGAAGCCGCTGTCGGCGAACCGGGCGGGGGTGAACACCACGCCGTGCTTCCCCGCGTGGGCGTCCGGGCACGCGGCGTTCGCGGGCGCGTGGGCGGGGATCATGCAGCGCTTCTTCGACGGTGACGGGGTGAGTTTCAGCCTGACGACGGAGGACCCGCACGCCCCCGTGCGGACGCGGTCGTACACCAGTTTCAGCCAGGCGGCGCGCGAGAACGCCGACAGTCGCGTGTACCTGGGCGTCCACTACCCGTGGGACGCGACGGACGGGCTGAAGCTCGGCGAGGACGTCGCCGCGCACGTCTTCACCACGAAGCTGAGGGCGATCCCGTCCTGACGGCGCGCCGGTGGGGGGGGTGATAACCCGCTCATCCCTCGCCGGCGGTGCGGCCGTGGCCCTGGCCGTGGAGGAACCGGCGCAGCCTGCCCAGCGGCCAGGTGTTGATGACGTCGTCCTTGGTGAGCCAGCCGCGCTGGGCCGTGCCGATGCCGTAGCGCAGGTAGGGCAGGTGGGTGACGGCGTGGGCGTCGGAGTCGACGGCGAACTTCACGCCGTACCGCTTCGCCCGCAGGATGTCCTCGTCGCAGAGGTCGAGGCGATTGGGGTGGGCGTTGATCTCCAGGGCGGTGCCGGTGCGGGCGCAGGCTTCGAAGACCGCGTCGAAGTCGGCGTCGATGGGCGGGCGTCTGCCGAGCTGCCGGGTGGTGGGGTGGCCGATGACGGCGATGTGGGGGTTCTCGCAGGCACGGACGAGGCGGCGGGTCTGGGCCTGGCGGCCGAGGGTGAAGTGGGAGTGGACGGAGGCCACGCACAGGTCGAAGCCGGCGAGGAAGTCGTCGGGCCAGTCGACGGTGCCCTCGGGGCCGATGTTGAGCTCGGTGCCGTGCAGGAGGCGCATCCCGTGGTGGGCGCGGTCGAGTGCGCGTACGCGCTCGCGCTGGGCGAGGATCTTCTCCTTGGTCATGCGCTGCATGGCGAGGTCGGGGGCGTGGTCGGTGACCGCGTAGTAGGCGTAGCCGCGTTCGGCGGCCGCGGCGACCATGTCCTCCAGCGGGGCGAGGCCGTCGGTGAGGTCGGTGTGGGTGTGCAGGTCGCCCTTGATGTCGCGTTCCTCGATGAGGTCGGGGAGGTCGCCGCGCAGTCCGGCGGCGATCTCGCCGCGGTCCTCGCGCAGGGTCGGCGGGATCCAGGGCAGGCCGAGGCGGGCGTAGACGTCCTCCTCCGTCTCGGAGGCGATCTTCTCGCCGCTCCCGGCGTCGAAGAGCCCGTACTCGGAGAGCTTGAGCTTGTGGCGCACGGCGATCTCGCGGGTGCGGATGTTGTGGGCCTTGCTCCCGGTGAAGTACTGCAGGCCCGCGCCCCAGGAGTCGGGCGGCAGGACGCGGACGTCGATCTGGAGGCCCTTGGTGGTGCGGAGGGAGGTCTTCTTCTCGCCGTGGGCGAGGATCTCCGCGGTGTACGGGAGGCTCGCGAGGGCCTCCATGAACGGCGCCGACCGTTCGGCCGCCACCAGGACGTCGATGTCGCCGATGGTCTCGCGCATGCGGCGCAGTGACCCGGCGTAGCAGCACCCGGCACAGCCGGTGACGCGGGACAGCTCGGAGACGAGCTGTTCGGCGGTGTCCATGGCGGAGTCGAGGAGGATGCGGTCGCTGGCCTTCTGCATCAGGGCGATGCCGTGGAGGATGTTCTCCTCGGTCTTCTCGCCGAAGCCCTTCAGGTCGCGCAGCCGCTCCTGGTGGAGGGCGTCGAGCAGCTGGTCGACGGAGGAGACGCCCAGCTCCTCGTAGAGCACCAGGGCCTTCCTGGGGCCGAGCCCGGGGATGGTGATCAGCTCGCGGACGCCGGCGGGGATGGCCTCGCGGCGCTCCTCGACGGCGGAGACGTGGCCGGAGGCGAGGTACTCGGTGATCTTGTCGGCGATGGACTTGCCGACGTTGGGGATCTCGCGGAGCTGCTGGGCGTCGAGCGTGGAGACGTCGCGGTGGTACCCGCCGACGGCGCGGGCGGCCTTCTCGTAGGCGCGCGCCTTGAAGGCGTCGCCTCCGGTGATCGCGATGAGGTCGGCGTACTCCTGGAGCAGCGACTGGACCTCGTCGTTGACTCGGGCCATGACTCCAGGATGCGACGGCCGGGCCGGTCAGGCGAGGGGGGAGCCGTGGGGTGCCGCGGACCTGCCGCCGACGACGACGGCCTGGTAGTAGATCCAGGCGATGCCCTGGCAACGGGTGCGCAGCTCACCGGAGTACGTCGCGCAGACGCGGTTCATGTCGGCGTGGAAGGCGTTGTCGAGGCGGGGCTTGTTGGCCGGGAAGGCGCCGGCCGCCTTGTAGTTGCGGTAGCCGAAGTCATGGCGGGCGCAGGCGTCCTTGAACGGGAAGCCGAGCGGGTTCTCGGGCGCGCCGGAGCAGTAGTCGGTCGTCCAGTCGAAGGCGTACGCGCTCCAGGCGGCCTGGTTCCTGCGGGCGGCGTCCCAGGCCTGGTAGCTGCTCAGCGCGGGCTGGGTCCAGGCGGCGAGCACCCGCGGTTTGTCGGCGGGGACCGCCGCGGCGTCGGTGGCGGGCAGGAGGGCGGCGGGGACGGCGAGGACGACCGCGGCGAGCGGTCCGGCGAGCGGTCTGGCGACGGGACCGTTGAGGCGACGGCGCATGGGGGCTCCGAGTGGGGGGAGCGGGCCCGGAGGTATCCGGCTGAGGTGAGCTTCACCGGCGCCGGCCAACGCTGAACGCGGATGGCGAGTTGACGCCAGGTCAGGCCCGCGCACCATCGAGGTACGCGCCCCGGCCCCCGCCGCCAAGGGGTCTGGGGGCGGGGGCCGGGGAGGAGGGGTCAGATGACGCCCTGGGCGAGCATGGCGTCGGCGACCTGCTCGAAGGCGGCGATGTTGGCGCCCGCCACGTAGTCGCCGGGGCGGCCGTGGCGCTCCGCCGTCTCGTACGCGGTGTCGTGGATGCGCCGCATCACCCGGGTCAGCTCGTCCTCGACGCGCGCCGCGGGCCACGCCTCGCGGGAGGCGTTCTGGCGCATCTCCAGGGCGCTGGTGGCGACGCCGCCCGCGTTGGCCGCCTTGGCGGGGCCGAAGGCGACGCCCGCGTCGCGCAGGACGCGCACGGCCTCGGGCGTGGTGGGCATGTTGGCGCCCTCGGAGACGGCCTTGACGCCGTTGCGGACCAGCGTCAGGGCGTCCCGTTCGGTGAGTTCGTTCTGGGTCGCGGACGGCAGCGCCACGTCGGCGGGCACGTCCCAGACGCTGCCGCCGGCCACGTACCGGGCCGAGCCGCCGCGGCGGGCCGCGTAGTCGCCGACGCGGCCGCGCTCGACCTCCTTGACCTGCTTGAGCAGGTCGAGGTCGATGCCCTTGTCGTCCACGACGTACCCGCCGGAGTCCGACACGGTGCGCACCACCGCGCCCAGGGCCTGGGCCTTCTCCACCGTGTAGAGGGCCACGTTGCCGGAGCCGGACACGGTGACCTGCTGGCCGGCCAGGTCCTCGCCGCGCTTGCGCAGCATCTCGGCGGTGAACAGCACGTTGCCGTAGCCGGTGGCCTCGGTGCGGATCAGCGAGCCGCCCCAGCCGGTGCCCTTGCCGGTGAGCACGCCGCCCTCCCACCGGTTGGTGATGCGCCGGTACTGGCCGAAGAGGTAGCCGATCTCGCGGCCGCCGACGCCGATGTCGCCGGCGGGCACGTCGGTGTGCTCGCCGAGGTGGCGGTGGAGCTCTGTCATGAACGCCTGGCAGAACCGCATGACCTCGGCGTCCGACCGGCCGCGCGGGTCGAAGTCGCTGCCGCCCTTGCCGCCGCCGATGCCCAGGCCGGTGAGGGCGTTCTTGAAGATCTGCTCGAAGCCGAGGAACTTGACGATGCCGAGGTTGACGGAGGGGTGGAAGCGCAGGCCGCCCTTGTAGGGGCCGAGGGCGCTGTTGAACTCCACCCGGAAGCCCCGGTTCACCTGGATGCCGCCCCGGTCGTCCTGCCAGGTCACGCGGAAGACGAGCTGCCGCTCCGGCTCCGCCAGCCGCTCGACCAGCCGGGCCCCCCGCAGCTCGGGGCGGGCGGCCACGACGGGCGCAAGCGTCTCCAGCACCTCCCGTACGGCCTGGTGGAACTCCGGCTCGCCGGGGTTGCGGCGGAGGATGTCCGCTTCGACGGACTCGAGCCAGGCGGTCGTGGCCTGGAGGGCGGTTGCGGTCGATGGCATGGGCGGGGCTCCTGTGGTGGGACGGGGACGGAGGGGTACGGCGGGTACGGCGGGGCCTCGGCAGGGGTACGGGGCGTCGGGCCGAACGGTTCAGACGGCGAAGGACGCCATCCAGAGGGGTGACACGGCCGGGCCGGCGCCCGGAGCGCCGCCGGTGTGGAGCAGTTCGGCGTGCAGGCGCCGGAGTTCGGGGGACGGCTCCAGGCCGAGTTCGGTGTCGAGGATGCGGTAGAGGTCGAGGTACGCCTCCAGGGCCTCGGCGCGACGGCCGGCCCGGTGCAGGGCGGAGATCAGCCGGCCGTGGAACCACTCGTTGAGGGGGTAGTCGTGGACCAGGGCGCGCAGTTCGGGGATGACCTCGCGGAGGCGGCCGAGCCGGTCCTCCGCCTCGATGCGCAGTTCGAGGGCGCGGATGCGCAGTTCGCTCAGATAGACGATGCGCCCTTCGAGGACCTTGCCGGCGGGGACGTTGGACAGGACGGGGCCGCGCCACAGGGTGAGCGCCGCGCACAGGTCGTGGGCGGCCGCCTCGGGCCGGCCGTCCTCCAGGGCCGCGCGGGCACCGGTGACGAGCCGTTCGAAGACGGTGATGTCCACGTCGTCCGGGTCCACCTCCAGCGCGTAGCCCGGGGGGCGGGTGACGAGCGGCTGGTCCCCGCGCGAGCCGAGGCGGTGCTCGTTGAGCATGCGCCGGGCCTGGTGGACGTACGTCTGCACGGTGGCGGGCGCGCTGCGGGGCGGGCAGTCGCCCCACAGTTCCCGGATGAGGGAGTCGACCGGGACCAGTTCGCCGGGCCGGGTGAGGAGCAGGGCGAGGGTCTGGCACACCTTGGGGGTGGTGGGGAGGTGGACGCTGCCGTCGTCGGCGACGATCTCGAACGGACCGATGAGGTTGAACCGCACGTCTCATGCTCCTGTCCTGGCGCGCTGCCCCGTGGTGGTGGATCCGGACGCCCGTAAGAACCGGGCGTCCGTCTCCGATTGTTCGCCGGGGTGCCCACTGCGGACCCATCAGAGGGGAACAGGACCACCCGTCGATGTGGCCTGCCGTATGAGGGCGTCCCGCACGATGCCGGCCACTTCGGCGGTGCGCTGGTCGAGGTAGAAGTGCCCGCCCGTCAGCACCTTCACCTGTGCGGGCGCCGTCGTGTGTGCGCACCAGCCGACGGCGGCGTCGACGGGCACCACCGGGTCGCGGTCGCCGACGAGGACGGTCAGCGGGGTGTCGAGCGGCGGGCCGGGGCGCCAGGTGTAGGTGCCGATGGCCCGGTAGTCGGCGCGGAGCGGCGGCATCACCATCTCCAGCACGTCGGGGTCGTCGAACACGGCGCCGACCGTGCCGCCGAGGCGGCGGATCATCGCGAGGATCTTCTCGTCGCTGTCGAGCCGGTCGGTGTCGTCGCCCTGCGGGGTGGGCGCGAACCGGCCCGACAGGAACAGGTGGCAGGGCCCGGGCACTCCGCGCCGGTCCAGTTCCCTGGCGAGTTCGTAGGCGAGGACGGCGCCCATGCTGTGGCCGAAGAACGCGTACGGGCGCGGCGTGTCCACCGCGGCGGCGCCGGGGGCGAGTTCGCGCTCCACCTCGCCGGCGAGGGCCTGGACGAGGCGGCCGATGTCGTCGACGGGCGGCTCCGCGCGGCGGTCCTGCCGGCCGGGGTACTGGACGGCCAGGACGTCGAGATCCGGGGTCAGTTCCCGCTGGAGGCCGAGGTAGGCGCTGGCGGCACCACCGGCGTGCGGGAGGCAGACGAGGCGTACCCCGCTGCCGGGCGCCTCCGCGCCGAATCGCCGGAACCAGTCGCTGGCCATATCGTGCTCCCCTCACCGCTCTGTCACTCGCCCGGATGAGGGCTCACCCGGCGAGACCTGGGCAAGCCTCCGGCACAGCGCTTGTGCGTCACGTGAGATCGCCTGGCGGCAGACCGCGGAGTGACCGCATGATGAGCGGGGCATGACCGGTACGACGGTTTCCGCTTAGCTGAGGAGCGATTTGTACGCATCGAACCAGGGGGTTCCAGCCAGGTTACCGTCGGGCTAACAAACCGCCCGTGCGGTTTCCTACACTGGCTTTCCGCGCCCCTTTCAGCCCGACCACTGTGACCACGGAGCACGACATGACGAAACAGGAGCGGGCGGCCCGTACGCGCCAAGCGCTGATTCGTTCCGCCGCCGAGGTGTTCGACCAGGAGGGATTCGCCCCGTCCTCCCTCACGTCGATCAGCCGCCGCGCAGGTGTGAGCAACGGTGCACTGCACTTCCACTTCGTCAACAAGGGCGCCTTGGCGGAGGAGGTGGAAGTCGAGGCGATGGCGGTCCTGCGCGGCATCGCCTCCCCCTGGAGCGAACACGGGGACGTGGGCGGCGGCCTGCAGACCCTGGTGGACACCTCGCACGCCCTCGTGGCGCGGCTCCGGCGGGACGTGATCCTGCGGGCCGGCTTCGGGCTGAGCGCGGACGCCACCTGGAAGAGCCGCTCGGACCTGCGGCAGTACTGGGTGGACTGGGTGGACGAGGGCCTGTCCCTCGCGGCCCGCCGGGGCGCGCTCGCCGACGGCGTGCGGCCCGAGGACGCCACGACGGTCGTCGCCGCGGCCACCGTCGGGCTGGAGGCGCTGGGCCGGACGGACCCGCGCTGGTGGGACCGGCACACGCCCACCGGCGTGTGGCGGCTGCTCCTGCCGCGGCTGGCGTCGGAGCAACTGGCGGACCGGGTACGGGCGGAGGGCGGCGAGGGGCCGCCGGTCCCGGAGCCCGTCTGACGCCCGCCGGGCGCGTCACCACAGCAGCGGGGGGGGGGCCCCTTGGGAAGAGGGGGGGAGGTCACGTTTTTGTGGGGTCTGGCTTTTCTTTGGTGTCCTCTTTTTTCCTGCTATCTTCTCCTTTCTTCTGGCGGG
>NZ_JBVIEN010000004.1:0-47565 GCF_055571835.1 Streptomyces sp. NPDC030862 | reverse complement strand
TCTCCCCCCCCCCCCCCCCCCCCCCCCCCCCCCCCCCCCCCCCCCCCCCCCCCCCCCCCCCCCCCCGCCCTCCCCCCCCCCCCCCCCCGCTGCTGTGGTGGTGCCGGTCTGCCGGCGGCGGCCCGTGTGCGTCAGGCCGCGTCGCGCCAGGTCGGGGCGGGGGCCGCGGCCCAGGAGGTGGCCGCCCTGCGGCGGGCCGCCGACGGGAGCCAGGGGGCTCCGTTGCGGCGGCGGGCGCCGTCGCGTTCCCGGGCCTCGCGGGCCGCCTCCTCCGCACGGGCCGCCAGCACCGCCGACAGGACCGCCGCCACCGCGGCCACCTCCTCGGCGGTGGGCGACCCGCCCGTGATGCGCCACACCTGGCTCGTGGCCTCCTCCGGCAGATCACTCACCGCGCTCACCGCTCGTACCGCCATGGTTCCTCCTCGGGCCGGGCCGGTCGTCCGGCGTCACTGGGGCTGGTTGCCGTGCTTGCGCGTGGGCAGCGGCGCGTGCTTGTCGCGCAGCATGGCCAGCGCGCCGATGAGCGCGGAACGAGTGTCGGCGGGGTCGATGACGTCGTCGACCAGACCGCGCTCCGCGGCGTAGTAGGGGTGCATGAGCTCCCGGCGGTACTCCTCGATACGGGCCGCGCGGGTGGCGTCGGGGTCGTCGGACGCGGCGATCTCGCGGCGGAACACCACGTTGGCCGCGCCCTCGGCGCCCATCACGGCGATCTCGTTGGTCGGCCAGGCCAGCGCGATGTCCGTACCGATGGAGCGGGAGTCCATCACGATGTAGGCGCCGCCGTACGCCTTGCGCAGCACCAGGGAGATGCGCGGCACGGTGGCGTTGCAGTACGCGTACAGCAGCTTGGCGCCGTGCCGGATGACGCCGCCGTGCTCCTGGTCGACGCCGGGCAGGAAGCCGGGCACGTCGACGAGGCTCACCAGCGGGATGTTGAAGGCGTCGCACATCTGGACGAAGCGCGCGGCCTTCTCCGAGGACTCGATGTCGAGGACGCCGGCCAGCGTCTGCGGCTGGTTGGCGACGATGCCGACGACCTGGCCGCCGAGCCGCGCGAGCGCGCAGATGATGTTGGGCGCCCAGCGTCCGTGCACCTCGAAGTAGTCGCCGTGGTCGACGATCTCCTCGATGACGGCGTGCATGTCGTAGGCCCGGTTCGGGTCGGCGGGCACGAGGTCGAGCAGCGACTCGTTGCGCCGGTCCGCGGGGTCGTCGGCCAGCTCCGACGGGGGCAGCTCCCGGTTGTTGGACGGCAGGTACGACAGCAGGTGGCGCACGTCCTCCAGGCACTGCTCCTCGTCGTCGTACGCGAAGTGGGCCACACCGGAGGTGCCGGCGTGGACGTCGGCGCCGCCCAGGTCGTCCTGGGTGATCTGCTCGCCGGTCACCGCCTGCACCACGTCGGGGCCGGTGATGAACATCTGCGAGGTGCCGCGCACCATGAAGACGAAGTCGGTGAGCGCCGGGGAGTACGCGGCGCCGCCCGCGCAGGGGCCCATGATGACGCTGATCTGCGGGATGACACCGGAGTTGCGGACGTTGCGCTGGAAGATGCCGCCGTAGCCGGCGAGGGCGGTGACGCCCTCCTGGATACGGGCGCCCGCGCCGTCGCAGAGGCCGATGATGGGGGCGCCGGCCTTCTCCGCGAGGTCCATCAGCTTGTGGATCTTCTGGGCGTGCGCCTCGCCGAGCGCGCCGCCGAAGATGCGGAAGTCGTGGGCGTACGCGAAGACGGTGCGGCCGTCGATCCGGCCCCAGCCGGTCACCACGCCGTCGCTGTAGGGCTTCTTCGCCTCCAGGCCGAAGCCCGTGGCGCGGTGCCGGCGGAACGGCTCGGTCTCGGTGAACGTGCCCTTGTCGAACAGCAGCTCCAGCCGCTCGCGGACGGTGAGCTTGCCCTTCTTCTTCTGCGCCTCGGTGGCCTGCGCGCTGGGGCCGGCCAGCACCTGCTCGCGCAGGTCCGCCAGCTCCGCCACCCGCCCGGCCATCGACGCGGGCGAGGGGCTGGGCGGCCGTTCCTCAAGGATGCTCATGCCTGTCCTTTCCAGATGCGGGGGAAGGTGGTTCTCGTCGATGCGCCGGGCGGCGCGGAACACCGTGCACCGGGCGTGCGCCACGGCATACCACTCATAGTGGGAAATTCCGCTACAGGTCTTCTTGAGGTTGCCTTGAACCGCCGTCCGGCCCCACGTGGCGGGGGCGACCGTGCGAGGCGGCCGCGCCCCGCCCGGTGAGCGCCGGGTGCCGGGCGGGGGCGGCCGCTCCCCCGGCGCGTCAGGCGCGCCAGGCTCCGGCCGCCGCAGCGTCGGCCACGTAGGCGGCGAAGGCGCGCGGCTCGCGGCCGAGGGCCTCGCGGACGCCGTCCGACACCTTCCGCTCGAAGCCCTGGGCGATGGGGTGCATGGCCGCGGCCCACAGCTCCGCGTCCGGCTTGGCGACACCCTGCCCGACCAGCTCGGCGACGAACTCGTCGGCGGTGAGCGGCGTGTAGCGGACGGTACGGCCGCCGGCCTCCCGGATCAGTTCGAGGACCTCGGCGAGGGTCACGGGCGCGGGCCCGGACAGCTCGTACGTACGGCCGGCGTGGCCCTTCTCGGTGAGGGCGGCGACGGCGACGGCGGCGATGTCCTCGACGTCGACCCAGCTGGCGGCGCCGTCACCGGCGGGGAGGCGCAACTCCCCGGCCAGGACGCCGTCGTTGAAGAAGCCCTCGCTGAAGTTCTGGGCGAACCAGCCGGGCCGCAGCACCGTCCAGTCCAGGCCGCTGCTCCGGACGGCGGCCTCACCGGCGAGGAAGTCCTCGCTGGTCTCGGCGGCGGAGCCGTAGTAGCCGGGGGTGTCCACGCCGCGCGCGGACAGCAGGACGAGGCGCTCCACCCCGGCGCGGGCCGCCGCCTCGACGAACGCGCCGGTCCTGTTGGCGCCGTCGAGCTGGACGATGTACACGCCGCGGACGCCGTCGAGGGCGGGGCCCCAGGTGGACTCGTCCAGCCAGTCGAAGCGGTGCTCGGCGTTGCGGGACGCGGAGCGCACCGGCACGCCGCGCTCGGTGAGCTGCCGTACGACGCGGCTTCCGGTCTTTCCGGTGCCGCCGATCACGAGAACGGGTTCGTAGGTCATGGCCGGAGACTAATTCCGCGATCGCGCACGCAGACCGGGCAATGGGCCGGGAATGGGCGGCGGGTGAGGGCACCGGAGGACGATCGCATTCGCGGCCCTGGCATCAGAGGTCGCCACGGTCGAGAGAATTGGGAGTTCCCTGCATGACTGCCCTCACGAACAAGACGGCTTTGGTCACCGGCGGCAGCCGGGGCATCGGGCGTGCCATCGCCAAGCGGCTGGCGAAGGAGGGCGCGCTGGTCGCGCTGACCTACTCGAGCGACGAGGCCGCCGCCAAGGAGACGGTGAACGCGATCGAGGCCGCCGGCGGCCGCGCCTTCGCCTTCCGCGCGGAGCTCGGTGTCCCGGGTGACGCCGCCGCCCTGTGGGCGGAGTTCGACGCCACCATCGGTCAGCACTCCGACACGCCCGGCCTGGACATCCTGGTGAACAACGCGGGCGTCGCCGGCCCGGGCCTCATCCACGAGGTCTCCGAGGAGGACTACGACCGGGTGTTCGCGGTCAACGCCAAGGCCCCGTTCTTCATCATCCAGAAGGGCCTGGAGCGGCTGCGTGACGGCGGCCGCATCATCAACATCTCCTCGGGTGTCACCAAGGTGGCCTTCCCGGGCATGACCTCCTACGCGGCCACCAAGGGCGCCCTGGAGGTCCTGACGCTGACGCTGGCCCAGACCCTGGGCTCCCGCGGCATCACCGTCAACGCGGTGTCCCCGGGCACCATCGAGACGGACATCCACCCGTGGATGGCCGACCCGGCCGCCAAGGCCCACGCCGCCGGCTTCTCGGTGTTCAACCGGGTCGGCCAGCCCGAGGACGTCGCCGACGTGGTGACCTTCCTCGCCTCGGACGACGCCCGCTGGGTGACCGGCCAGAACATCGACGCGAGCGGGGGTTCCGGCCTGGGCATCTGACCGGTTCGGCACAGAGGGGCCTTCTTCCGTCCCGCACGCGGAAGCCAGCCGCCCCCTCCCCCTCGCAGAGAGGGGAGGGGGCGGCTCCTTCGTATGCCCCTTCCCGTGTGCGAGGGGCCCGCGGGCGGCCGGTGAACGCCGGAGCGGGCCTCCGGTCGCCGAGGGTTCGCCTCGTCGTCCGAAGGCCCGCTCTGTCAGCCGGAGGCCGTGGGGTCAGGGCTTGATGCCGAGCGCGTGGCGGAAGAGGTTGTGGGGGTCCCAGGTGCGCTTGGCCGTCTGGAGGCGGCTGTAGCCGTCCTTGAAGTAGAGCGTGCCCCAGTGGACGCCGGAGGTGTTGAGCGCCGGGTCGGCCAGGTCGGAGTCGGCGTAGTTGATGAACGCGCCGTCGTTGACGCCGCCGGGCCTCGGGACGCCGCCGGTCGCGGCGTGGACGTCCCGGTAGAACTCCCGTACCCAGGCGATGTTCTGGGCGTCCTCGGCCTCGGTGGCCCACAGGTCGATGAAGAGCATCTTGATGATGGAGTCGCGCTGGGCGGTGGCCGTGGCGCTGGACGCGAGCTGGTTGGCCCTGGCGCCGTAACCGGCGATCTCCACGAGGGCGGCCGGGTTGTTGTAGTCGGTGCGGTTCAGGTGCTTCCAGAACGCCTTGAGCTGGGCCGCGGGGAACGGCTTGCGCAGGTAGGCGGACTTGGCCTTGAAGCGGCCCTTGCCCTCGAAGCCGCTGCCGCCGAGACCCGGCCAGTTGAGCACGTTGTACAGCCAGTCGACGCGCTTGCGGGTGTCGACGCGGTACGTCAGGCCGGTGCCGGCGACGATCGCGGCGAGGTAGTCGTCCAGGAGCTTGTCGGCGTCCGGCACGGCCGAGTCGATCTGGGTGGTCATCAGGAACTCGCCGGCCGAGCGGTGCCGCGGCTTGATGGCGCTGAAGAGCTTGGCGTACGGAGCGGTGGGCGACTGGTTCGCCGCGTGCCACGCCGAGAAGTTGTAGAGCAGCCTGCTGAACGCGGCCTCGGTCATGCCGGTCCAGGAGAAGGCGACCTCGGAGAGGATCAGCTCCCGGGGGGCCTTGGGCAGGAGCGCGGCCGGGTCGGCGCCGGTCGCGCCCGGGGTACGGAACCAGTAGCGGGTGACGATGCCGTAGTTGCCGCCGCCCGCGCCGGTGTGGGCCCACCACAGCTCGCGGTGGGGGTCGTCCTGGGCACAGGTGGCGACGACCTTGCGGGCCTTGCGGTCGGCGCCGACGACGACGATCTCGATGGCGGCCAGGTGGTCGACGGTGACGCCGTGCGAGCGGGCCAGCGGGCCGTAACCGCCGCCGGGGACGTGACCGCCCACGGCGACGGACGGGCAGGTGCCGCCCGGCAGGGTGACGCCCCAGTTGGTGTAGAGCGTCTCGTAGACGGAGCCGAGCCGGGCGCCGGGCTCGATGGCGAACGCACGGCGCGTGGAGTCGTAGCCGATGGCCGTCATGGCGGAGACGTCGATGAGGACGCGTATCTCCGGGTTGGTGGTGAAGTCCTCGTAGCAGTGGCCGGCGCTGCGCACGGTGAAGCGCAGGCCCTGGTCGAGGGTCTCCTGCACGGCCTGGACGACCTGGTCGGCCGTCTTGGCCACGAGGACGTAGGCCGGCGTGCCGATCCAGCGGCCGTTGGCGCCGGTGACGAGCGAGGCGTAGCGCGGGTCGTCGGGCGTGACCTTGACGAGCGCCTCGCCGGCCACGGCCTCGGCCGGGGTGGGCGTGTCGGCGTACGCCTCGCCCGCCCAGCCGCCGATGGCCGGGAGGGCCAGGGCGGCGGCGCCGCCGGCTACCGCGCTGTTTCGCAGGAACACCCGGCGGGAAAGTCCGGTCATTGCGGGGTACCTCCGTGAGGATGTGATTCCGGGAATTGCGGATTTCGCTGTGGGGGTGTGGGTTCGAACCGCATGGGTACGGAACTCGACAACCACAGCCGTTCCTCACGCGGAGGTGGCGTGGGTTTCATGACGTTCAGCCCCAATGGCGCCGAACGTTATAGGCCAGTTCCCACCGTCGGGTAACCCCTGGCCAATTCCATTTGTGTGGCCCGTTTGAAATGCCGGAACGCCGGCTCGGCCGGCGCCCCGGCGGGCCGTTCACATCGCGCGGGCGCGGGCCGCGCGGCTGTGGGCGAGGACGTCGACGGCGCGCCAGGTGCGCGGCTGTCCTTCCACGGGGGTGTAGGCGACGGCCGACGCGGTGGCCGCGCGGGTGGTGTCGCAGACCTGGATGGTGCCGGCGGGGGCGGTGCTCAGCAGGGCCTGGCAGAGGTCCAGAAGGGCGCCGTTGACGGAGGGCGGCAGGGCCTCCCCCGGGTGGAAGCGGACGAGCGCCTGACCGGTGGCGACCGAGGCTTGCAGGACGACGCCGCGGCGCGGCTGCGGACGGGCCGGGTACGCGCCGGCGCCGCCGGGTGCGGCCAGCGCCTCGCGCAGCGCCGCGGCGGCGCGGACGGCCCGCAGGGCGGCGCCGTCGTCGCTCTCGGCGCGGAAGACACCGAGGGTGACCGGACCTATCGTGGCGACGGGCTCGCCGCCGAACCGTTCGATCTGCCGCTGGGCAGTGGCGCTGGCGCACTCCAGCAGCTCGTCCATGAGCTCTTCGGGGTACGCCGTGAGGCCGCCGCCCGGCAGGGGCCCGGGGACCCGGGTGCGGGCGAGGAGGACGCTCAGGCGCTGACGCTCCGTCACCAGGCCGGTGCCCTGCCCGGGGACCGGGCGACGTGCCGCGACCGGCCGGGCGGCCGGGGCCGTACGGGCCGGGGCGGCGCCGGGGCGCGGACCGTGCGGCGGGGGCACGGCGCGGGCCGGGGCGGGCCGGCCGGGGGCGGGCCGGTCGGTGAGCTGGGCGGGTGGACCGCCGTTGACACGGCCCTGCCGGGCGGCCGCACCCGGGGTGCCGGAAAGGCCCGGGGCGCCGGTCAGGGGGCGGGGCCTGGCGGTGGCCGTGGCGGCGGCCGCGACGGGGCCGGCCGTGGTGGCGGGCCGGGCGACGGTCTGGGCGCCGGGCCGGGTGGCGGGCGGCACGGTCCTGCCGTGGTCCCGGGCGGGCGCGGCGGGTGACACCCTGGTGAGCGGACGGTGCCTCTCCGCCCATGGCGCGGCGCCTCCGTCGGCGGCGCCCGGGCCGGTGCCGAGGGCGGTACCGCTGCCGAACACCGGGACGTCCAGGAGGTCGAGGGCGGGATCCTGGGCGAGGATCGCCTGCTGCAGGCGGCGCAGTTCGTGCCCCGGCTCCAGGCCGAGGTCCTCGATGAGGGTGGCCCGGATGCGGTTGTAGACCCCGAGGGCGTCGGCCTGCCTGCCGCACCGGTACAGGGCGAGCATCAGCTGGCCCGAGCTGCGCTCGCGCAGCGGCTCCGCCTCCACGGTGGCCTCGATCTCGCCGATGACGGCGTAGTGCTGGCCGCAGCTCAGCCGGGCCTCGAAGTAGTCCTCGAGGACGTCGAGGCGGGCGTTCTGCACGGCCGTCAGCTCGGGCCACATGATGCCGATCTCGACGAGGTCGGCGAGGACCGGGCCGCGCCACAGCTCCAGCGCGCGGCACAGCAGGGCCAGGGCCTCGTCCGGGGCGCCGGCGGCCAGCTTGGCGCGGCCCTGCGCGACCCACATGCGGAAGAGGTGGAGGTCGACCCGGTCGGGTTCGACGCAGATCATGTAGCCCGGTACGCGGGTGACGAGTTCCGCGGAGGAGCCCCCGGCCGGGGCGTGTGTCCCCAGCAGGCCCCGCAGGCTCCAGACCGCGTTCTGCAGGATCTTGCGGGCGGTCGCGGGAGCGTTGTCGGCGCCCCAGAGGGCCGACAGGAGGCGGCTGGTGGGGACGACCTGATTGGCCTGGAGCAACAGATAGCCCAGGGTCGCGCGCTGCTTCGTCCCCCCGAGGGGGACCGGTACGTCGTCCGATGTGACTTCGAGCGGTCCCAGCATCCGAAAGCGCATGTCTCCCCCACGTCCGAGCCGATGGGCTCTGCCACTTGACCAGGAGATTACAAACCAGCAGTCCGGTTTGTCAAAGAGACATACACCGACCGACTATGCGGACGACACGCCCCGACGCCGTCGACAGCTCCGCACCACCGCTGACGTAGCACCAAAACAGCAGGCCAGAGGGCCCGGACTGGGAAGAAGTCCGGGCCCTCTGGGAGTGCCGCCGACCGCCGGGAACCGGGAGCCGGGAGGCGAGGTGCTGTGATGGCGAGGTGGCGGTTAGGTGATCTACGCCACCGAAAACCAGACCGGATGGTCTGTTAACGGATCACCGCGTGGCGACGACGGTGCCTCACTGCGGGGCGAGGGCGGCGCCGTCGGTGTCGCGGATGACGGCGCACACGTCCCGCAGCCCCGTCTCCAGCCGGCCGATCTCCTCGTCCGTGAGGTACACGGACGGCTCGAAGCGCAGGGTGCTGACGGCGCTGGACGTCGGGAAGACGCGGACGCGGTGCGCGCGCAGCAGGTGCCCGGCCACGAAGTAGCCGAAGAACCCGCTCAGCGCCACCTGCCGCAGCGGCTCGGCCGCCGCCTCCGACTGGTCGTGGAACTCCAGCCCGAGCATCAGCCCGCGCCCGCGGACGTCCTTGACGACCTCGGGGAAGTCGTCCCGGACGGACCGCAGCATGGCGAGCAGCCGCTCCCCGCGCTCGGCGGCCGTGCGGTAGACGGCCCCGCCGTCCGCCTCCATGAGCTCCAGCACCTTCAGCGCGATGAGGCAGGAGAAGCTGTCCTTGGCGAAGGTCGAGCTGTGGGCCAGCTCGAACTGACCCCGGTACAGCGGCCTGCGGACGAGCATCACCGCGGCCTTGGCGATGCCGCCGCCGAGGCTCTTGGCGAGGGTGTAGTAGTCGCCTTTCAGGCCGAGCCGCGTGGCGGCCAGGAAGGTTCCGGTGCGGCCCATGCCGGTCTGGATCTCGTCGATGACGAGCGGGATGCCGGTCTCGGCGCACACCTGCTGGATCTCCTCCGCGAACGCGGGGGTCAGCTCGTGGATGCCGCCCTCGCCGAGGACCGGCTCCAGCACGAACGCCGTGAACAGCGGGAAGTCCCGCTCGACGAGCTGGACCTCGCCGCCCTCGACCGCCAGGTCGAGGACCGTGGCCCGCTCCTCCTGGACGATCTTGCGCAGCGCCCCCGGCTGGTCGCGGGGCACGAACCGCGTCTGCGCGGCCAGCGCCCGGAACGGCAGCCGGTAGACCTCGTTGTGGGTCAGCTGGACGCTGCCCGCGAGCTTGCCGTGGAAGCCGCCCTCGGGCACCAGGAACAGCGGCTGCCGGGTGAACTGCGCCTCGTTGCGGCGGCGTACCTCGGCGGCCAGCTCCTCCGCGGAGTCGGCGAGCCCGGCGGGCAGGACGGCGGTGCCGTCGGCGACCCGCGCGGTCACCTCCGCGAGGTGCCCGTCGATCTCCTCGGCCAGCGCCGCCACGCGCAGGCCGCGGTCGAGCTCGGCGTGCTTCATGGCCGCCTCGTTCGCCTCGGCGCCGCTGTTGGCGAAGATGGCGTAGTACGACTCGTCGTCGCCGCGCTCCCGCTGGATGATGCGGTTGAGCGCGGCCGCCACGTCGTTGGCGTACGGGTGGCGGGAGAACTGCGCGTGGACGGGGGTCCCGCCGTCGAGCAGTTCCTTGGCGTACGCGTTGATCTCGGGGTGGTTGTGCCCGAGCATCAACGAGCCGTAGCCGCCGACGAAGTCGGTGACGGGGATCTCGTCCCCGTTCTCGCCGCGCAGGTAGAGGGTGTTGCGCTCGCCGCGTACGTACTCGGCGTCGAGGCCTCCGGAGGCGAGTACCTCGAGCAGGAACGGCTCGGCGTACTCCGATCCCGCGGCGTGCGGGGTGGTGTTCTCGGTCATCTGGCGCCCCTTCAGGCCGTGGTGACGGTCTCTTCGCGGGCGCCCGCGGAGGCTCCCGCGCCGGCCTGCGCGGCCGCCTCGTCCGGGGCCTCGGCGGAGTCCGGAGCGGCCTCGGCGGCCTCCGGGGCGGCCTCGGCGCCGATCGCCGGGATCTTCCGGAGCAGGGCGAGGACGATGACGGCCGTCAGCACCGCGAGCCCGGCGCTGACCCAGGCCGTCATGTGGAAGCCGGCGGTGAAGGCGTCCCGCGCGGCGGCGACGAGCTGACCCGCCTGCTCCGCCGGGAGCGACTCCGCGGCGGCGGTGGCACCGCCCACCGAGTCGCGCGCGGCCTCGGCGGCCGAGGCCGGGATGCCGGCCGGGGCGGACTCGGCGACGTCGCCGCGGTAGACGGCGACGGCGACGCTGCCGGTGACCGCGATGCCCAGGGCGAGGCCCAGGTCGTAGGCGGTCTGCCCGGTCGCGGCGGCGGCACCCGCCTTCTCCGGCGGCGCCGAGCCGACGGCGAGGGCCGTGCCGAGGACGCTGATCGGGGCGACACCGAACATGACGACCGCCAGGCCGAGCGAGGCCGGTACGACACCGTCCTTGTCCCCGTCGGCGGCGGCGGTCAGGACGAAGCCGGCCAGGGTGACCAGCAGGCCGGCGGTGATGACGTACGCCGGGCGCATCCGCTTGGCGAGCACGGGGGTCAGCTGGGAGCCGACGATGAGGCCCACCGCGCCGGGCAGCAGCCACAGACCGGCCGCCAGCGGGCTCAGTCCGCCCGCCACCAGCAGGTACTGGGGCACCAGGTACTCGACGCCGTTGAGCGCCATCATGCCGAACAGCAGCGTCAGCAGCGCGCCGGTGAAGGCGCGGCCGCGGAACAGGCGCATGTCGAGCAGGGGCGTCTCCAGGCCGTTCTGCCGGCGGACGAACACCACCGCGAGGACGACGCCGGCGACGATGGCCACCAGGTTGACGGTGGACCAGCCGTCCTCGGCGAACTTCTTCACGGCGTAGACGATCGGCAGCATGGCGGCGAGGAACAGCACGACGCTGGCGAGGTCCATGCGGCCCGGGTTCGGGTCGCGGTACTCGGGCAGCAGCACGGGCGCCAGGAGCAGCGGCACCAGCATGACCGGCACGCCCATGAGGAACACCGAGCCCCACCACCAGACGTCCAGCAGGACGCCGCCGATGACGGGGCCGATCGCGATGCCGACCGAGAGGGAGGTCACCCACATGGCGATCGCCGTGGCGCGCTGCTTGGCGTCGGCGAACATGTGGCTGATCAGGGAGAGGGTGGACGGCAGGACGGCGGCGCCGGCCACGCCGAGGAGGCCGCGGGCGACGATGAGCACCTCGGGGCTGGTCGCGTAGGCCGCGAGCAGCGAGGAGGCGATCACGCCGAGGGAGCCGAGGATCAGCAGCCGGCGCCGGCCGAGCCGGTCTCCGAGCGTGCCCATGACCACCAGGAAGGCGACGGTCATGAAGCCGTAGATGTCGGTGGTCCACAGCAGTTGGGAGCTGCTGGGCTGGAGGTCGGCCGCGAGGTACGGGGTGGCCAGCCACAGCACGCCCAGGTCGGCTGTCATCAGCGTGACCGGGAGCAGCAGCACCAGCAGTCCGAGCCACTCGCGTGGTCCGGCCCGCAGCTCCGCCGCGGGTGCGGTGTTGGAGGACATGAGTGAGGGGGTCCCTTCTTCTGCCTGATGGTTCAGTACGTCGCGGGGGGCGCCGCGGGCGCGGGTTCGGACGTGCCGTGGGTCCGCACGCGGGCGGTGATCTCGGCGGCGATGGTGGTGGGGTCCTGCTGCGGCTGCCAGTGCGAGGTCTCGTCCAGGGTCACCAGCCGGTAGGGGCCGGTGACGTGCCGGGCGGTGCGCTGGACGGCCAGTTCGCTGACGGCCGTGTCGGTGCGGCTGTAGACGAACGTGGTGGGCACGGTGACCGGGCCGAAGTCGAGCGGGTCACCGAGCAGGTCGTTGGCGCGGTACCAGTTGAGGGCCGCGTCGAGGGTGCCGGGACGCGTGTGGGTCGTCACGTACCGCGCGATCTGGGCGTCCGACAGGACGCCCTCGCCGGCCTGGGTGAACCAGGCGTGGAGCTGCGCGGCGCCGTCCGCGAGGAAGTGCTCGGCGGCGCCGTCCGACACGAGGAACTTCACGTACGCGGAGCTGCGCTGCTGCTCCTCGTCGACGCGGTACGCGTACTGGTAGGCGTCCAGGTGGGGGATGGCGAGGGCCGTCAGGGTGCGCACCCGGTCGGGCCGCTTCGCGGCCAGGTACCAGGCGACGGCGGCGCCCCAGTCGTGTCCGACGACGTGGGCGGTCTCGACGCCGAGGCGGTCGAGGACGCCGAGCGCGTCGGCGGCCAGGTGCGGCAGCCGGTACGCGTCGACGTCCGCGGGGCGGGCGCCGGGCGAGTAGCCGCGCTGGTCGGGGGCGATGGTGCGCAGCCCGGCCGCGTGGAGCAGGGGGGCGGTCTCGGTCCAGGACTCCTTGTTGTGCGGGAAGCCGTGGAGCAGCAGGACCGGTTCGCCGTCGAGCGGTCCGTCGACGGCGACGTCGAAGACGAGGTCGTCCAGGGTGATCTGCATGGTGGTCGCCGCCCGTCAGTTCCGCGGTCCGGCGAGGGCGGCCTCGATCTCGGGGTCGTGGAGGACCGACGGCGGGTCGACCAGGCCGATGACGCGGGAGTACGCGCGGGCGACGGCCGCGTCGCGGGCGGCGCCGTCCTGGACCTGGGCGATGAAGGCGTGGGCGGCCTGGACCTCGGGGGTCCGCTCGCCCTCGACCTCGGGGAAGCTCAGGTCGGCGCCGACGGCCATCTCCCAGCAGCCGTCGACCGCGTCCGTCGCCAGGTCGCGGAAGTACGCGAGGGCGTCCGGGCGGCGGTTCTCGGCGACGTGCTTGCGCAGCACGAGCGAGCCCATCGCGGCGACGGTCATGCCCTGCGCGTAGCTGGGGTTGAAGCTGCACACGGCGTCGCCGATGACGAGCAGGCCGGACGGGAAGTCCGTCATGCGCTGGTAGTGGCGGCGCAGGTTGGTGGGGAACTTGTAGGCGACCGGGTCGTCGAGCGGCTCGGAGACCTGCAGCACCTCGTGGATGTCGGGCGCGGCGAGGGACTTGATGAAGCTGATGAAGCCCTCGGGATCGGTGGGCGGGTGGTCGCCGAGGATGCCGTACGCCGTGACGATGGCCCGGTCGCCGTCGATCTTCTGGCAGATGGCGCCGCGCGGGACGCCGGCGGAGGCGACGGTGTTGATGGAGATGTTGCCCTCGAACGCCTCGTCGGGCACGCGGTAGTAGCGGGTGGTGTAGCCGAGGCCGATCTTGTGCTTCTCCTCGGGCACGGCCTCGTAGCCCAGCTCCTCCAGCCAGACGGAGGTGCGCGAGCCGCGGCCGGTGGCGTCGACGACGAGATCGGCGTCGAGGGTCTCCTCGGCGCCGTTGCGGGTGACGACGACCCCGGTGACCTCGCGGCCCTCCGCCTCGGTGCGCAGGCGCAGGATGGTGGCGTTCTCCAGGACGCCGACGCCGTCGAGGGCCAGCACCCGGTCGCGGACGTGCCGCTCCAGGAAGGGGCGGCTGGAGGTGAGGGCGACCAGGCCGGACTCGACCTGCACCAGCCGCTTGCCGTTGATGATCCAGCGGACGTCGCCGGCGACGTCGCCGGTCTGGGCGCCGTCGGCCCTCATCTCGTCGGTGATCCCCGGGAAGTACTCCTCGGTGATCTGCTGGCCGCGGGCGAGCAGGCCGTGCAGGTGGTGGCCCTGCGGCAGGCCGCGGCGCAGGTCGCCGGGGCCGGTGAGCTCGTCGCGGTCCACGATGACCACTTCGGCAAAGGTCTCGGACAGCGCACGTGCCGCGAACAGTCCCGCCATGCTGCCGCCGAGCACTATCGCGCGGCCTTCCCGATCGTTGATCATGGCGATTCGATCTCCTTGAATTCGCTTTGGATTCCCGGGCGGGGCTACGACGAACTCGCCGAAGAACTGCCGTGACTTCATATCGCGTGAGCCCGCGTAAGAAGGTATCCAGTCGCGTTCCACCGGCCGCCCACCGTGCGGCAACGCGTGGGTCATCGACCTTCCCCCACGCGGGAGTTACCGTCGCGTGACTGTTCGAAAACCCTGCGTCATTAGCCTTTTGAGCATCAGCTTTCAAGGTTTCGTACAGAACTCGCGCGAAGAACTCCGGGCGCTTTCCGCAGGAGGCGCGGGCGCCCGCGGAATTCATCCGCCGGGGAGTTCACCGAGTGGTCCATGGAGCGACACAGCCATGAAAGGGCAGCCGAGCGTGGTGACGAGTGAGAACAATCCTGTAGCAGCCGGGGCACCGAAGGGGAAGGCCGCGAACGCCGGCCCCGGGGAGCCGATCGCTGTCGTGGGGCTGTCCTGCCGGTTCCCCGGTGCGGCGGGGCCGGCCGAGTTCTGGAACCTTCTGCGCGAGGGCGCGAGCGCCGTCACGGAGGTGCCGCCGGGCCGCTGGGACGTGCCCGAGGACGCGGCCCCGGGCACGCGTGAGGGTGCCCGGCGCGGCGGATTCCTGCCCGACGTCGACCACTTCGACGCGGGCTTCTTCGGCATCTCACCGCGCGAGGCCGCCGCGATGGACCCGCAGCAGCGGCTGGTGCTGGAGCTGACCTGGGAGGCGCTGGAGGACGCCGGGATCGTGCCGGCGGCGCTGCGCGGCACGTCCACCGCGGTGTTCGTCGGCACGTTGCGCGACGACTACACGAACCTGCTGTACCAATACGGCGCCGAGGCGGTCACGCAGCACACGATGACGGGCGTGAACCGCGGCGTCATCGCCAACCGGGTCTCGTACCAGCTGGGCCTGCACGGGCCGAGCATGACGGTGGACTCGGCGCAGTCGTCGTCGCTCGTCGCGGTGCACCTGGCGTGCGAGAGCCTGCGCGCCGGGGAGTCGACGACCGCGATCGCGGCCGGTGTGAACCTCAACCTGCTGGCGGAGAACGCCCTCACGGAGGAACGTTTCGGCGCGCTCTCCCCCGACGGCCTGTCGTACACCTTCGACGCCCGCGCGAACGGCTTCGTGCCCGGCGAGGGCGGCGGCGTCGTCGTGCTGAAGCCGCTGTCGGCGGCCCTCGCGGACGGCGACCGGATCCACGGCGTGATCCGCGGCACCGCCGTCAACAACGACGGTGCCACCGAGGGCCTGACGGTGCCGGGCCGCGTCGCCCAGGAGCAGGTGCTGCGCCTGGCCCACGAGCGGGCCGCGCTGGGCCCCGACGAGACCGTCCAGTACGTGGAGCTGCACGGTACGGGCACGCCGGTCGGCGACCCGATCGAGGCGGCCGCGCTCGGCGCCGCGCTCGGTGCGGACCGCGCGCCCGGGGACCCGCTGCTGGTGGGCTCCGTCAAGACGAACATCGGCCACCTGGAGGGCGCCGCCGGTATCGCGGGGCTCATCAAGACCCTGCTGAGCATCACGCACCGCGAGCTGCCCGCGAGCCTCAACTTCGAGACGCCCAACCCCGCCATCCCGCTGGAGGAGCTGGGTCTGGCCGTGCAGCGCGAGCGCACGGCCTGGCCGCGTCCGGACCGGCCGCTGGTGGCGGGTGTCAGCTCCTTCGGCATGGGCGGCACCAACGCCCACGTCGTGGTCGCGGAGGCGCCTTCGAGGGCGGCGGCCGAGCCGGCCGTCGCCCCGGAGGGCGCTCCCGACGCCATGGCCTGGGTGGTCTCGGCGCGGTCGGAGGCCGCCCTGCGCGCCCAGGCCGGGCGCCTGGCCGCGTTCGCCGCGGCGGAGGACGCGCCGCGGCCGCTGGACGTGGGCCTGTCGCTGGCGACGGACCGTACGGTCTTCGCCGAGCGCGCGGTCGTCGTCGGCGCGGACCGGGACGAGCTGGTGGCGGGGTTGCGGGCGCTCGCCGAGGACCGCCCGTCGGGCGCGGTCGTCCGCGCGGACGGTGACGGGACGGCGGGACCGGCCGGCACCGCGTTCCTGTTCACGGGCCAGGGCGCCCAGCGCACCGGCATGGGCCTGGAGCTGTACGCCGCCCACCCGGCATACGCCGACGCCTTCGACGCGGTGTGCGCGGAGCTGGACCCGCTGCTGGACAAGCCGCTGCGCGCGGTCATCGCGACCGGCGAGGAGCTGGACCAGACCGGTTACACCCAGCCCGCCCTGTTCGCCACCGAGGTCGCCCTCTACCGGCTCCTGGAATCCTGGGGGGTCACCCCCGACTACGTCGCCGGGCACTCCATCGGTGAGCTGGCCGCCGCGCACATCGCCGGCGTCCTCAGCCTGGCCGACGCCGCCCGACTGGTCGCCGCCCGGGCCCGGTTGATGCAGGAGCTGCCCACGGGCGGGGCGATGATCGCCCTCCAGGCCACCGAAGACGAAGTCCTGCCGCTCGTCACCGACTTGGCCGACCGGCTCTCGATCGCCGCCGTCAACGGCCCCGAATCCGTCGTCGTCTCCGGTGACGAGGACGCGACGGAAGAGGTCGCCGAGCACTTCCGGAAGCTGGGCCGCAAGACGAAGCAGCTCACCGTCTCCCACGCCTTCCACTCCCCCCGCATGGACGCCATGCTGAAGGAGTTCCACAAGGTCGCCAAGGAGCTCACCTACCACGAGCCGACGATCCCCGTCGTCTCCACCCTCACCGGCCGCCTCGCGACCGGCGACGAGCTGCGCACCCCGTGCTACTGGTCCGAGCAGGTCCGCCAGGCGGTGCGGTTCGCGGACGCCGTCGCCACCCTCCGCGACCTCGGCGCCACCACCCTCATCGAGGTCGGCCCCGACGCCGTCCTCAGCCCCCTTGCCGACGCCACCCCGGCCCTGCGTGCCGGCCGGTCCGAGGCGCGTACCGTCCTGACGGCCGTGGCGACTGCCTTCACGCGGGGCGCGGACGTCGACTGGGCCTCGGTGTACGGGCCGTGGGGCGGCCGGCGCGTCACCCTGCCCACGTACGCCTTCCAGCGGAGGCGCCACTGGTTCGACGCGGCCACCCGCAAGGAGGCGGCCCTGCCCGTCGCCGGCGACGGCGGGGTGCGGGACGAGGCGGTGGCGGCCACTCCGCGCGGGGCGCTCGGCGAGCGGCTGGCCGGGCTGTCCGGCGAGGAGCGGCGGCGCGCCGTGGCCGAGCTGGTCACCGGGCACGTCACGGCCGTCCTGGAGTACGGCGACGACGAGCGCCTGGAGCTGCGCACGCCGTTCCAGCAGCTCGGGTTCAGCTCGATGATGACGACCGAGCTGCGTGCGGCGCTCGCCCGCGCGACCGGTCTGGACCTGCCGACGAGCCTGCTGTTCGACCACCCGACGCCACAGGCGCTCATCGAGTTCGTGGAGGCGGAGCTGCTGGGTGCGGCCGGCGACGCCGACACGTTCGTCCGGCCGGTCGACGCGGACGAGCCGATCGCCATCGTCGGCATGGCCTGCCGCTACCCCGGCGGCGTGGCGTCCCCCGAGGACCTGTGGCGGGTGGTCGCCGAGGGCGTCGACGCGATCTCGGAGTTCCCCACGGACCGCGGCTGGGACGAGGACCTGTACGACCCCGACCCGGACAGACCCGGCAAGAGCGCGGTGCGCCACGGCGGGTTCCTGCACGACGCGGGCCGGTTCGACGCGGGCTTCTTCGGCATCTCGCCGCGTGAGGCGCTGGCGATGGACCCGCAGCAGCGGCTGCTGCTGGAGACGGCGTGGGAGGCGATCGAGCGGTCCGGGATCGACCCGGAGGCGCTGCGCGGCTCCCGCACGGGCGTCTTCGTGGGCGCCACGGCCCTGGAGTACGGGCCGCGCATGTACGAGGCTCCGGAGAACGTCCGGGGCAGCGTCCTCACCGGCAGCACCGCCAGCGTGATGTCGGGCCGCATCGCCTACCAGCTGGGCCTGCTGGGCCCGGCCGTCACCGCCGACACGGCCTGCTCGTCGTCGCTCGTGGCGCTGCACCTGGCGATCCGCTCGCTGCGTTCGGGCGAGACGAACATGGCGCTGGCGGGCGGCGCGACCGTGATGTCCTCGCCGGGCATGTTCGTGGAGTTCTCGCGGCAGCGCGGCCTCGCCCCCGACGGCCGCTGCAAGTCGTTCGCGGCGGCCGCCGACGGCACCGGCTGGTCCGAGGGTGTGGGCCTGCTCCTGGTGGAGCGGCTGTCGGACGCGCGCCGCAACGGCCACCGCGTCCTCGCCGTCATCCGGGGCTCGGCGATCAACCAGGACGGCGCGTCCAACGGCCTGACGGCCCCCAACGGCCTGTCGCAGCAGCGGGTCATCCGCCAGGCGCTCGCCGACGCGGGCCTGACCACGGCCGACGTGGACGCCGTCGAGGCGCACGGCACCGGCACCCGGCTCGGTGACCCGATCGAGGCCGAGGCGCTGATGGCGACGTACGGCAGCGGCCGGGAGGACCGCGCGCCGCTGTTCCTGGGCTCCCTGAAGTCCAACATCGGCCACGCCCAGGCGGCGGCCGGTGTCGGCGGCGTCATCAAGATGGTGGAGGCCATGCGGCACGGCGTCCTGCCGAGGACGCTGCACGTCGACGAGGTGTCGCCGCACGTCGACTGGGACCGCGGCGCGGTGGAGCTGCTGACCGAGGCGCGCCCGTGGGAGGCGCCCGGCCGGCCGCGGCGGGCCGCGGTGTCGTCGTTCGGCATCAGCGGCACCAACGCCCATGTCGTCCTCGAAGAAGCCCCGCAGGAGGCGGCCGCCCCGGCCGGGGAGCCGGCGGCCCTCGCCGCGCCGGCGCTACCTGCGCCGTGGCTGCTGTCCGCGCGGGACTCTGCCGCGCTGCGCGCCCAGGCCGAGCGGCTGCGGGCGTACGCGGCGGCCGAGGGCGCGCCGGGCGACGCGGCCGTGGGACGTGCGCTGGCCACCACGCGTACGGCGTTCGAGCAGCGGGCCGCCGTGGTCGCCGCGGACCGTGCCGGGTTCCTGGCCGGTCTGGCGGCGCTGGCCCGTGGGGAGCAGGCGCCCGGTGTGGTGACGGGCAGCGCGGCGCACGCGGGCCGTACCGCGTTCCTGTTCACCGGCCAGGGCGCCCAGCGGGTCGGCATGGGCCGGGAGCTGGCGGCGCGTCACCCGGTGTTCGCGGCGGCGCTGGACGAGGTGTTCGCGGCGTTCGCGCCGCACCTGGAGCGGCCGTTGCGCGAGGTCGTGTTCGCGGACCCGGACGGTCCGGACGCCGCGCTCGTCGACGAGACGACGTACACGCAGCCCGCGCTGTTCGCCGTCGAGGTGGCGCTGTTCCGGCTGCTGGAGCACCACGGGGTGACCCCGGACCTGCTGGCCGGGCACTCGATCGGCGAGCTGGCCGCCGCGCATGTGGCGGGCGTGTTGTCGCTGGAGGACGCGGCGAAGCTGGTCGCGGCCCGGGGCCGGCTGATGCAGGCGGCCCGTGCGGGCGGCGCCATGATCGCCGTACAGGGGCACGAGGCGGAGGTCGCCGCCTCGCTCGCCGGGCACGAGGACGCGGTGGCGATCGCCGCCGTCAACGGGCCCGACTCGGTGGTGATATCCGGGGACGCGGAGACCGCCGAGCGGATCGCCGGCGAGTGGCGGGAGCGCGGCCGCAGGACGAAGCGCCTGACGGTGTCGCACGCCTTCCACTCGCCGCACATGGACGGCATCCTCGACGCATTCCGCGAGGTCGCCTCCCAGGTGGACTTCAAGGCGCCGCGCATCCCGATCGTGTCCACCGTGACCGGGGCGAGGGCCACGGACGCCGAACTGACCTCGCCGGACTACTGGGCCGGGCAGATCCGGGCCACCGTGCGGTTCCTGGACGCGGTGCGCGAACTGGCCGCCCAGGGCGCCACGGTGTTCGTGGAGGCCGGCCCGGACGCGGTGCTGACCGCGCTCACGCGCGGCGCCCTGGACGACGTCACGGCCGTGCCGCTGCTGCGGGCCGGGCAGCCGGAGGGCGACACGCTCGTCGAGGGCCTGGCGCGGGCGTACGCGGCGGGCGCGCCGCTGGACGGGGCGTCGTTCTTCACGGGCGCGGGCACCCCGGCCGCGTCGGCCGACCTGCCGACGTACCCCTTCCAGCGGCAGCACTACTGGCTGGCGCCGTCGGTTCCGGCGGACGCGCGGAGCCTCGGGCTCGACCCGGCGGAGCATCCGCTGCTGTCGACGACGCTGGACCTCGCGGAGCGCGAGGACGCGGTCTTCACCAGCCGGCTGTCGCTGCGCGGCCACCCGTGGCTGGCGGACCACACCGTCGGCGGCAACGTGCTGGTGCCGGCGACCGCGTTCCTGGAGCTGGCCGCGGCGGCCGGCGACCACCTCGGTGCGCCGCGCGTGGAGGAGCTGACGCTGGAGGCGCCGCTGCCGCTGACGGAGCGTGCGGCGGTACGCGTCCAGGTGGCGGTCGGCGCGGCGGACGCCTCGGGTGTCCGGCCGTTCTCGGTGTACGCCCGCCCCGACACGGGTGACGCGGGCGCGGGCGTCGGCGACGACGCGGCCCGCGCCTGGACGCGGCACGCGGCCGGTGCGCTGGCCCCGGCCGCGGCCGCGGAGACGGCGGACGAGGCCGACCGCTGGACGGTGTGGCCGCCCGAGGGGGCGGTCCCCGCGGACCTGACCGGTGTGTACGAGCGCCTCGCCGCGCTGGGGTACGGGTACGGCCCGGCGTTCCAGGGGCTGCGGGCGATGTGGCGGGCCGGTGACGAGCTGTTCGCCGAGATCCGGCTGCCGGAGGAGCATGCCGAAGCCGCCGCGCGGTTCGCCGTGCACCCGGCGCTGTTCGACGCGGCGCTGCACCCGCTGGTGCTGGACGCGGCCGTGGAGGGCGAGACGGACCGGATCCGGCTGCCGTTCGCCTGGTCCGGGATCGACGTACGGGCCACGGGCGCGGCCGAGGTGCGGCTGCGGATCTCGCCGCTCGGCGCGGACACCTACCGGCTGAGCCTGGCGGACGCCACCGGCGCCCCGGTCGCCGAGGTGGAGTCGCTGGTGCTGCGGCCGATCGCCCGCGAGGACCTTCAGTCCGCGGCGGCCGGCCCGGTCGACGACGCGCTGTTCGCGGTGGAGTGGGCTGCGGTGGCGGCGCCCGAGGGCGAGGCCGACCCGTCGTGGGGCCTCGTCGGCGACGACCTGGACGCGGCCGTCGGCGTGGACGTGGCGGTGGTGCGGGTGTCCGGCACCACGGGTGCGGACGGCACCACGGGTGCGGACGGCACCGCCGGTACGGAGCGCTCCGCCGGTACGGACGGCACCCCGGCGGCGGCGCACGAGGCGACCGTACGGACCCTGGAGCTGGTGCGGCGCTGGCTGGCCGACGACCGGTTCGCCGACGCACGGCTCGCCGTGGTCACCGGGGGCGCCGTCGCGGCGCTGCCCGGCGAGGACGTCCCGGACCTGGGCGCCGCCCCGGTGTGGGGCCTGCTGCGGTCGGTGCAGTCGGAGCACCCGGACCGGGTCGTGCTGATCGACCTGGACGCGCCGGACGCGGCCGTGCCGGTCGCGGCGCTCGCCGCGGGCGCGGCGGGCGAGCCGCAGCTGGCGGTGCGCGGCGGCGCCCTGTACGCGCCGCGCCTGGCCCGCGCCGGGCGCGGTGCGCGGGCGGCGGAGGGCCGCATGCTGGACCCCGAGGGCACCGTGCTGGTCACGGGCGGCACCGGCGGGCTGGGCGCGCTGTTCGCCCGGCACCTGGTCACCGCGTACGGGGTGCGGCACCTGCTGCTGAGCAGCCGGCGCGGTCCGGACACGCCGGGCGCCGCGGAGCTGGTGGCCGAACTGTCCGCGCTGGGCGCGGAGGCGACCGTCGTCGCCGCGGACGCCGCGGACCGTGCGGCGGTCGAGCGGCTGCTCGCCGCGGTGGACCCGGCCCATCCGCTGACCGCCGTGGTGCACACGGCGGGGGTGCTGGCGGACGGGACCGTGGAGTCGCTGACGGAGGAGCGCGTGGCGGCCGTGCTGCGGCCGAAGGTGGACGCGGCCTGGCACCTCCACGAGCTGACGAAGGATCAGGAGCTGTCGGCATTCGTGCTGTTCTCGTCCGTGTCCGGGCTGACCGGCACCGCCGGGCAGGGCAACTACGCGGCCGCCAACACCTTCCTGGACGCCCTGGCCGCGCACCGGCGCGCCGCCGGCCTGCCGGCCACCGCGCTGGCCTGGGGCCTGTGGGACGGCAGCCACGGCATGGGCGCGTCCCTGACGGACGCGGACCTGGCCCGCTGGAGCCGGGCCGGGATGACGCCGCTCACGCCCGAGCAGGGCCTGGCCCTGTTCGACGCGGCGCTGGCGGGCGATGAGCCGCTGCTGGCCCCGGTGGCCCTGAACCCGGCCCGCTTCGCGGGCGGTGCGGAGCCCGTACCGGCCCTGTACCGGGGCCTGGTGCGGACCCGTACCCGGCGGTCCGCGGCGCGCGGAGCCGAGCCGGCCGGGGGCGGCGGTACCGACTGGGGACGGCAGATCGCCGCGCTGCCCGAGGAGAAGCGCCGCGAGGCGGTCCTCGACCTGGTGCGCGCCACGGTCGCCGGGGTGCTGGGGCACGCGGGCGCGTCGGCGGTCGAGCCGGACCGGGCGTTCAACGACATCGGCTTCGACTCGATGGCCGGCGTGGACCTGCGCAACCGGCTCGCGGCCACCACGGGGCTGCGGCTGCCCGCGACGGCCGTGTTCGACCACCCGACGCCGGCGGCGCTGGCGACGTACCTGCTGACCCGGGTGTCCGCCGCGAAGGCCCCGGCCGCCGTGGCGAAGGCCCGGCCGCGGGGCGCGTCGGACGAGCCGATCGCCATCGTCGGCATGGCGTGCCGCTACCCGGGCGGGGTGTCGTCGCCGGAGGAGCTGTGGCGGCTGGTCGCCGAGGGCGCCGACGCGGTCAGCGGGTTCCCGGTGAACCGCGGCTGGGACCTGGACGCCCTGTACGACCCGGACCCGGAGCGCACGGGCACCTCGTACGTCCGCGAGGGCGGGTTCCTGCACGACGCGGACCTGTTCGACCGGGAGTTCTTCGGGATCTCGCCGCGTGAGGCGACCGCGACGGACCCGCAGCAGCGGCTGCTGCTGGAGACCACGTGGGAGACGTTCGAGAGCGCGGGCATCGACCCGGCCGTGCTGCGCGGCAGCAACACCGGGGTGTTCACGGGCGCCATGTACGACGACTACGCGTCGCGGCTGGCGACCGCCCCGGAGGAGTTCGAGGGGTTCCTGCTGGCCGGGAACCTGTCCAGCGTGATCTCGGGCCGGCTGTCGTACACGTACGGCCTGGAGGGCCCGGCGGTCACCGTCGACACGGCGTGCTCGTCGTCGCTGGTGGCCCTGCACCTGGCGGCGAACGCGCTGCGCTCCGGCGAGTGCGACCTGGCCCTGGCCGGCGGTGTGACCGTGATGAACGGCCCGAACACGTTCGTGGAGTTCTCGCGCCAGCGCGGCCTGTCGCCCGACGGGCGCTGCAAGTCGTTCGCGGCGGCCGCCGACGGCACCGGCTGGTCCGAGGGCGTGGGCCTGCTGCTCGTCGAGCGGCTGTCGGACGCGCGCCGCAACGGCCACCGCGTGCTCGCGGTGGTCCGCGGTACGGCCGTCAACCAGGACGGCGCGTCCAACGGGCTCACGGCGCCCAACGGGCCGTCCCAGGAGCGGGTCATGCAGCAGGCGCTGGCGAGCGCCGGTCTCCGGCCGGGCGACGTGGACGCCGTCGAGGCGCACGGCACCGGCACGCGGCTCGGCGACCCGATCGAGGCGCAGGCCCTGCTGGCCACGTACGGCCAGGACCGGCCCGACGGGCGTCCCCTGTACCTGGGTTCGCTGAAGTCGAACATCGGCCACAGCCAGGCGGCGGCCGGCGTCGGCGGCGTCATCAAGATGATCGAGGCGATGCGGCACGGCGTCCTGCCGAGGACGCTGCACGTCGACGAGCCGTCCCCGCACGTGGACTGGGACTCCGGCGCGCTGGCCCTGCTGACGGAGGAGACCTCCTGGCCCGAGACGGGACGGCCGCGGCGCGCGGGCGTGTCCTCGTTCGGCATCAGCGGAACCAACGCCCACGTGATCATCGAGCAGGCCCCGCCGGCGCCGTCCACCGCACCGCGCACCGCCCCGCAGGAAGCGGCGCCCGCGGTGGTGCCGTGGATCCTGTCCGCCAAGGACGAGGCGGCCCTGCGGGCCCAGGCGGCGAAGCTGCACCGGTACGCCGTGGAGGCACCCGAGGCGTCCGTGACCGACATCGGCCTGTCCCTCGCCACCGAGCGTGCCGTCCTGGAACAGGGCGCAGCGGTCGTCGGCCGGGACCGGGAGGAACTGCTGCGCGGCCTGGCCGCCCTCGCCGACGGTGAGGGCACGCCGGCGGGCGTGGTGCGCGGGCACTCGGCGCGCCCCGGCAAGCGGGCCTTCCTGTTCACCGGGCAGGGCAGCCAGCGGCTCGGCATGGGCCGCGAACTGTACGAGAACAGCCCGGCGTTCGCACGGGCCCTGGACGAGGTGTGCGCGCACCTCGACCCGGAGCTGGCCCGCCCGCTGAAGGACGTGCTGTTCGCCCGTCCCGACACGGCGGACGCGGCGCTGATCGACCAGACCGCGTTCACGCAGGCCGCGCTGTTCGCGGTGGAGGTGGCGCTGTTCCGGCTGTTCGAGCACCACGGCATCACCCCCGACTACCTCCTGGGCCACTCCATCGGCGAGGTGACGGCCGCCCACCTGGCGGGCGTCCTGGACCTGCCGGACGCCTGCTGCCTGGTCGCCGAGCGCGGCCGGCTGATGCAGGCGGCCCGCGAGGGCGGCGCCATGGCCGCCGTGCAGGCCACGGAGGAGGAGGTGCGCGCGTCGCTCGCGCCGTACGGCGGTGCCGTGGCGGTCGCGGGCGTCAACGGGCCCGACTCGATGGTGATCTCGGGTAACGCGGACGCGGTCGACGAGCTGACGGCGGCGTGGCGGGCCAAGGGTGCCCGTACGAAGCGGCTGCCGGTGTCGCACGCCTTCCACTCCCCGCACATGGAGGAGGTCCTGGACGAGTTCCGCGAGGTGGCGTCGGGGCTGACGTTCCGTCCGCCGCGCATCCCGGTGGTCTCCAACGTGACCGGCGCGCTCGCCACCGCCGAGCAGCTGACCTCGCCGGACTACTGGGCCACGCACATCCGGGAGGCGGTGCGCTTCCTCGACGGCGTGCGGTGCCTGGAGGCCGAGGGCGTCACGGACTTCGTGGAGCTGGGCCCGGACGGGGTCCTCACCGCGCTGGCCCAGTCCTGCCTGGAGCAGGAGGCCGGGCTGCTGGTGCCGGCGCTGCGCCGGGACCGCTCCGAGCAGGAGACCGTCATGGGCGCGCTGGCGCGGCTGCGCCTGCGGGGCGCGTCGCCCGACTGGTCGACGGTCTTCCCCGGCGCCCGCACGGTGCCGCTGCCCACCTACGCCTTCCAGCGCGAGCGCTACTGGCTGGAGGGCACCGAGGCCCCGGCCGACGCGGCCGGTCTCGGGCTCGCCGCGACGGAACACCCGCTGATCGGTGCGGCGGTCGGCGTGGCCCACCGCGACGAGCACCTGTTCACCGGGCGGCTGTCCCGGCGCAGCCACCCCTGGCTGGTCGAGCACGCCGTGCACGGCACGGTGCTGCTGCCCGGCACGGGCCTGGTCGAGCTGGCCGCCCGGGCCGGTGAGCGGCTGGGCGCCGAGCGGGTCGAGGAGCTGATGCTGTCGGCGCCGCTGGTGCTGCCCGAGGACGGGGCCGTACAGGTACAGGTGGTGGTCGGCGAGGCCGACGGGGCGGGCCGCCGCTCCGTGGAGGTGTTCTCCCGGCCCGACGACGGCGACGAGTCCGGGGAGCGCCCCTGGACGCCGCACGCCTCCGGCACGCTCGCCCCGGCGACCGGGACCACGGGCACCGCGCTGACGGCGTGGCCGCCGGCGGGCGCGGTCGAGACGGACCTGAGCGGCGTCTACGAGCGCCTGGACACCCTGGGGTACCAGTACGGGGAGGCGTTCCGCGGGCTGCGCCGGGTGTGGCGCGGCGACGGGGAGGTCTTCGCCGAGGTCGCGCTGCCGGAGCCGGTGCGCGGCGACGCCGGGCGGTTCCTGCTGCACCCGGCGCTGCTCGACGCGGCCCTGCACACCCTGCTGCCGGGCGTCGTCGACGAGAAGGGCCAGGCGCGGCTCCCGTTCGCCTGGTCCGGGGTCACGGTCCACGCCGTGGGCGCCTCGGTGCTGCGGGTGCGGCTGGCGGTGTCCGGCCAGGACACCGACACGCTGGAGGCGGCGCTGACGGTGGCGGACGGCACGGGCGCCCCGGTGGCGACCGTGGAGTCGCTGCTGCTGCGGCCGCTGTCGGCACAGGCCCTGCGCGAGGCGGCCGCGACGACCCGGGACGGGCTGTTCGGCGTCGTCTGGACGCCGCTCGCCCGCCCGGCCGGTACGGCCCCGGTGGACGTCTCCGGCTGGGCCGTCCTCGGTGACGTCACCGTGCCGGGCGCGTCCCGGCACACCGGCCTCGACACCGTCGAGCGGGCCGACACCCTGGTGTACGCGCCGCCTGCCGGTACGAGCACGGGCACGGGCACGGGCAGCGCCGAGGAGGCGCACGCCGCGCTGCGGGACACCCTCGCCACGCTGCGGGCGTGGCTGGCGGACGAGCGCTTCGCGGACGGCAGGCTCGTCGTGACGACGCGCGGCGCGGTCGCGACCGGTCCCGGCGAGGACGTCACCGACCTGGTCCGGGCGGGTGTCTGGGGTCTGGTCCGGGTGGCCCAGACCGAGAACCCGGGCCGTATCGTCCTCGTCGACCGCGACACGGACGCCCTCGATCCGCGGCACGTCTCCCCCGACGTCCCGCAGGCCGCCGTGCGCGGCACCGCGCTCCTGACGCCGCAACTGGCCCGCACGACGGCCGGGGCGGCGGAGGCCGAGGGGCCGCGCTGGGACGGCGGCACGGTCCTCGTGACCGGCGCCACCGGCGCCCTCGGCGGCGTCCTGACCCGGCACCTGGTCACCCGGCACGGGGCACGGCACCTGCTGCTCCTCAGCCGCCGCGGCATCGACGCCCCCGGCGCCCGCGACCTGCGGGACGAACTGACCGAGCTCGGCGCCGAGGTCACGGTGGCCGCGTGCGACGCCGCCGACCGCGAGGCGCTGGCCGGAGTGCTGGCCGCCATCCCGGCGGACCGGCCGCTCACCGCGGTCGTCCACACCGCCGGCGTCCTCGACGACACGGTCCTCACGGACCTGACGCCGGAGCGGCTGGCGAAGGTCCTCCAGCCGAAGGTCGACGCCGCGTGGAACCTGCACGAGCTGACGAAGGACCAGGACCTCACGGCCTTCGTCATGTACTCGTCCATCGCAGGTCTCATCGGCAACGCCGGACAGGCCAACTACGCCGCGGGCAACACGTTCCTCGACGCGCTCGCCCAGCACCGCCACGCCCACGGCCTGCCCGCCACCAGCCTCGCCTGGGGCCTGTGGGCCGAGTCCTCCACCATCAGCGGCGGCCTCGACGAGACCGACCTGCGCCGGCTCGCCCGGCTGGGCCTGCTGCCGCTGTCGTCGGACGACGCGATGGACCTGTTCGACGCCGCGCCCACCACGGGCGAGGCCGTCCTGGCCGTCACCCGCCTCGACACGGCCGCGCTGCGCAGGCAGCCCGACCGGCTCCCGGCGATCCTGCGGGCCCTGGCGCCGAGCGCCCCGCGCCGTACCGCCGCGGCGGCCGGCACGGCGGCCGGCTCGGCGGCCGGCTCGGGCGGCGAGGGCGGCCCGTCCCTGACGGAACGCCTCGGCGCACTGCCGGAGGAGCAGCGCATGGAGGTCCTGACGGACCTGGTGCGCGCCCAGGTCGCCGGGGTGCTGGGGCACTCCGACCACGGCGCCGTCGACGCCGGGCGCGCCTTCCAGGAGCTGGGCTTCGACTCGCTCACCGCCGTCGAGCTGCGCAACCAGCTCAACGCGGCGACCGGGCTGCGGCTGCCGTCCACGCTGGTCTTCGACTACCCGAACCCGGCCGCGCTCGCCGCGTACCTGCGGCAGCAGATCACGGTCGAGGAGGTGTCGGCGGCGACCCCGGTCCTGTCGGACCTGGACCGGCTGAAGGACTCCATCCAGTCGGTCGCCGCGGGCGACCGGGAGGCGTTCGAGCAGATCACCGGCCGGCTCAAGGAACTGCTGGACCTGGCCGGAGCGGCGGCGGGCGAGGGCGACGGCGACGAGGCCGACGGCCGGGACCTGGACACGGCGACCGACGAGGAGCTGTTCGCGCTCCTCGACGACCTGAACTGAGGCCGCGCGATGGCGGCGGACACCGAGGCGCGACGACGCGCACACAACGACCTTTCACCACCGAGCCACATCACGTCGGGGAGCTGAGAACACGTGGCGAACGAGCAAGAACTGAGGGAGTACCTCAAGCGGGCCATCGCGGACGCGCGGGACGCGCGCAAGCGCCTGCGCGAGGTCGAGGACAAGGCCCAGGAGCCGATCGCGATCGTCGGCATGGCCTGCCGCTACCCCGGTGGCGTCACCAGCCCCGAGGACCTGTGGCGCCTGGTGTCGGACGGTGTGGACGCCGTCGGCGGCTTCCCGGTGAACCGCGGCTGGGACCTGGAGCGGCTGTACGCCCCCGACCCGGACGAGCCCGGCACGTCGTACGCGACCGAGGGCGGGTTCCTGCACGACGCGGACCGGTTCGACCCGGAGTTCTTCGGGATGTCGCCGCGCGAGGCGCTGGCGGTCGACCCGCAGCAGCGGCTGCTGCTGGAGACGACCTGGGAGACCTTCGAGCGGGCCGGCATCGACCCTGCGTCGCTGCGGGGCAGCCGTACCGGCGTGTTCACCGGCCTCATGTACAACGACTACGGCTCCCGGCCCCACCTGCCCGCCGAGGGCAACGAGGGCTATCTGTTCAGCGGCAGCGCCGGCAGCATCGCCTGCGGGCGGCTCGCCTACACGTTCGGCCTGGAGGGCCCCACCGTCACGGTCGACACGGCGTGCTCGTCGTCGCTGGTGGCGATGCACCTCGCGGTGAACGCGCTGCGTTCCGGGGAGTGCGACCTGGCCCTGGCGGGCGGTGCCGCGGTGATGTCGACGCCGACCGCGTTCGTCGAGTTCTCGCGGCTGCGCGGCCTGGCGCCCGACGGGCGCTGCAAGTCCTTCGCGGAGGGCGCGGACGGCACCGGCTGGGCCGAGGGCGTGGGCCTGCTCCTCGTCGAGCGGCTGTCGGACGCGCGCCGCAACGGCCACCAGGTGCTGGCCGTCATCCGCGGCACGGCCGTCAACCAGGACGGCGCGTCCAACGGCCTCACCGCCCCCAACGGCCCCTCCCAGGAGCGGGTCATCCGCCAGGCTCTCGCCAACGCCGGCCTCCAGCCGCACGACGTGGACGCCGTGGAGGCCCACGGCACCGGTACGGCCCTGGGCGACCCGATCGAGGCGCAGGCCCTGCTCGCCACCTACGGGCAGGACCGGCCCGAGGGGCGGCCCCTGTGGCTGGGCTCGCTCAAGTCGAACATCGGCCACGCCCAGGCGGCCGCCGGCGTCGGCGGCGTCATCAAGATGATCGAGGCCATGCGGCACGGCGTCCTGCCGAGGACGCTGCACGCCGAGGAGCGCTCGTCCCGCATCGACTGGGACGCGGGCGCGGTCGAGCTGCTGACGGAGGCCCGTCCGTGGCCGAAGTCCGATACGCCGCGCCGCGCGGGCGTGTCGTCGTTCGGCTTCGGCGGCACCAACGCGCACGTCGTGATCGAGGAGCCGGAGGAGGTCGCTCCTGCCGAGGACTCGTCCGACGAGCCGGTCGCGGCCGCCCCGCCGGTCAACGCGTGGGTGCTGTCCGCCCGTACGCCCGATGCGCTGGCGGGCCAGGCGCAGCGGCTGCTGGCGTACGCCGAGGAGCGGGACGGGCTCGACCCGGCCGCGGTGGGGCACTCGCTGCTGACCACGCGTGCCCTGTTCGACCACCGTGCGGTGGTGGCCGGTGCCGACGGCGACGAACTGCTGGCGGGCCTACGGGCCCTGGCCGCCGGGGAAACCGCCCCGTACGTGGCGCAGGGGACGAAGACCGCCGGGAAGACCGGCTTCCTCTTCACCGGCCAGGGCGCCCAGCGCACCGGCATGGGCCTGGAGCTCTACGCCGCCCACCCGGCGTACGCGGAAGCCTTCGACGCGGTGTGTGCGGAACTGGACCCGCTGCTGGACAAGCCGCTGCGCGCGGTCATCGCAGACGGCTCCGAGCTGGACCAGACCGGCTACACCCAGCCCGCCCTGTTCGCCACCGAAGTCGCCCTCTACCGGCTCCTGGAGTCCTGGGGCATCACCCCGGATTACGTCGCCGGGCACTCCATCGGCGAACTGGCCGCCGCCCACATCGCGGGTGTCCTCAGCCTGCCCGACGCCGCCCGACTCGTCGCCGCGCGGGCCCGGTTGATGCAGGAGCTGCCCACGGGCGGGGCAATGATCGCCCTCCAGGCCACCGAAGACGAAGTCCTGCCGCTCGTCACCGACTTGGCCGACCGGCTCTCGATCGCCGCCGTCAACGGCCCCGAGTCGATCGTCATCTCCGGCGACGAAAACGCAGCACAGACGGTCGCGGAGCATTTCCGCGACCTGGGCCGCAAGACCAAGCAGCTCACCGTCTCGCACGCCTTCCACTCCCCCCGCATGGACGCCATGCTCGACGAGTTCCGCCGCACCGCCGCCGAACTCACCTACAACGAACCGACGATCCCCATCGTCTCCACCCTCACCGGCACCCTCGCCACCGGCGACGACCTGCGCACCCCCACCTACTGGGCCGACCAAGTCCGCCAGGCCGTCCGCTTCGCAGACGCCGTCACCACCCTGCACGACCTCGGCGCCACCACCCTCCTCGAAATAGGCCCCGACGCCGTCCTCAGCCCCCTCGCCGACGCCACCCCCACCCTCCGCACAACCCGCCCCGAAGCACACCAACTCGTGACGGCCGTGGGCGGGTTCTTCGCGCGGGGCGGCCGCGTCGACTGGGAGCGGTTCCTCGGCGGGCGCCGGGGCGAGCCGGTCGACCTGCCGACGTACGCCTTCCAGCGCGACCGGTACTGGCTGGACGCCTCCGACGCCCCGGCCGACGCCTCCGGGTTCGGCCTGCTCGCGACGGAACACCCGCTCCTGGGTGCCACGGTGGAACTGGCGGACGGTGACCACACGCTCTTCACGAGCCGGCTGTCGCTCACCACGCACCCGTGGCTCGCGGACCACGCCGTGGCCGGGACGGCACTGCTGCCGGGCACCGGTTTCGTGGAGCTGGCGGTCCGCGCGGGCGAGCAGCTGGGCTGCCCGAGCCTGGAGGAGCTGACCCTGTCGGCGCCGCTGGTGCTGCCCGAACAGGGCGGCGTACAGGTGCAGGTCGTCGTGCGCGACGCGGACGGCGCGGCCGGCGGGCAGCGGGCGATCGAGGTGTACGCGCGGCGCGAGGGCGACGCGGGCGGCGACGCCGGCCCGTGGACGCTGCACGCCAGGGGCACGCTGGCGCCCGCCGCGCCGGCCGAGCAGGGCACCGCCCTGGTGGCGTGGCCGCCGGCCGGTGCCGTCGAGGTCGAGCTGACGGACGTGTACGAGCGCCTGCTGGACGAGGAGTACGCGTACGGCGGCGCGTTCCGCGGCCTGCGCCGCGTGTGGCGCGGCGCGGACGGCGAGCTGTTCGCGGAGGTCGCGCTGGAGGAGGGCGCGCGGGGCGATGCGGGGCGGTTCCTGCTGCACCCGGCGCTGCTCGACGCGGCCCTGCACCCGCTGCTGCCGGGCGTGGCCGACGGGGACCGCGTGGCGATGCTGCCGTTCTCCTGGTCCGGGGTGCGGGTGTACGCGTCGGGCGCGACGGCGCTGCGCGTACGGCTGACCCCGTCGGGCGCCGACACGGTGTCCCTCGCCGTGGCGGACGCGGTGGGCGCCCCGGTGGCGTCCGTCGAGTCGCTGCTGCTGCGGCCGCTGTCGAAGGAGGCGCTGCGGGAGGCCGCGTCGACGGCACGCGACGGCCTGTTCCAGGTCGTGTGGACGGCGGGTGCGCCGGCGGCGGCGCCGGTGGAGGCGTCGGACTGGGCGGTCGTCGGCGGTGTCGCCGTCGAGGGCGCCGCGCGGTACGCGTCGCTGGACGAGGTCCCGGCCGGGACGGGCACGGTCGTGTACGCGCCGGACCCGACGGACGGCTCCGACGACGTGGCGGGGGCGGCGCACGCCCTGCTGCGCGACACTCTGGCGGCGCTCCAGGCATGGCTGGCGGACGAGCGGCGGGCCGACGCGACCCTGGTCGTGGCGACGCGCGGCGCGGTCGCGACGGGCGACGGCGAGGACGTCACGGACCTGGCGCACGCCGGTGTGTGGGGTCTGGTGCGGGTGGCCCAGAGCGAGAACCCGGGCCGTATCGTCCTCGTCGACCGCGACACGGACGCCCTCGATCCGCGGCACGTCTCCCCCGACGTCCCGCAGGCCGCCGTACGCGGCACCGCGCTCCTGACGCCGCAATTGGCCCGCACGACGGCCGGGGCGGCGGAGGCCGGGGCGCCGCGCTGGGACGGCGGCACGGTCCTCGTGACCGGCGCCACCGGCGCCCTCGGCGGCGTCCTGGCCCGCCACCTGGTCACCCGGCACGGGGCACGGCACCTGCTGCTCCTCAGCCGCCGCGGCATCGACGCCCCCGGCGCCGGTGAGCTCCGGGACGAACTGACCGAGCTCGGCGCCGAGGTCACGGTGGTCGCGTGCGACGCCGCCGACCGTGAGTCGCTGGCCGGGGTACTGGCCGCCATCCCGGCGGACCGGCCGCTCACCGCGGTCGTCCACACCGCCGGCGTCCTCGACGACGGGCTCCTGTCGTCGCTCACCGCCGAGCGGCTGGCGAAGGTCCTCCAACCGAAGGTCGACGCGGCATGGAACCTGCACGAGCTGACGAAGGACCAGGACCTCACGGCCTTCGTCCTGTACTCGTCCATCGCGGGCCTGATCGGTAACGCTGGGCAGGCCAACTACGCGGCGGGCAACACGTTCCTCGACGCGCTCGCCCAGCACCGCCACGCCCACGGCCTGCCCGCCACCAGCCTCGCCTGGGGCCTGTGGGCCGAGGCCAGCACCATCAGCGGCGGCCTCGACGAGACCGACCTCAAGCGCATCGAGCGCACGGGGCTGCTCCCGCTGTCGTCGGACGACGCGATGGAGCTGTTCGACGCCGCCCCCGTCACCGGCGAGGCCGTCCTGGCCGTCACGCGGCTCAACACGGCCGCGCTGCGGCGCCAGGACGACCCGCAGCCGCTGCTGCGCGGGCTCGTGCCCGCGGCTCCCCGCCGCGCCACGGCCGTGTCGGCCGCGGCGGGCGGCGGGGACGCCGGGTCTCCGCTGGCGCAGCGGTTCGCGGGCCTGTCGCCGGACGAGCGCCGGCAGGCCCTCACGGACCTGGTACGTGCCCAGGTGGCCGGGGTGCTCGGCCACGCCGACCCGTCCGCCATCGGGGCCGAACGGGCCTTCCAGGAGATCGGCTTCGACTCCCTGACCGCCGTCGAGCTGCGCAACCAGCTCAACAAGGTGAGCGGGCTGCGCCTGCCGACCACGCTCGTCTTCGACCACCCCAACCCGGCGGCGCTCGCCGCGCACCTGGACGCGGAGCTGTTCGGCTCGGCGCCCGAGGCGGCCCCGGCCGTGGTGACGGCCGACTCCTCCTCGCTGGAGCCGATCGCGATCGTCGGCATGGCCTGCCGCTACCCGGGCGACGTCAACGGGCCCGAGGACCTGTGGCGGCTCGTCGCCGGCGGCGCCGACGCCATCACCGCGTTCCCGTCCAACCGCGGCTGGGACCTGGAGAACCTGTACCACCCCGACCCGGAGCACACCGGCACCACGTACGCCAAGGGCGGCGGGTTCCTGCACGACGCCGACCGGTTCGACCCCGAGTTCTTCGGGATGTCGCCGCGCGAGGCGCTCGCCACCGACCCGCAGCAGCGGCTGCTGCTGGAGACCGCGTGGGAGACCCTGGAGAACGCGGGCATCGTCCCCGCGTCGCTGCGCGGCAGCCGTACCGGCGTGTTCGCCGGCGTGATGTACCACGACTACGGCTCCCAGCTGGACAGCGTCCCCGAGGATCTGGAGGGCTACCTCGCCAGCGGCAACGCGGGCAGCGTCGCCTCCGGCCGGGTGTCGTACACGCTGGGTCTCGAAGGCCCCGCGGTCACCGTGGACACGGCCTGCTCGTCGTCCCTCGTGGCCCTGCACATGGCGGCCGCCGCCCTGCGCTCGGGCGAGTGCGACCTCGCGCTGGCGGGCGGCGTGACCGTGATGGCGAGCCCGACCTCGTACGTGGAGTTCTCGCGGCAGCGCGGCCTGGCGCCCGACGGGCGGTGCAAGCCGTTCGCCGACGGCGCGGACGGCACCGGCTGGTCGGAGGGCGTGGGCCTGCTCCTGGTGGAGCGGCTGTCGGACGCGCGCCGCAACGGCCATCAGGTGCTGGCCGTCATCCGCGGCACGGCCGTCAACCAGGACGGCGCGTCCAACGGCCTCACCGCCCCCAACGGGCCGTCCCAGGAGCGGGTGATCCGCCAGGCTCTCGCCAACGCCGGCCTCCAGCCGCGGGATGTGGACGTGGTGGAGGCGCACGGCACGGGCACCCGGCTGGGCGACCCGATCGAGGCGCAGGCGCTGCTGGCCACGTACGGGCAGGACCGGCCCGAGGGCCGTCCCCTGTGGCTGGGCTCGCTCAAGTCGAACATCGGCCACAGCCAGGCGGCGGCCGGCGTCGGCAGCATCATCAAGATGATCGAGGCCATGCGGCACGGCGTCCTGCCGAAGACCCTGCACGTCGACCGGCCGACCAGCCACGTCGACTGGGAGGCGGGCGCGGTCGAGCTGCTGACCGAGGCCCGCCCGTGGGAGGCGCCCGCCCGCCCGCGCCGCGCGGCGGTGTCGTCGTTCGGCATCAGCGGCACCAACGCCCACCTCGTGCTGGAGGAGCCCCCGGGCGCCGACGCGCCGCAGGAGTCCCCGGCCGTCGCCCTGCCGGTCACGCCGTGGCCGCTGTCCGGCCGTACGCCCGAGGCGGTGTCCGACCAGGCCGCCCGGCTGCTGGCGTACGCCGAGCGGCACGCGTCCCTGGACCCGGCCGCCATCGGCTGGTCGCTCGCCATGAGCCGGACGGCCTTCGACCACCGTGCGGTGGTGGCCGGCGCCGACCGCGACGAACTGCTGACGGGGCTGCGGGCCCTGGCCGCCGGTGAATCCGCCCCGTACGTGACACAGGGGACGAAGACCGCCGGGAAGACCGGCTTCCTCTTCACCGGTCAGGGCGCCCAGCGCACCGGCATGGGCCTGGAGCTGTACGCCACCTACCCCGCGTACGCCGACGCCTTCGACGCGGTGTGTGCGGAGCTGGACCCGCTGCTGGACAAGCCGCTGCGCGCGGTCATCGCAGACGGCCGGGAGCTGGACCAGACGGGCTACACGCAGCCGGCGCTGTTCGCGACCGAAGTCGCCCTCTACCGGCTCCTGGAGTCCTGGGGCATCACCCCCGACTACGTCACCGGGCACTCCATCGGCGAACTCGCCGCCGCCCACATCGCGGGTGTCCTCAGCCTGCCCGACGCCGCACGACTGGTCGCCGCCCGGGCCCGGTTGATGCAGGAGCTGCCCACCGGCGGGGCGATGATCGCCCTCCAGGCCACCGAAGACGAAGTCCTGCCGGTGATCGCCGATAAGGCCGACCGGCTCTCGATCGCCGCCATCAACGGCCCCGAGTCGGTCGTCGTCTCCGGCGACGAAAACGCAGCACAGACGGTCGCGGAACACTTCCAGAAGCTGGGCCGCAAGACGAAGCAGCTCACCGTCTCGCACGCCTTCCACTCCCCCCGCATGGACGCCATGCTCGACGAGTTCCGCCGCACCGCCGCCGAACTCACCTACAACGAACCGACGATCCCCGTCGTCTCCACCCTCACCGGCACCCTCGCCACCGGCGACGACCTGCGCACCCCCACCTACTGGGCCGACCAAGTCCGCCAGGCGGTGCGGTTCGCAGACGCCGTCACCACCCTTCGCGACCTGGGCGCCACCACCCTCATCGAAATAGGCCCCGACGCCGTCCTCAGCCCCCTCGCCGACGCGACCCCCACCCTCCGCACAACCCGCCCCGAAGCACACCAGCTCGTGACGGCCGTCGGAGTGCTGCACAGCCGGGGTGTGCTGGTCGACTGGCGGGCGCTGTTCGCGGGTTCCGGTGCCGAGGCGGAGCCGCGTCCCGTGACGCTGCCGACGTACGCGTTCCAGCGCCGGGCGTTCTGGCTCACCGGTACCGCCGGGGGCGGGGACTCCGGGTACGGCCTGGCGGCCACCGGGCATCCGCTGCTGGGTGCGGCGGTGACCGTGGCGGGAGTCGAACAGACGCTGTTCACCAGCCGGTTGTCGGCGCGTACGCACCCGTGGCTGGCCGAGCAGGCGGTGTTCGACGCGCCGGTGGTGCCGGCGTCCGCGCTGGTCGAGATGGCCGTGCGGGCCGGTGACGAGCTGGGCCTGCCGGGCTCGGTGGAGCTGGACCTGGTGGCGCCCGTGGTGCTGCCGGCGGACGGCGCGGTGCAGCTGCAGCTGGGCGTGGGCCCGGCGGACGCGTCCGGCCGGAGGCCGTTCACCGTGCACAGCCGCGGTGAGGACGCCGGGGCGGACGCCGTGTGGGCGGTCCACGCCCGGGGCTTCCTGGTGCCGGCCGGTACGGGTACGCCGGAGGCCCCGGCGGCGCCGGTGCCGTCGGGCGGACCGTCGGTGGAGGTGCGGCTGCCGGAGGACCTGCTGCCGGACGCCGCCCGCTACGAGCTGCACCCGGTGCTGCTGGAGGCCGCGGTGACCGCGTCCGCCGGCGACGGCGAGCCGGGGACGACCCGGGTGCCGGCGCGCTGGGAGCAGGTGCGGCTGCACGCGAGCGGCGCGACCGCCGTCCGCGTACGGGTCGCTCCGGCCGAACTGCCTCTGCCGGAGCCCGCGGCGGACGCGGGGACCGAGGCCGACGGCGGCGGCGGCGGTGCGGTGGACGCGCACGCGGTCGCGGTGGTGCTGGCCGACGCGGAGGACCGGCCCGTCGTGACGATCGGGCGGCTCGTCTTCCGGGACGTGCCGGACGCGGCGTTCAGCGGGGCCGCCGTGGACGCGGCGAGGCCGCTGTTCGAGTTGGACTGGGAGCGCGCCGCGCTGCCGGCTCCGGACGGGTCGCTCCGTTGGGGCGTCCTCGACGGCGACGGCCTGGACGCGGCGGGCGCCGTCGCGGGCGCGGGTACCGAGGTGCCCGTGTTCGACGAGGTGGCGGCGGTCGGCAAGGCCGTGGAGGCCGGGGCCGGGGTGGACGCCGTGCTGGCCCGGTTCGCGGCCGGTGCCGCCGACGATGTGGTGGGCGCCGCCCACGCGGCGGCGCGGCGGGCGCTCGGCCTTGTGCAGGAGTGGCTGGCCGAGCCGCGGCTCGGCGGGACGCGGCTGGTGGTCCTGACGCGGGGCGCCGTCGACACGGGCGCCGAGGGCGTGCCGGAGCCGGCCGCGGCGACCGTCTGGGGGCTGCTGCGGTCGGCCCAGGCGGAGGCGCCGGACCGGTTGACGCTGATCGACCTGGACGGGGCGCCGGGCGCCACGGACGGGGCACCTGACGCCGCCGGTGCGACGGCGGAGGTGCTGTCCGCGGTGGTCGCCTCGGGCGAGCCGCAGGCGGCGGTACGCGCCGGTGCGGTGCTGCTGCCGAGACTGCGCCGTATGCCGGTGGGCTCCGCACAGGGTGGTACGGCGGGCCGGGCGGCGGCCTGGGACCCGGACGGCACCGTGCTCATCACGGGCGGTACGGGCGCCCTGGGCAGCCTGTTCGCCCGGCACCTGGTCGCCGAACACGGTGTGCGGCACCTGGTGCTGCTGAGCCGCCGCGGGGCCGGGGCGCCGGGTGCGGCCGAGCTGGAGGCGGAGCTGTCGGCGCTGGGCGCGCGGGTCACGTTCGCGTCCTGCGACGTGGCCGACCGCGAGGCGCTGGCGGCCGTGCTGGCCGCCGTACCGGACGCGCATCCGCTGCGGGGTGTCGTGCACACGGCCGGTGTCCTGGACAACGGGCTGGTGCCGGCGCTGACCGAGGGCGGTCTGGACGCGGTGCTCCGCCCGAAGGCGGATGCGGCCTGGTACCTGCACGAGCTGACGGAGCACCTGGATCTGTCCGCGTTCGTCCTGTTCTCGTCCAGCGTGGGCGTGATCGGCGGGCCCGGGCAGTCCAACTACGCGGCGGCCAACGCGTTCCTGGACGGGCTGGCCGGTCACCGGGCGGCCCGGGGGCTCGCGGCGACGTCGATCGCCTGGGGCCTGTGGGGCCTCAGCTACGGCATCAACGGGGCGCTGACGGACAACGACCTGCAGCGGTTCGGCCGCGAGGGCTTCCGGCCCGTGTCGCCGGAGGAGGGCGCGGCGCTGTTCGACTCGGCGCTCACCGACAGCACGGCGGCCGTGGTGGCGCTGCCCGTGGACCTGTCCGCGATGCGGGCGCACGGCCAGGTGCCGCCGGTGTTCCGGTCGCTGGTGCGGGTGCCGGGCCGGCGGGTGGCCCGGTCGGGCGGCGGCGAGGTGGAGTCGCTGGCGCGGCGGCTGGCCGGGCTGTCGGCCGTGGAGCGCCGGCAGACGGTCCTCGACCTGGTGCGTACCGAGGTCGCGGCGGTGCTGGGGCACTCCGGGGTCGACGCGGTCCACGCGGGGCGCGCGTTCCAGGAGATGGGCTTCGACTCCATGACGGCGGTGGAGCTGCGGAACCGGCTGAACGCCAGGACCGGGGTGCGGCTGGCCGCGACCGTGGTGTTCGACCACCCGAGCCCGGAGGCGCTGACCGAGCACATCGTGGCCGAGGTGGCTCCGGAGGGCGACGGCCCGGGCGCGTCCCAGCCGCTGCTCGCCGAGCTGGACCGGCTGGACGCGGCCCTGGCGGAGCTGGGTGACGACGCCGCTCGGACGGCCGTCTCCGTACGGCTCCAGACGCTGCTGTCCCGGCTCAACGAGACCGCGGCGCAGAGCGGCCGGGACGAGGAGGTGGCCGAGGCCCTGGAGGCGGCTTCCGCGGAGGACCTCTTCGACTTCATCGACAACCAGCTCGGCCGCAGCGCGAACTGATCACCCCCACGACCAGCCCGAGGAGAAGTTGATCCCGCATGTCCCTTGAATCACCTCAGACATCAGGTCAGGACGCCGGCAAGGACGGGGCGTCCGCACGCGAACAGAAGATGGTGGAATACCTGAAATGGGTGACCACCGACCTGCAGAAGGCCCGGCAGCGGCTCGCCGAACTGGAGGCCGGCACCGAGGAACCGGTGGCGATCGTCGGCATGGCGTGCCGCTTCCCCGGCGGGGTGACGTCCCCGGACGAGCTGTGGCAGCTCGTCATGGACGAGGCCGACGGCATCACCGAATGGCCCACCGACCGCGGCTGGGACATCGACTCCCTCTACGACCCGGAGCGCGGCAAGCCGGGCAAGTCGTACACGAAGAAGGGCGGTTTCCTCGACGGGGCGGCCCTCTTCGACCCGGGCTTCTTCGGCATATCGCCGCGTGAGGCGCTGGCGATGGATCCGCAGCAGCGGGTGCTGCTGGAGACCGCCTGGGAGACGTTCGAGCAGGCCGGCATCGACCCGGCGACGCTGCGCGGCACCCCGGTGGGCGTGTTCGCGGGTGTCGTGGAGCAGAGCTACCTGGGCCTGGAGGGCCCCGAGGAGCTCGAGGGCTACCTGATGACGAGCAAGCTCAGCAGTGTCGCCTCGGGCCGCATCGCGTACACCTTCGGTTTCGAGGGGCCCGCGGTGTCGGTGGACACGGCCTGCTCGTCGTCGCTGGTGGCGCTGCACCTGGCGGTGCAGTCGGTCCGCAAGGGCGAGTCGACGCTGGCACTGGCCGGCGGTGCCACGGTGTCCGGGAACCCGAGCGGGTTCGTGGACTTCTCGCGGCAGAACGGGCTCGCCGAGGACGGCCGCATCAAGTCCTTCGCGGCGGCCGCCGACGGCACCGCCTGGTCCGAGGGTGTGGGCCTGCTGCTGGTGGAGAAGCTGTCGGACGCGCGCCGCAACGGTCACCGGGTGCTGGCCGTGATCCGCGGTACGGCCGTCAACCAGGACGGCGCGTCCAACGGCCTCACCGCGCCCAACGGTCCGTCGCAGGAGCGGGTCATCCAGCAGGCGCTGGCGAGCGCCCGGCTGTCCGCGTCCGACGTCGACGTGGTGGAGGCGCACGGTACGGGCACCCGGCTGGGCGACCCGATCGAGGCGCAGGCGCTGCTGGCCACGTATGGGCGGGGCCGGCCGGAGGGCAAGCCGCTGTACCTGGGCTCGCTGAAGTCGAACATCGGGCACACGGTGGCGGCGGCCGGCGCGGGCGGCGTCATCAAGATGATCCAGGCGATGCGGCACGGCATCCTGCCGCGGACCCTGAACGTCGACACGCCGACCCCGATGGTCGACTGGGAGGCGGGCGCGGTCGAGCTGCTGACCGATGCCCGGCCGTGGCCGGACACGGGCGCGCCGCGCCGGGCGGGCGTCTCGGCGTTCGGTGTGAGCGGCACCAACGCGCACGTGATCCTGGAGGAGCCGGCGGCGGAGGACCTGGCCGGTACGGCGGAGGCGTCCGGTGACGGCGAGGCCGCGTTCACGCACCCGCTGCTGCCGTGGGTGGTGTCGGCGAAGACGGCGCAGGCCCTCGCCGCGCAGGCCGGGCGGATGCTGGCGCACCTGGAGCGGGACGCGGACCTGGTGTGCCCGCTGAACGTGGCGTATGCGCTCGGTACGGGCCGCTCCGCGCTGGAGCAGCGCGCGGTGGTCGTCGGCGCGCACCGGGACGAACTGCTGGCGGGGCTGCGGGCCCTGGCGGCCGGGGAGCCGGCGCCGCACGTCGTCCAGGGGACACGGGCCGCCGGCAAGACGGCGTTCCTGTTCACGGGCCAGGGCGCGCAGCGCACCGGCATGGGCCTGGAGCTGTACGAGGCCTACCCGGCGTACGCGAAGGCGTTCGACGCGGTGTGCGCGGAGCTGGACCCGCTGCTGGACAAGCCGCTGCGCGACGTCATCGCCGCCGGAGGCGAACTGGACCGGACCGGGTACACGCAGCCGGCGCTGTTCGCCACCGAGGTGGCCCTGTACCGCCTGGTGGAGTCGTGGGGCGTCGCTCCGGACTACGTCGCCGGGCACTCCATCGGCGAACTGGCCGCCGCCCACATCGCGGGCGTCCTCAGCCTGCCCGACGCGGCCCGGCTGGTGGCCGCCCGCGCCCGGCTGATGCAGAACCTGCCGGCCGGCGGCACGATGATCGCCCTCCAGGCCACCGAGGAGGAGGTCCTCCCCCTCCTGAAGGACGTCGGGGACCGGCTGTCGGTCGCCGCCGTCAACGGGCCCACGTCCGTGGTCGTCTCGGGCGACGAGGCGGCGGCCTCGGACGTGGCGGCGCACTTCCGGCGGCTGGACCGCAAGACGAAGCGGCTGACCGTCTCGCACGCCTTCCACTCGCCGTGCATGGACGGCATGCTCGACGAGTTCCGCCGTATCGCCGCCGAACTGACGTACAACGAGCCGACGATCCCGGTCGTGTCGACGCTCACCGGCCGGCTCGCCACCGGTGACGACCTGCGCACCCCCGCCTACTGGGCCGACCAGGTCCGCCAGGCCGTCCGCTTCGCCGACGCGGTGACCACCCTGCACGGCCTGGGCGCGACCGCGTTCGCCGAGGTCGGGCCGGACGCGGTGCTGACCACGCTGGTGCGGGACACGGTCGACGTGGGCCCGGAGGCCGCGGTGCCGCTGCTGCGGCGCGGCCGGCCGGAGCCGGAGAGCCTGGTCACCGGGGTGGCCCTGCTGCACACGGCGGGCGTGCCGGTGGACTGGCAGGGCTTCTACGCCGGTACCTGGGCGCACCACACCGACCTGCCGACGTACGCGTTCCAGCACGAGCGGTTCTGGGTGGAGACCTCGGGCGTGGTCGCCGAGGCCTCGGACCTGGGTCTGGAGTCGGCGGAGCACCCGCTGCTGGGCGCCGCGGTGACCGTGGCGGGCGTCGAACAGACGCTGTTCACCAGCCGGTTGTCGGTGCGGACCCATCCGTGGCTGGCCGACCACGTGGTGCTCGGGCAGACGCTGGTGCCGGCGACGGCGCTGGTGGAGATGGCCGTGCGGGCCGGTGACCAGCTGGGCTGCACCGTGCTGGAGGACCTGTCGATCCTCGGCCCGCTGGCGCTGCCCGCGAAGGGCGGGGTGCACGTGCAGGTCAGCGTGGGCGCCGCGGACGCGGGCGGCCACCGGGAGGTGTCGATCTACTCGCGGCCCGACAGCGCCGACGTGCCGTGGACGCTGAACGCCCGCGGGCACCTCGGCTTCCGCGGCCCGGACGCCCCGTTCGCCCTCGCGCAGTGGCCGCCGGCCGGCGCGGAGGAGGTGCCGCTGGACGACGCCTACGAGAAGCTGGCCACGCAGGGCTACGCGTACGGGCCGGTGTACCGGGGCCTGGACGCGGTGTGGCGGGTCGGCGAGAACGAGGTGTACGCCGAGGTGAGCCTGCCCGAGCAGAGCCGCACCGGCGTCGAGGGCTTCGGGCTGCACCCGGCGCTGCTGGAGATCGCGCTGGCCGCCTCCTGCCTGGCCACGTACGGCAGCAGCCCGGCCGGCGCGGTGTGGATCTCGACGGACTGGCACGGCGTACGGCTCCACGCGACCGGCGCGCGGAGACTGCGCGTGCGCCTGGCCGTGGGCGAGGACGGGGCGCTGGAGGTGCGGCTCGCGGACATGGCGGGGCAGCCGGTGGCGACCGCGTCGGCGGTGGCGTGCCGGGCCATCGCCGTCGGCGAGCTGTCCAACGCCCTGGCCAGGAACCGGGACGCGCTGTTCCACGTGGACTGGGCCCGCTACCCGCTGATGCCGGCGGACGAGCCGGAGCACTGGGCGGCGCTGGGCGGGGGCCCGTTCGCCGCGGGCCGGGCCTTCGCGGACGTGGCGGCGGTCTCGGGGGCGGTCGCCGCCGGTGAGCGCGTCGACGTCGTCCTGGCGCCGCTGGGTGCGATGTCCGACGGTGCCGCCGCGACGTCCGGCGACGTGGCGGCGGGCACCCACACGGTCGCGCGGGACGCGCTGGACCTGGTCCAGCGGTGGCTGGCGGACGAACGGCTGGCCGACACCCGGCTGGTGGTGCTCACCCGCGGCGGCGTCGCCGTCACCGACGCGGAGGACGTCACCGACCTGGGCGCCTCCGCGGTGTGGGGCCTGCTGCGCTCGGCACAGTCGGAGAACCCGGGCCGGATCGTCCTCGTCGACCTGGACGGCCAGTCCTCGTCGGCGGCGGCGCTGCCCGCGGTGCTGGCCGCCGGGGAGCCGCAGGCGGCGGTACGCGGCGGGCGGGTGCACATCCCGCGGCTCGGCCGGGTCGCCGAGGCGGCGTCCGGCACCACCGGCTCCTGGAACCCTGACGGCACGGTGCTCGTCACCGGCGGTACGGGCAGCCTGGGCGCCCTGTTCGCCCGGCACCTGGTCACCGAGCACGGTGTGCGGAGCCTGCTGCTCACCAGCCGGCGCGGCCCGGCCGCCGAGGGCGCGGCCGCGCTCGAGGCGGAACTGCGGGCGCTGGGCGCCGAGGTGACGATCGCCGCGTGCGACGTCGCGGACCGGGAGGCGCTGGCCGAGCTGCTGGCGTCCGTACCGGAGGACCGCCCGTTGACCGGTGTGCTGCACACGGCCGGTGTGCTGGACGACGGGCTGGTCGGCTCGCAGACCCCGGAGCGGCTGGCGGCGGTGCTGCGGCCCAAGGTGGACGCGGCGTGGCACCTGCACGAGCTGACGAAGGACCTGGACCTGTCGGCGTTCGTGCTGTTCTCGTCGATCGCCGCGGTCGTCGGCGGCCCCGGCCAGTCGACGTACTCGGCGGCCAACCACTTCCTGGACGGGCTCGCCCAGCACCGCAGGGCGCGCGGTCTGGCGGCGACCTCGCTCGCTTGGGGCCTGTGGTCGCAGACCAGCGGCATGACCGGGCACCTCGACGAGGCCGACCTCAAGCGCATCGCCCGCGGCGGGTTCCGGCCCGTCGAGTCGGAGCAGGGCCCGGCGCTGCTGGACCTGGCGATGACGACGGGTCACGCGACGCTCGCGGCGACGCCCATGGACCTGGCGACGCTGCGGGAGCAGGTGCAGGTGCCGGTCCTCCTGCAGAAGCTGGCCCGCTCGTCGGGGCGGCGGACCGCGCAGAACACCGAGGTCTCCACGGAGTCGCTGGCCGACCGGCTGGCGGGGCTCTCCGACGAGGAGCAGCGGACGGCGGTGCTGGACCTGGTGCTGGGCCGCGTGTCGGAGGTGCTGGGCCACGCGGACGCGTCCGGGGTGCCGACGGACCAGCCGTTCTCGGCGCTCGGCTTCGACTCGCTGACCTCCGTCGAGCTGCGCAACCAGCTCGGTACGGCGACGGGCCTGAAGCTGCCGCCGACGCTGGTGTTCGACCACCCGACGCCCGCCGCGCTCGCCGCGTTCCTGCACGGCGAGGTGGTGACGGCACTGGCCCCGGCGGACGGGTCCGGCGGCGGCCGCGGCGGCGTGGACTTCGCCGCCGAGGTGCGGCTCGCCGACGACGTCCAGCCGGCCGCCGAGGTGATCGCGACGGCCGACGCGCCGCGCGACATCCTCCTCACCGGCGCGACGGGCTTCCTCGGCGCGTTCCTCCTCCGCGACCTGATGCGCACCACCACGGCGCGCGTGCACTGCCTGGTGCGGGGCGAGGACGACGCGGCGGCGCTGGAGCGGCTGCGGGACAACGCCCGCTGGTACCGGGTGTGGGACGACGTCGACCCGGAGCGGATCGTCGTCGTCCGCGGCGACCTGGCCGAACCGCGCCTCGGCCTCACCGAGGAGGCGTTCGACGCGCTGGCCCGTACCGTCGACGTGGTCTACCACAACGGTGCGCGGGTGCACTGGCTGCTGCCGTACGAGGCGCTGAAGGCGGCCAACGTCGGCGGTACCGAGGAGGTCCTGCGGCTGGCGGCCCGCCACCGCACGGTGCCGGTGCACTACGTCTCGACGGTCGGCGTCTTCAACGGCGTGCGGGAGCCGGGCGTGCCGCTGAAGGTGACGGACCCGACCGGCCCCGCCGAGCGGCTGGCGAGCGGTTACCTGCGCTCCAAGTGGGTGGCCGAGCAGGTCATCGAACTGGCCAGGGAGCGTGGCCTGCCGGTGTCGGTGTACCGGGTGGACGTCATCTCCGGCGACCAGGTCAACGGCGCCTGCCAGACGCGGGACTTCGTGTGGCTCACGCTCAAGGGCCTGGTGCAGGCGCGGTCGGTGCCCAAGGGCGTCGAGGGCCGCTTCCACCTGCTGCCCGTCGACTACGTCAGCGCGGCCGTCACCGGCATCGCGGCCCGCCCGGAGGCGGCCGGCGGCACGTACCACCTGTTCAACCAGGGCTCCCTGGCGCTCACCCAGTGCGCCCAGTACCTGCGCGCCCTCGGTTACGAGCTGGACGAGGTCGACTGGGAGACCTGGACCTCGACGGTGACGTCGGGCGACAACGCGCTGCTGCCGCTGCTGGACGCCTTCGAGATGATGACGTCCGACACGGACGGCTTCTACCCGCCGATCGACACGACGGAGACGGAACGGGCCCTGGAGGGCACGGGGATCGGGATCCCGGCCCTGACCCAGGACCTCTTCGAGAAGTACGTCCGGTTCTTCGTCGAGGAGAACCACTTCCCGGCCCCGTAACACCCGGGCGCCCACGAAAGGGCCCCGCCGGCTTCGGCCGGCGGGGCCTCTTCGTATGGCGGGAGGGGAAGGGGCGGCGATTACGGAAGGCGGATGGAGAGGCGGTGGCTGAAGACGTTCTTCGGGTCCCACTTCGCCTTCACCCGCTGCAGGCGCGGGTAGTTGTCCTTGAAGTACAGCTGGTGCCAGGGCACGCCCGAGGTGTTGAGCGTCGGGTCGGCGAGGTCCGCGTCGGCGTAGTTGATGTAGGCGCCGTCGTTGACGCCGCCGGTGCGGGGGACGCCGCCGGTCGTGGCGTAGACGTCCGCGTACGCCTCGCGCACCCAGCGCGTTTGCACGGCGTCGTCCGCCGGGTCGCTCCACAGGCTGCAGTAGAGGATCTTGGCGAAGGAGTCGCGCTGCGCGGTGGCGGTGTCGGCGCTCGCCACCGCGTTGATCCTGCCGCCGAAGCCGACGACGGCGATCATCCCGTACGGGCCGGGGTAGTCGTCGCGGGTCAGCTGCCGGTAGACCGCCTTCAGCTGCTCGTCCGGCATGGCCTTGCGGACGTACGCCGACTTGGCCTTCCAGCGCGGTACGGCGGCCTCCACGAAGCCGGACCACTCGGAGACCGCGTACAGCCAGGGCGCCCGGTAGCGGTCGCCCACGTGGTAGGCGACGCCGGTGCCCTCGGTGACCGCGGCGAGGAAGTCGTCGAGCAGTTGTTCGGCGCCCGGCACCGACGCCTCGACCTGGGTGCTCATCCGGAAGTAGCCGGCCGCCTTGTGCATCATCTTCAGCTGGCTGAACAGGTGGCGGCCGGGCGAGGTGGGCGCCGAGTTGGCCTCGTGCCAGGCGTTGAAGTTCCGCAGCAGCCGGGTGAGGCTCGCCTCGTCGAGGTCGCTCCAGGACCAGCTGACGTCGGACAGCAGCACCTCGGTCGGCGCCTGCGGCAGCAGCTTCGACGGGTCGGTGCCGGTGGCGCCGGGCGAGCGGAGCCAGTAGCGGGTGATGACGCCGAAGTTGCCGCCGCCCGCGCCGGTGTGGGCCCACCACAGCTCACGGTTCGGGTCGCCGGGCTCGCGGGTGGCGACCACCTTGCGGGCCCGCCCGTCGGCACCGACGTGGACGACCTCCACCGCGTACAGGTGGTCGACGGTCAGGCCGCGGGAGCGGGACAGCGCCCCGTACCCGCCGCCGGTGATGTGCCCGCCGGCACCCACCGTGGGGCAGGTGCCGCCCGGCAGGACGACGCCCCACCGCTTGTACAGCGTGCGGTAGACGGAGCCGAGGAGCGCGCCGGGGCCCACGGCGATGGCGTTCATGGCCGGGTCGTGGTCGATGGTGTTCATGCCGGCCATGTCGATGACGACGCGGACGTCCCGGTGGGCGGTGAAGTCCTCGTCGCAGTGCCCGCCGCTGCGTACGGCCACCTTCAGGTTGCGGTCGACGGCCTCCTGGACGGCGGTGACGACCTGATCGGCGCTGTGGACCACGCGTACGTAGTCGGGTGAGCCGACCCAGCGCTGGTTGGAGCCCGATATGAGGCCCTTGTACCGCGGGTCGGCGGGGGTGACGTGGATGGCCGGGGTCGCGCGCACGGTGTGCTCGGCGCCGTCGATCCCGTCTGCGGCGGCGGCCACGGCCGGTGTCGTGGCGAGGGCCGGCAGCGCGAGCGCGCCACCGGTCGCGGCGGCGCCTCTCATCAGCCCGCGCCGGGAGAATTCGGTCATGATCGCATGCCTCCATGAGATCTGAGCGTCGGAAATCCGCACGAGTGTCGTGCCGTGCGCGAACGTTTCCAGCCGTTCGTCATGGCCGGGTAACCCGGCGGGAACCCGGGCGCGGACGCCGGCGCGCGGCGGCGGGGCGGCACCCGGCGTCCAGCGGAAGGTCATCCGCCGGTCCGGTGGGGGCGCGCCGGTGATTACCGGCGGGTGGCCGGTGAACGGAACAGACGCCTATACGTTCGAGCGGTGCTGTTCTGTGCCCGATGTTCGTGACGTTTTCGAGGAGCCTTCGTGCGCAAGGTGCTCATCGCCAACCGTGGCGAAATCGCTGTCCGTGTCGCCCGTGCCTGCCGGGACGCCGGGATCGCGAGCGTAGCCGTCTAC